>NZ_JBFPGY010000385.1:0-16549 GCF_041083715.1 Sphaerotilus sp.
TCACCTGGCCGGACTTGCCGGTGTAGCGCGCCTTGGCGTCTTCGAGCTGGGCGGGGGTGAGCGCGGCGGCGAAGTCGGCTTGCGCGGCCTGCACGAGTTGATCGAGATCGTTCATCAGAAGACTGGGATAGACAGACAAGAAAAAAGGCCGAACGCAGTGTCGGCCTTTTTCGTGTGACGCGGGAGTCGGCTTGCACCGACCCGGCGCGTCAGGCTCAAGCGAGCTGGGCCTTCACCTTCTCGACGATGCTGCCGAACGCGGCAGGATCGTTGACGGCCATGTCGGCGAGGACCTTGCGGTCCACTTCGATGCAAGCCTTCTTCAGGCCAGCCATGAACTTGCTGTAGGTCAGACCCAGCGCGCGCGAACCGGCGTTGATACGCGCGATCCACAGGCGGCGGAATTCGCGCTTCTTGGCACGGCGGTCACGGTACGCATACTGACCCGCCTTCATCACCGCCTGTTTGGCGATCCGATAGACGTTCTTGCGGCGGCCGCGGAAACCCTTGGCAAGGGCGAGGACTTTCTTGTGACGAGCGCGGGCGGTAACACCACGTTTGACGCGAGGCATGTGATGACTCCTTCGTGTTGTGGTGGATTACAGACCGGCGAACGGCAGCATCTGCGCCATGTGACCCATGTTGGTCTCATGCACAGCGGTCGTTCCACGCAGGTGGCGCTTGGTCTTGGTGGACTTCTTGGTCAGGATGTGACGCTTGAAGGCGTGACCGCGCTTGACGGTGCCACCGGGACGGACGCGAAAACGCTTCTTCGCGCCACTCTTGGTCTTCATCTTGGGCATGACTGCTCCTTGGGGTAGTTCCTGCGAGGCGGCATGAAACGACTCATGCGCTTTGGTGCCTGCGGGCACTGAGGGGCGCAGCGACCAGACCGCACCCACTCAAATTGCTTGCTGCCGACGAATCGGCTTACTTCTTGCGCTTGGGCGCCAGCACCATGATCATCTGGCGGCCTTCGAGCTTGGGCATGTGCTCGACGAGCGACACGTCGGTCAGCTCGTCGCGCACGCGCTCCAGCAGGCGCATGCCGATGTCCTGGTGCGTGATCTCGCGACCGCGGAACCGCAGCGTGACCTTGCCCTTGTCACCGTCTTCCAGAAAGCGGCGCAAGTTGCGCATCTTGATGTTGTAGTCACCTTCGTCCGTACCGGGACGGAACTTGACTTCCTTGACATCGATGACGTGCTGCTTGGCCTTCGCCTCGGCTGCGCGCTTCTGTTCCTGGTACTTGAACTTGCCGTAGTCCATCAGGCGGCACACCGGCGGCTGGGCCGTCGGGGAGATTTCCACCAGATCGATGTCGCCTTCAGCCGCCAGACGCAGAGCTTCCTGGATGCTGACGATGCCCAGCGGCTCGTTCTCGGGTCCGTTTAGACGGACCTCCAGGGCAGTGATCTCGCGGTTCAGTCGATGCTTGCGTTCGGCGTTCGGAGTACGGCGGTCAAGAAAGGTAGCGATGGTGAGATTCCTTCAGGGGCATACAGCCCGACAACCAAAGATTCGCGCCCCGGCATGGGAAAGAAAACGACAGCACGCAACCCGTTACCGGAGGGTAGAAAGGTCCGCTGCGATTTTCTGGGAGAAGGCTTCCAGAGCCATCACCCCGAGGTCCTGATTGCCCCGGGCGCGCACTGCGACGGTTCCTGAGGCCCTTTCCTTGTCACCGACAACGAGCAGGTACGGAACCTTCTGCAAAGAATGCTCACGGATTTTATACGTGATCTTTTCATTGCGCAAATCCAGTGACACCCTAAGTCCTTGTTTTTGCAGCGCTTTGACGACGTCACGGGCGTAATCGGCCTGCGCATCGGTGATGTTGAGCACGGAAACCTGCACCGGCGCGAGCCAGCCGGGCAACGCACCAGCATGCTCCTCGATCAGGATGCCGATGAAACGCTCCAGGCTGCCAAGGATCGCGCGGTGCAGCATGACCGGATAGTGGCGATCACCGGACTCGGCCACGTACTCCGCGCCGAGCCGCTCCGGCAGCGAGAAATCGACCTGGATCGTGCCGCACTGCCAGTGGCGACCGAGTGCGTCCTTCAGCGTGTACTCGATCTTCGGCCCGTAGAACGCGCCGTCGCCGGGCGAGATCTGGAACTCGCAGCCGGTACGCTTCAGGCTGTCGATCAGTGCAGCCTCGGCCTTGTCCCACAGGTCGTCGGAACCGATGCGCTTCTCGGGCCGCGTGGCGACCTTGTAGAGAATGTCGGTGAAGCCGAAGTCGGCGTAGACCTTCTGCAGCAGTGCAGTGAAGGCGTCGCACTCGGCCAGGATCTGGTCTTCGGTGCAGAAGACATGGCCGTCGTCCTGCGTGAACCCACGCACGCGCATGATGCCGTGCAACCCGCCCGTGGGCTCATTGCGGTGGCACTGGCCGAATTCACCATAGCGCAGCGGCAGGTCGCGGTAGCTCTTGATGCCCTGCTTGAAGATCAGGATGTGGCCGGGGCAGTTCATCGGCTTGAGCGCATAGTCGCGCTTCTCCGACTCGGTCACGAACATGTTGTCGCGGTACTTGTCCCAGTGGCCCGTCTTCTCCCACAGGCTCCTGTCAAGGATCTGCGGACCCTTGACTTCCTGGTAGCCGTTGTCGCGGTAGACCTGGCGCATGTACTGCTCGACCTGCTGCCACACGGTCCAGCCCTTGGGGTGCCAGAACACGGTGCCGGGCGAATGCTCGTCCAGGTGGAACAGGTCCAGCTCGCGGCCCAGGCGGCGGTGGTCGCGCTTCTCGGCTTCTTCGAGGCGCGTCAGGTACTTCTGCAGATCGTCCTTGGTGGCCCAGGCCGTGCCGTAGATGCGCTGCAGCATCTCGTTGCGGTGGTCGCCGCGCCAGTAGGCGCCGGCCACCTTCATCAGCTTGAAGAACTTCAGCTTGCCCGTCGACGGCACGTGCGGGCCGCGGCACAGGTCGGTGAACGCACCTTCGGCATAGAGCGAAACGTCCTGGTCGGCCGGGATGCTCTCGATGATCTCGGCCTTGTAGGCTTCGCCGATCGACTTGAAGTAGGCCACGGCTTCGTCGCGCGGCAGCACGCTGCGCACCACCGGCTCGTCCTTGGCGGCGAGTTCGCCCATCTTCTTCTCGATGGCGGCGAGGTCGTCGGGTGTGAACGGACGCTTGTACGAGAAATCGTAGTAGAAGCCGTTCTCGATCACAGGACCGATGGTGACCTGTGCCTCGGGGAACAGCACCTTGACGGCATAGGCCAGCAGGTGGGCGGTCGAGTGGCGGATGACCTCCAGGCCGGTGTCGTCCTTGGCGGTGACGATGGCCAGCGACTCGTCGGCCTCGATGCGGTGGCTGGTATCGACCACACGAGCGGCGTCACCCGTGCCGATGCGGCCGGCGAGCGCCGCCTTGGCCAGACCGGCACCGATGGAGGCAGCCACTTCGGCTACCGTCACCGGGCCGGGAAATTCACGTCGGGAACCGTCGGGAAGCTGGATGGAAATCATCGCGGAAACCTTGAAAAACAAAAAGCGCGGGGGCGCCGCGCTTTCCTGGGGGACTCGGTGGAAGAGCCGCGGCTGGCCTGTCAGACCTCGAAGGCCGGGGAGGTGGTAGTTCGCGGTGTCATGACCAGAGTGCCTTTCCCGTGTCTTGTGCTGTCGATGGGGCCGCCAGTCTAACCGATGACCTCGGCGCCAGAGTCCGAAAAAAAGCCCCGAAGCTCGCACTCCGGGGCATCTCAAGAACAGAACTCGAACTCCTGGCCCCGCGTGAACGGAGCGGGCCGGGCTCACGCCCCCGGCCCCCGGCGATTCAGCTCAGCAGCTCAGTGGAACTGCTCTTCTTCGGTCGAGCCGGTCAGCGCCTTGACCGAGCTGGAGCCGCCCTGGATCACGGTGGTGACGTCGTCGAAGTAGCCGGCACCGACTTCCTGCTGGTGCGACACGAAGGTGTAGCCTTGTTCGCGGGCCTGGAATTCCGGCTCCTGCACCATGTTGACGTAGTGCTTCATGCCTTCGCCCTGGGCGTAGGCGTGGGCGAACTGGAACGTGTTGTACCAGTTGATGTGGATGCCGGCCAGCGTGATGAACTGGTACTTGTAGCCCAGCGCGCTCAGCTCTTCCTGGAACGCAGCGATCTGGCTGTCGTTCAGGTTCTTGCGCCAGTTGAACGACGGCGAGCAGTTGTACGACAGCAGCTTGCCCGGGCAGGCGCCGTGGACAGCTTGCGCGAATTCACGGGCGAAGCCGATGTCCGGCACGCCGGTTTCGCACCACACCAGGTCGGCGTAGGGGGCGTAGGCGATGCCGCGGCTGATGGCCTGCTCCAGGCCGTTCTTGACGCGGTAGAAGCCTTCTTGCGTGCGCTCGCCGGTGACGAACGGGCGGTCGTTGTCGTCGCAGTCGCTGGTCAGCAGGTTGGCGGCTTCGGCGTCGGTGCGGGCCAGAACGATGGTGGGCACGCCCATCACGTCGGCAGCGAAACGGGCAGCGATCAGCTTCTCGACGGCTTCGCGGGTCGGGACC
Source organism: Sphaerotilus sp. (assembly GCF_041083715.1). Lineage (GTDB taxonomy): Bacteria > Pseudomonadota > Gammaproteobacteria > Burkholderiales > Burkholderiaceae_C > Sphaerotilus. The sequence goes on from NZ_JBFPGY010000385.1 coordinate 4,504, forward strand.
AGCACCTTGCCACCCATGTGGCCGCACTTCTTGACCGCGGCGAGCTGGTCTTCGAAGTGAACGCCTGCAGCGCCGGAAGCGATCATGTTCTTCATCAGCTCGAACGCGTTCAGCACGCCACCGAAACCGGCTTCTGCGTCCGCCACGATCGGCAGGAAGTAGTCCACGAAGCCTTCGTCACCCGGGTTGATGCCGCGGCCCCACTGGATTTCGTCCGCACGCTTGAACGTGTTGTTGATGCGGCGAACCATCGTCGGCACCGAGTCGTAGGCGTACAGCGACTGGTCCGGGTACATGGTTTCGCTGGTGTTGCCGTCGGCGGCGACCTGCCAGCCCGACAGGTACACGGCCTCCAGACCAGCCTTGGCCTGCTGCATCGCCTGACCAGCGGTGATCGCGCCGAACGCGTTCACGTAGCCCTTCTTGGCGCCTCCGTTGACCTTGTCCCACAGCTTTTCAGCGCCGTTCTTGGCCAGCGTGTACTCGGGCTGCATGGAGCCGCGCAGACGGACCACGTCGGCAGCGCTGTAGCCGCGCTTCACCAGCTTCCAGCGGGGATTTTCAGCCCAGTCTTTTTCGAGGGCGGCGATTTGTTGTTCGCGGGTCAGTTTCGTCATGAAGCGCTCCGGTCTGCGGTGATTGAAGAAGGTTCAACGGGGTCGTTGGATGGCTCCAGCTTAGTCTCACTCGGTGAAAACGAGAAGACTTATGTCTTATATAAGACATCTTTCTTGTTTCAATGAAATCAACGACTTAGAAGGATAAAACCACCATGCGGAATTACTTTTCTCACAATGGAAAATTTTGACGCAATGCAACATGATTGAATTCCACAATGTGGAATTGCTTTCAGGGTGATGAAAATCTGCCACCAACACCCTGCGGCACACTGTGGCCCAGCCCGCCACGACACCTCAGCGCAGCCGCAGAACGCCATGCCCGACTTCGCCTTTCTCAGCGCCCACAGCTTTCTCAGGGTTCCGATGGGACCGCAGGACACACGCACCCGGCCCTTCGGCCTGGCCGGCATCGCCTGGGACGGCAGTGTCAGCAACCGCCCTGGCGCCCGCATGGCTCCGCGCGCCATCCGCGAGGCCAGCCACATGCTGTGCGACGGCACGCACCCGCTGTTCGATGTCTCGCCAGTCGACGTCCTGTGCGACCTCGGTGACCTGCCCTTGCCCAACACCAGCCTGGAGCGCATGCGTGAAGCCCTGGTTCCGCAGCTCGGTGCCCTGCTGGCGCAGCAGCGCCACATGGTCTGGCTCGGTGGCGACCATTCGGTGACACTGCCGCTGCTGCGCGCCTACCGGCAGCACGTCGGGCAACCGCTCGGCGTGCTCCACTTCGATGCGCACTGCGACACCTGGGAAGACCACTTCGGCGAGCCGAGCGGCCACGGCACCTGGGTCTGCGAAGCGATCCAGGAAGGTCTGGTGCTGCCGCAGGCGTTTGCACAGATCGGCATCCGCAGTGCCGGCCTGCGCGCAGCGCGTGAATATGTGCGCGACCAGGGCGGCCTGATCTGGACCGCACGCGACCTGCGCGGGCTGGAAAGCCCTGCACAACTCGACACTGTCCTGCAGACGCTGCGCCGGCGCTGGGCGTCCTGCGGCAACCCGCCGCTCTACCTCAGCTTCGACATCGACGCACTCGACCCCGCTTTCGCGCCGGGCACCGGCACGCCCGAGCCCGGCGGCCTCACCACCAACCAGGCGCTGACATTGATCGAGGAACTCGCCGGCGAACGCTGGGTGGGCATGGACTGTGTGGAGGTGGCCCCCCCTTACGACCACGCCGAGCTGTCCAGCAACGCAGCCGCCAACCTCGTCTGGACGTATCTGTGCGGCCAGGTGGCGCGCACCCAGGGGCGCCAGCCATGATGGCCAATGCCGCGCCCTGGGCCCTGGTGCTGCTGGCGGCTTTCGCCGCGGGCGTGCTGAATGCCATCGCGGGTGGCGGCAGTTTCCTCACCTTCCCCGCACTGGTCTTCACAGGACTGCCGCCGATCATGGCCAACGCGACCAGCGCAGTGGCGGTGAGCCCGGGCTACCTGGGCAGCACGCTGGGCTTCCGTGCGGAGCTGGCCGTCCTGCCACGGACGCGCCTGGTGCGCGAGGGCATGGTCTGCGCCACGGGCGGCGTCTGTGGTGCGCTGCTGCTGCTGGTGACACCGGCGAAGGTGTTCTCGGCGGCGGTGCCTTGGCTGCTGCTGTTCGCCACCGTGCTGTTCGCGGCCGGGCCACGGCTGGTGGCCGCGCGGGCCCGCCGCGGCGCGGGCCATGTCCATCCGATGGCACAGGCGCTCGGCCTGTTCGCCGTCGCGGTCTATGGCGGCTACTTCAACGGCGGTCTCGGCATCCTGCTGATGGCGCTGTACACGCTGACCGGCGAATCCCGCGTCAACACCGCCAACGCGCTGAAGAACCTCAACTCGCTCGTGCTGTCGCTGCTGTCGGTGGCCGCGTTTGCCTGGGCCGGCGCGATCCACTGGCCGCAGGCGCTGGTGATGATGGTGGCCGCCACGGCGGGCGGATTCGCCGGCGCCCGACTCGCACTGCGCCTGCCGGCCGCGACCGTGCGCGCCGCGGTGGTGGTGACCGGGCTGGTGATGGCCGTGGTCTTCTTCGTGCGCCGGTAACGCGGTGGCAGCTCGGCAGTAGCATGCGCGCATGAATTTCTCCGACACGCTCAAGACCCTTCCCGCCATCGACCACCTGGCCGGCCTGCAACTGCTCGACCCGCACGGCACCGTCGTCGCCACGCTGGACAACCGCCCCGGCCAGGCCGGCTCGGTCGCTGTCTACCACGCCCTCGCCCAGCGCCACGGCACGCTCGCTGCGGCTGCGGCCCTCGACGGCCTGACGCTCTATGCCGAACACACCGCCGATGCCCACGCCTTCCCCGGCAAGCACCCGAACATCGACCGCCTGGTGGCGATTTCGTCCGGCGCGCTCGGGCCACTGACGGTGCAGCCCGTGCCCAAGGCCTGACGGCTGGCGGCGGAAAGAGCCCCCATGAAAACGTTCGTCCTCGTCCTGCTGGGCCTGGTGGCCGCCCTGCTCGCCGGCGCTCGGTTCGGCCTGCTGAACGGCCAGCGTCCGAACGACCTCGGCGTCACGAACGGCCGCCTCAAGCCCCCCTCTCTGACGCGCAACAGTGTCAGCAGCCAGGCACGGCTGTACCCCGGCCATCCGCAGCAGGCCTATGCAGCGACCGCGCCGCTGCCACTGCGGGACGGCAACGCCGCCGCATCGATGCAGACGCTGGCCGCGGTCTTGCAGGACATGCCGGGTGTGCACCTCGTCGAGCAGCGCCCGGACTACCTCTACGCACAGGCCCAGACGCGCTGGCTGCGCTTCGTGGACGATGTGGAGTTCTGGGTCGACCCGACCGCCGGTGTCATCGAGGTGCGCAGCGCCAGCCGGCTCGGACGGGAAGACTTCGGCGTGAACCGGCAGCGGATCGACGCCGTGCGCACGGCCTATCTGGCGGCCGAACTCAGATCACGAACGGACTCGGCACCGCCTCGCTGACGCGGCCGGACAGACTGCCGCTCGTGCGCTGACCGACGAAGGAGACGAACGTGTCGAACGGCAGCGGTCGCCCGTAACCGAAGCCCTGGACCATGTCGCAATGCATGCGGCGCAGCATCGCCATCTCCGCGTCGGTCTCGGCCCCTTCGGCCACCACGTCCATCGAGAGCGCATGGGCCAGACTCACCAGACTGCGCACGATGGTCTTGCTGGCCGCCTTGGTGCACATGTCGCGCACGAAGGAACGGTCGATCTTCAGCGTGCTGACCGGGAACCGTGCCAGGTAGGCGAACGACGAATAGCCGGTGCCGAAATCGTCGATGCTGATGCGCAGACCCAGCGCCGACAGCTCCGCCAGCACCCGGCCGCTCACCTCCACATCGCGCATCAGCGCACCCTCGGGAATCTCGATTTCCAGCAACGAGGATGGCACACCCCAGCGCAGCAGCGCGGCCGACACATTGCCGGCGAGCTGCACGTCGGCCAGTCCTTCGACCGACAGGTTGATGCTCATCGGCAACTGGTGGCCCAGGTTCATCAGATTGCGCTGCAGACGCAGCGCCTCGTCCAGCACCCAGCGGTCCAGCTCCACCATCAGGCCACATTCCTGCGCCATCGGAAGGAAATCCGCAGGCGACAGTGGCCCGCGCTCGGCGTGGCGCCAGCGGATCAGCGCTTCGGCACCGACCACGTGGCCGTCCTTCAGGCGCCCCTTCGGTTGCAGCGCCAGCGCCAGACCATCGCTGTCACCGTGGCGCTGCAAGGCGGCGCGGAAGTCCCCTTCCAGTGCCATGCGCAGCCGGCCGGCCGCCTCCAGCCGATCGTCGAAGACGATGACCGGCTCCCCCCCGCTGCGCTTGGCCCCGCGCAGGGCCAGCGCGGCACGGCGCAGCAGCACCTCGGGTGCGTCACCGTGGTCCGGCGCACTGACCACGCCGAAGGCTGCACCGAGCCGGAAATTCTGGCCGCGCATCGTGATCGTCTCGCCCAGTCGGGCCGCCAGCACGTCGGTACGCTCCTGCAGGGACACACCCGTCGCCGGGGTGAGCAGCACGAACTCGACGCCGTTGAGCCGGTACAGGTGCTCCTGATCCCGCGTGACCGACTGCAGACGCGAGGCGATCTCCATCAGTGCCAGATCACCCTGGGAATGGCCCAGCGAGTCGTTGATGGTGTTGAAGCGGCGCAAGCCGAACAGCACCAGCGAAAAGGCCTCGTCCCGATCGACCAGCGCCTTGATGTCCTGCTCCATGGCGCGCTGGTTGCCCACGCGGGTGAGCGGGTCGCGCAGCGCTTCCTGCGCGAGCTGGAACTGGCGCACGACCGATTCGGTCGCATCGTTGGCCAGCGACATCATCCCGCCCTCATGCGGATAGACACGCACCATCAGCCAGCGCTGCACCGCGGTCGAGTAACCGATCGCCATGCGCGGCTGGCCGTCGCGGCGGCAGGCCTCGATGGTCTCGAAGAAGATCGAGCGGCGGAATCCCGGGTGGTAGTCGAAGGGCGTCTTGCCGATCACCTGCTCGGCGCGCAGGCCCATGCCGCGCAGATAGACCTCGTTGCAGTACTGCACCACCCACTGCGCATCGACATGCACGATCGACTCGCCGACACCATCCAGAAGTTGTGTCAGCCGGCACCCCGTAGATACAAAATCACACAATCGCCGACTCGATTTCATCAATTCCAGCTCCTGCACAAGTCCAGCACACCCCACCCGGTCCGACGTGGCGGACCGTGGTGTAGAACCCGGGCGTGTTCTCAACCCGGTAAGTCATCCGCCCATGCCAACCGATTTCCACGACCTGACCGCACGACTGATCTCGGTCTACAGCAAGCGTCTGGCACTCCGCCCGGTGTGCCTGTCCGACACCTGGCCCCTGTTCGACGCCACCCGGCACCCGGCCTTCAACCAGCACCTGCTCTGGGACCAACCGGGCAACGAATGGGAGGTATATCGACGCGTGGAAGCCGTCGTTGAAGCCACCCGGACCGGCAAGATGGCCTCGGTTTCGGCCGTACTCAAGGAGACCGGCGCGTGGGTTTCCCTGTTCCGGTTCCAGGCGGCGGGTGCCGACGAAGGTGAAGAGGCGCTGGAGATGGGCCTGTGGACCCATGCGCGCTACTGGCACGGGCGGTTCAGCCTGGAACTCGGGCGCATGTGCGTGGACGCAGCGTTCCAGCAATCCGGTGTGCAGCGCTTGATCGGGATCACCTCGACCGACAACCGCAGTTCGCGCCAGCTCATGGAGCTGGTGGGCCTGCATCTGCGTGGCGAGGCGCTGCGCGACAGCGAGTCCGGCGCCTCACGGCCCTCGCTGGTGTTCGAAGTGGACCGGGCGACCTGGCAGCGCCAGCGGCGCGGGCAGACCTTCGCCGCTTACGAGGACGTGGAGCCGTCGCCGGGCAGATCGACCAGCGTGGCCAGCGGCACGCCGTCCAATGCGGCGTGGTGGGCGACGATGACGGCGCGTCCGGTGGAGTCGGCACAGTCGTCGAGCCTGTCGAGCACGTAGTCCGCCGAGCGGCGGTCCAGCGCCGCGAGTGGACCGTCGAACAGGGTCAGCGGCGCGCCACTCGCCAGCCCGGCGGCCAGCCGCAGCTTGCGCCGCATGCCGGTGGACAGTGCATAGAGCGGCTTGTCCAGGTGCGGCCACAGGCCGAGCGCGTCCAGATCCTCCTCCAGCGCGGCGACATCCCAGGCGGGATGCTGGTGGCGGCGCAAGGCGAGATAGTCGCGTGCACCCAGACTGTCCAGCGCGCCATCCGCGGGATCACACCAGAAGACCTGCGTCCGGTAGGCGTCCGGATGCCGCGCCAGCTCCGCGCCATTCAGCGTCAGGTGCCCCGATTGCGGCGCCAGCACGCCCGCCAGCAGCCGCAGCAGGGTCGACTTGCCGCTGCCATCGCCGCCGCACACCAGGCTCAGGCCGGCCCCGAACTGCGCCGACCAGCCGGTGAACAGCGCACGGTGCGGGAAGTGGAAGGTCAGGCGCTCGGCCTGCAGCAGGATCTGTGGCGTGGTCGTGGTCACGTTCATACCTCCAGCGCGGTCGTCTTCTTGACCGTGCGCAGCACCAGCATCGAGTTCAGCCGCATCACGCCCGGCAGCCGCGTCAGCACCTCGGCGTGGAAGCGTTCCAGGTCGTCGGCGTCGCGGTAAGTGAAGCGGAGCAGGTAGTCGTTGCCCCCGGCCACATAGAAACAATCGAGGATCGACGGCTCCAGCCGGACGGCCTCCTCGAAGCGGCGCAGCGCCTCGGTGGTCGTGCGCTCGACATTGACCACGGTGTACGAGGTGCCGGTCTGCCCGACCGCACGCGGATCGAGCAGCGCCACATAGCGGGCGATGACGCCCCCCTCCTCCAGCCGCCGCACCCGCCGCAGGCAGGCCGAGGGCGACAGGTGCACCTGCTCGGCCAGCTCGACGTTCGACTGCCGGGCGTCCGTCTGGAGCTGGCGCAGGAGGGCACGGTCGGTGGCATCGAGTTGCACAGGCGTGACGAGGTCTGTCATGTTGTTGCGCCAGAAGTTCGATTCGCACAATTCTAGAGCGCCATACCCACATTGCCACCCCCAATTGGCAACCCTGTTGCGCGCATCCCTGCCTAGACTGGCGCTTGCCGCACCGCACCGCACCGCACCGCACCGCACCGCACCGCACCACACCACACCACGCACGCCCCTTCACCACATCGACCGCCATGACCCCCGCCAACCACGACCCAAGCCTCGACGCCTACTGGATGCCCTTCACCGCCAACCGCCAGTTCAAGCAGGCGCCACGGATGCTCGCCCGCGCCGAAGGCATGCACTACTGGACCGATGACGGCCGCCAGATCCTCGACGGGGTGGCCGGGCTGTGGTGCGTCAACGCCGGCCACGCACGGCCGAAGATCGTGCAAGCCATCCAGCAGCAGGCCGGCGAGATGGATTACGCACCGCCCTTCCAGATGGGCCACCCCAAGGCCTTCGCACTCGCCGACCGATTGGCCCAGCTGGCCCCACCGGGGCTGAACCGTGTGTTCTTCACCAACTCCGGCTCGGAGTCGGTCGAGACGGCGCTGAAGATGGCGCTGGCCTACCACCGCGTGCGCGGCGAAGGCAGCCGCACCCGCCTGATCGGCCGCGAACGCGGCTACCACGGCGTCAACTTCGGCGGCATCTCGGTCGGCGGCATCGTCACCAACCGCAAGATGTTCGGCACGCTGCTGTCCGGTGTGGACCACATCCGCCACACCCACGACCCGGCGCGCAATGCATTCAGCGTCGGCCAGCCGGCCCACGGCGCCGACCTCGCGGACGATCTGGAACGGCTGGTCGCGCTGCACGACGCCTCGACCATCGCCGCCGTCATCGTCGAGCCGATCGCCGGCTCCACCGGCGTGCTGATCCCGCCGCAGGGCTACCTGCAGCGTCTGCGCGACATCTGCGACCGGCACGGCATCCTGCTGATCTTCGACGAGGTCATCACCGGTTTCGGCCGCACCGGCCAGCCGTTCGCGTCGCAGACCTTCGGCGTGGTGCCGGACATGGTCACCGCCGCCAAGGGCATCACCAACGGCAGCGTGCCGATGGGCGCGGTGTTCGTGAAACAGGCGATCCACGACACCTTCATGAACGGCCCGGCGCACCTGATCGAGTTCTTCCACGGCTACACCTACTCCGCGCACCCGCTGGCCTGCGCCGCCGGACTGGGCACGCTGGACACCTACGCCGACGAGGGCCTGCTGACACGCGCATCCACGATGGCCGGCACCTTCGCCGAGGCGCTGCACGGCCTGCGCGGGCTGCCGCACGTGGTGGACATCCGCAACTTCGGGCTGGTCGGCGGCATCGAGCTGGCACCGCGGCCGGGCGAGCCTGGCAAGCGCGCATTCGACGTGTTCCTGGACTGCTTCGCGCAAGGCGTGATGATCCGCACCACCGGCGACACCATCGCGCTGTCGCCACCGCTGATCATCTCGGCCGACCAGATCGGGCAGATCGCCGAGACCGTGGCCACGGCCATCCGCCGCGTGGTGTGACATCCTGCGCAGGCTCCGCCACAATGGGGACGGACCGGCGGCTGTAACGCCGGTCGACCACCCTTGCGGAGGCTCGCCTGACTCGCTCGCTGCTGCACGCCGATCTGGCCCTTGCCCGGCACTCCTGGTATGCCGAAGGTGTGGTGCGCCGCCCGGCGCACCTGCCGCTGGAAGGCGAAGTGCGGGCCGATGTCGCGGTCGTGGGCGGTGGTCTCGCCGGCCTGTCGGCGGCGCTGGAACTGGCACAGCGCGGCCGCTCGGTGGTGGTGCTCGAAGGCCAGCGCCTCGGCTGGGCGGCCTCGGGCCGCAATGGCGGGCAGGCGCTGCCGGGTCTGGCCTGCGACATGGCCGAGATCGAAGCACAGCTGGGCCTGGGGGATGCACGCCGCATCTGGGCCATGACGATCGAGGCGCTGACCCTGATCCATGCCCGCCGCGACCGCCACCGCATCGCCTGCGACTGGCAGTCGGGCGCGCTGACCGTGGCGGTGAATGCGCGCAAGGCGGCGGCACTGCAGGCCTGGGTCAACCGCATGGCCGAGGTCTACGATGACCACCAGCAGTGGCTCGACCCGACGGCACTGCCGCTGCACATCCGCAGCGCCCGCTACGCCGGCGGCGTCTACGACCGACGCAGCGGCCACCTGCATCCGCTGAAGTACGTGCTGGGGCTGGCCCACGCCGCCTGGCAAGCGGGTGCCACCGTTCATGAACACACCGCCGTCACCGGCATCGAACGCCACCGCAACGTGACGCTGCTGCGCACCGCACAAGGCCAGGTGCTGGCCGACCAGGTGCTGCTGGCCGGCAACGTCCATCTGGCCGGCCTGCCGGGTCTGCCTGCCACACCCGCGGCCCGCACCATGCCGGTGGGCACCTATGTCGCCGTGACCGAACCACTGGCACCGGCGCAGATGGACGCGTTGCTGCCGACCCGTGCGGCGGTGTGCGACAACAACTTCTCGCTCGACCACTTCCGCCCGACGGCCGACCAGCGCCTGCTCTACGGTGGAAAAGTCAGCTACAGCACAGTGACGCCGCCGAACCTGGCTGCCCGGATGCGCGTGCACATCGTGCGCACCTTCCCGAGCCTGGCACACACGCCGATCACCCATGCCTGGGGCGGCTTCATCGACATCACGAGGAACCGTGCGCCCGAATTCGTGCGTCTGCCGGCCGACGGGGCGGCCGGCGCGCCGATCTACCTGGTGCAGGGCTTCTCCGGCCACGGTCTGGCGCTGACCGGACTGGCCGGCAAGCTCGTCGCGGAGGCCATGTGCGGCGATGCCGGTCGCTTCGATGTCTTCAGCCGTCTGCGCCACCGTCCCTTCCCGGGCGGAGAGCGGCTGCGCACACCCACGCTGGTGCTGGGCATGCTCTGGCACCGGCTGAGGGATCTGCTGTGACCCACCGCCATTCCTCGACGTCCCCTCAGGGGGAACCCGGTGACCAGCACCGAAATGGTGCTGGCACACTGCATGCAATGGTTTCATTTCCAATGACCCAAGCGCCCCCGTTCCGCTCAAGACCCCCGGTGGTTCTCGTCCCGGCCTGCAACCGGATGCTCGGACAGCACCCGTTCCACATCGCAGGAAAGAAGTACCTCGACGCCGTGCGGCTCGCCGGCGCCCTGCCGCTGATCGTGCCGTCGGCCAGCCCCGAGGAATTCGACACCCTGCTCGACCTGGCCGATGGCGTGCTGCTGACCGGCTCGCCCTCGAACGTGCACCCGAGCCACTTCGGCGAGGCCGTGCACGACCCGTCGCTGCCGCTGGACGCGGTGCGCGATGCCTGGACACTGCCCCTGATCCCGCAGGTGGTCGCGCGCGGCATCCCGCTGCTGGCGATCTGCCGCGGCTTCCAGGAAACCAACGTGGCCTTCGGCGGCTCGCTGCACCAGGCCGTGCAGGAGGTGGATGGTCTGCACGACCACCGCGCGCGCAGCGAAGACCCGGTCGAGGTGCAGTACGGCCTGTCGCACCCCGTGCAGATCCAGCCCGGCGGAGTGCTGGCGCAGGTACTCGCCAGCAACGAGGTGCGGGTCAACAGCGTCCACGGCCAGGGCGTGCACCGCCTGGCCGACGGTCTGCGCGTCGAGGCCCTTGCGCCCGACGGTCTGGTCGAGGCGTTTTCGGTGGCCAGCAGCCCCGGCTTCGCGCTCGGTGTTCAATGGCATCCGGAGTGGCAGGCGGCTGACAACCCGGTCTCCATGGCGATGCTGCGCGCCTTCGGCGCCGCATGCCAGGACTACCGCGACCTGCACCGGCCACCGAGCCGCTGAGCCGTCCTTCCCCTGGGCGGACCCGACGACACGACGCCCGGCAACGACCGGCGTCGCGGCCTGTGCCGCCTGTGCCCCGCGACGAACACGGAACAGACCATGAACAAACGCGAACACTTCAATTTCAGCGACCTCGAACACTGGCTCAACGAACGCCGCGTGACGGAAATCGAATGCCTCGTGCCCGACCTGACCGGCGTGGCGCGGGGCAAGATCCTGCCGCGCCAGAAGTTCACCGAGGACCGCGGCATGCGGCTGCCCGAGGCGGTGGTCGCCATGGGCGTGACGGGCGAATTCCCGGAGGAAGGCCCCTACTACGACGTCATCAACCCGACCGACCGCGACATGCACCTGCGCCCTGATCCGCGCACCGTGCGCATCGTGCCCTGGGCGACCGACCCGACTGCGCAGGTCATCCACGACTGCTACGACAAGGACGGCAAGATGGTGCCGTTCGCGCCGCGCTCGGTGCTGCGCCGGGTCTGCGACCTGTTCGATGCCGAGGGCTGGAACCCGGTGGTCGCCCCCGAGCTGGAGTTCTACCTTGTCGCCCGCAACAGCGACCCGGACATGCCGCTCAAGCCACCCATCGGCCGCAGCGGGCGTGCTGAAACCTCGCGCCAGGCCTATTCGATCGACGCGGTCAACGAATTCGATCCGCTGTTCGAGGACGTCTACTCCTACTGCGAGCAGATGGAGCTGAACGTGGACACGCTGATCCACGAGATCGGCGCCGGCCAGATGGAGATCAACTTCTTCCACGACCACCCGCTGCAGCTCGCCGACGAGGTGTTCTTCTTCAAGCGCACGCTGCGCGAGGCGGCAATGCGCCACAACATGTTCGCCACCTTCATGGCCAAGCCGATCGCCGGCGAGCCGGGCAGCGCGATGCACATCCACCAGAGCCTCGTCAACCAGGCCGGCCAGAACATCTTCAGCAATCCCGACGGCACGGCCAGCAAGGAGTTCTACTGGTACATCGGCGGGCTGCAGAAGTACATCCCGTCGGCCATGGCGCTGTTCGCGCCGTACGTCAACAGCTACCGCCGCCTGTCGCGCTTCACGGCAGCACCCATCAACATCCAGTGGGGCACCGACAACCGCACCGTCGGCATCCGCTCGCCGGTGGCCTCCCCTGCGGCGCGGCGCATCGAGAACCGCGTGATCGGCGCAGACGCGAACCCGTACGTGGCGCTGGC
>NZ_JBFPGY010000386.1:0-16468 GCF_041083715.1 Sphaerotilus sp.
CTCGACCACCACCACGGCGACCAGAAGATCGACCAGATGCTCGGTGCGGTGCGCCACCAGTTCGGATTCGTTGCATGACTGATGCCACCGCGGTGGACGACACGCTGCTGTCGGCCGCACTCTGGTTGTGCCGGCACCACGGCATCGAACGCAGCCGCGCATCGCTGCTGTCGCCGCTCGGTCTGGAGTCGCCGCTGACGACCGCCACGGTGCAGCAGGTGTTGCGTGAAGCCGGCTTCCACACCTCGCTGGTCCGGCGTGATCCGGCACAGATCCTCGGGCTGCTGTTGCCCGTGATCGTCCTGTTGCAGGACGGACAGGCCTGCGTACTGGTCGGTCGAGAAGAACGTGACGCCGGATTGCACTTCCGTGTCCTGCTGCCGACGGCCGATGGTGCGGAGTCGATCGAGCGCTGGCTGGCTGCGGCCGACATGCAGTCCCAGTGCAGCGGGCCGGTGCTGATCGCCATGCCGGCGCTCGCAGCCGGCCCGGACGGTGAAGGCACGACCGGGCCGGCAGGCGCGCCTGCGGACGCTGGCCACTGGCTCTGGCAGACGCTGCACCGCTACGTTCCCTATTACCGTGGAGCCATGCTGGCCGCGATGCTCAGCAACGTGCTGATGCTGTTCACCGGGCTGTTCACCTCGGTGGTCTATGACCGCGTGATCCCGCACCAGGCGATGACGACGCTGTGGGCGCTGGCGATCGGCGCCACGATGGCCGTGGCCTTCGATCTGGCCGCGCGCCAGTTGCGCAGCCACCTCATCGACCACGCCGGCCGCAAGGCCGATCTGGCGCTGGGTGCCAGGCTCTTCCGCCACTCGCTGTCGATCCGGCTGGAGCACCGCCCGGAGTCGTCCGGCTCGTTCGCGCACCACATGGCGCAGCTCGAAGTGGTGCGCGAGTTTTCGACCTCGGCGACGATGTCGGCGCTCAGCGACCTGCCGTTCGTGCTGCTGTTCGTCGGCGTGACCTGGCTGATGGCGGGGCCGCTGGCGATGGTGCTGGTGGTGGCGGTGCCGCTGATCCTGCTGCTGACGGTGGGCGTGCAGCAGTGGCTGCGCCGCTCGATGACCGCGCAGCAGCGCCAGTTCGCCGACATGCAGGGCCTGCTGGTCGAGACGGTCGAGGGCATCGAGACCATCCGTGCCTGCGGGGCGCAGGGCTATTTCCAGCGCCAGTACGAAGAGGCCAATGCCGCAGCGGCCCAGGCCTCGCTGCGGGCACGCACGCTGTCGAGCTGGGTCAGCAACGTGACGATGGTGTCGCAGCAGTTCGTCACGGTGGTGATGCTGGTCTGGGGTGTCCATCTGATCCGCGATGGCCAGCTCACGGGTGGCGCACTGATCTCGGCGGTGATGTTCGCTGGCCGGACCGTGGCGCCGCTGGGCAGTGTCGTGGCGCTGGCTTCGCGCTACCAGGGTGCGCGGGCGGCCCTGCGCATGCTCGACCAGCTGATGGCGCTGCCCAGCGACCGCGAGCCGGGTCGGCGCTATCTGGTGTCGCCGCAGATCCAGGGCGCGCTCGGCCTGCGCGAGGCGGGTTTCGCGTACGGCCAGCAGTCCGCCCATCCGGTGCTCAAGGGCGTGGACCTGCGCATCCGGGCAGGCGAGCGGGTGGCCATCCTCGGCAAGATCGGCAGCGGCAAGTCCACGGCGCTGCGCTTGCTGGCCGGGCTGTACCAGCCGACGCAGGGCGCCGCTGAGATCGACGGGATCGACCTGCGTCAGATCGATCCTGCGGACTACCGCACCCGCGTCGGCTTCGTCGAGCAGGAGCCGCGCCTCTTCCGCGGCAGCCTGCGCGACAACATCCTGCTCGGCCGTGACAATGCCAGCCCCGAGGCGCTGTCCGACGTGCTGCACCTGACCGGACTTGACCGCATTGCCGCTGCGCATCCGCAGGGGCTGGACATGCCGGTGGGCGAGGGCGGGGCGATGCTCTCGGGCGGCCAGCGGCAGCTGGTCGCACTGGCGCGCTGTCTGGTGACGCGGCCGTCGATCCTGCTGATGGACGAGCCGACCAGTTCGATGGACGCACAGACCGAACAGCAGTTCGTGCAGCACCTGAAGCGTCTGCTCGGGTCGCGCACGCTGGTGGTGGTGACCCACCGGCCGGCGATGCTGGAGCTGGTCGATCGCATCGTCGTTCTCGAGGGCGGCCGCGTGCTGGCGGACGGGCCGAAAGCCGCCGTGCTGCAGGTCCTGTCCGGCCAGCGCACGGCAGCCGCTGCGGCGAATCCACCCACTGTGCCGACCGTGCCGACCGCCGCGGCACCGAGTTCACCCATCGTGACCGACGTGGCCGCGGTCTGAGGTGCGGAGATCCAGATGAAAACCAGCACAGCCGCGGTACCGTCCGCCGGACGCTTCGTGCGCGGCGACGAACAATTTCTGACCGGCACCCGCCAGGCGAGTCTGGTCGAGCCCACGCCGCACGCGCTGTGGGCCATCTATCTGCTGTGCCTGATTGTGGTGGCAGCAGGAGTCTGGGCATCACTGTCGCCAGTGGACGTGATCACGCGCGCACAGGGCAAGGTGGTGCCTGATGGCCAGGAGCAGGTCATCGCCAGCCTGGAAGGCGGGCTGTTGCGGGCGGTCCTGGTGCATGAGGGGGATTTGGTCGAGGTCGGGGCTGATCTGGTCCAGCTCGACCCGACCCGCGTCGCCGCCCAGCAGAACGAAGGCCGTGCGCACCAGCTGTCGCTCATCGGCACGGCGGCACGGCTCTCGGCCGAAGCCAACGGCCGTGCCGCGCTGAACGTGCCGGCTGAACTGCGTGCGGCGGGAGGGGCCGGTGCGGCCATCGTCGCAGCCGAGATGGATGCACTGCAGGCGCGCCGGCGCGTGCTGGAGGACTCGGTGTCGGCCAGCCGCAGCAACATCGCGCTGCTGGAGCAGGAGCTCGCCACCGCGCGCCAGATGGCCGAGCGCGGCCTGATGTCCGAGGTCGAGGTCATGCGGCTGGACCGCCAGCGCAACGAGCTGCTGATGCAGGTGCAGGAGCGCCTGAACCGTTTCCGCCAGGAAGCCTCGACCGATCTGGTGCGTGTCAACGGCGAGCTGGCCCAACTCGCACCGCAGCAGGTGGCCAAGGTCGATGCGGTGCAGCGCACGACGCTGAAATCGCCCGTGCGCGGCATCGTCAAGAACGTGCGCATGACGACGGTGGGCGGTGTGGTCGGCGCCGGTGCACCGATCATGGAAATCGTGCCACAGGGCGACCGGGTGCTGGTCGAGGCCCGCATTCCGCCCGCCGACATCGGTTTTGTCCATGCCGGCCTGCCGGTCACGGTCAAGCTGAGCACCTACGACTTCTATACCTACGGTGGCCTGGAAGGCACGATCGAGGTCATCAGCCCGGATGCGCTCGGCGAGGAGCGCCCCGGCTCGACGCAGGACACGACCTACTACAAGGCCCGCATCCGGGCGGACGCCTCGCGCCTGCACACGGCGACCGGTCACCCGCTGGCGGTGTTGCCCGGCATGACCGCCACGGTCGAGATCCGCACCGGCGAACGCAGCGTGCTGGAGTTCCTGGTGTCGCCCATGCTCAAGGGGCGCGAGGCTTTCCGCGAGCGCTGAGGCGTTCATCGACCCTGGTGTGCTGCCCCATGCTGTCTGTCCGCTCCTCCTTGTCCCCAGCGTCGCTGCCGCTGCCGCTGCCGTTTGCTCTGGCACTTGCTCTTGCACTGTCGGTGCCGTTCTGCGGTGCGGTTCGGGCCGCGCCTGGCTGCGAGGACCCACTGCCGAAGCCACCCGTGGCGGCGGCCGAGGCGACGCCCGCGCCGGAGGATGCCCTGAACCAGCTCGCTTCGCTGGCCCGCGAGGCCGTGGCGCAGAGTGCCGATGTCCGCGGTGCCCAGCACGGCAGCCGCGCGGCCCGGTTCGATCTGGCGCAGACGGCGGCTGCGGCCAGACCGGAGGTCGGGCTGAGCAGCGGACTCGGCCTCAGCCGGACGCAATACGACGGCGACGCCCGCAGCGAGTCCCGCGCCACCAATCTGGCACTCAACGTGTCTGCGCCACTCTACGACGGTGGCCGGCTGGACGAGCTGGTGCGCTACCGGCAGCGCATGGTCGATGCCGGCGAGGTCAGCGTCGGATCGGTGCGCGAGCGGGTGGTGCGCGATGCGGTGATCACTGCGCTGGAGCGCAACCGCTACACGGTGCAGCTGGCGGTGCACGACAGCTACGTCGGCAAGATGGCCTGTCTGGTCCGGATGATGGAGCAGGTGGTGGAACTCGACCGTGGCCGCAGCAGTGAACTGGTCCAGGCGCGCAAGGGCCTGCGCCAGGCGCAGCTCGCCCGCGAAGACGCGCTCACCGCGCAACGCCAGGCGCAGACGCGGCTGCAGCAACTCGTCGGCGGACCCGCCATCCTGCCGTGGCCGGCGGTCGGGCAGCCGCTGCAGGCGCTGCCGCCACTGGCGCAAGTGCTCGACGAGATCGCCGCCAGCCCGGACGTGCGCCAGTTGCGCCTGCAGGCCGAGGCGATGGACGCCTACGCCCGCGCCAGTCGCGCCGAAACCTCGCCGCAGGTGCGTTGGCAGGTGGGAGCGAGCCAGGCGCGCTACGCGCGCATTGACACAGCGAACTGGAATGCTGGCCTCACCCTGAACCTCACGCTCGCCGATGGTGGCGCCGCCTCCGCAGGCAGCAATGCCGCGGCCGAACGCGCACTCGCGACCCGGCGTCAGGAGGACGCGCTGGTCGAGGAGCGCATCCGCACGGCCACCACGCTCCACGACACCGCCAGCAGTGCGTACACGCGGGTCGTGCAGGTCGTCGAGGTGCTCAAGGAGAGCGAGCAGGTCCGCTCGGCGACGTATGAGCAATGGGCTCGGCTGGGCCGGCGTTCGCTGTTCGACCTGATGTCTGCCGAGTCCGAGCACGTCCAGTTGCGACTGGCCGAGGTCAATGCCCAGCACGATGCGTGGTCGGCGGTCGCACAGCTGCGCAGTGCGGGGGCGGGGTTGCTGCCGTGGCTGGCGCCGGAGCTGGCACCCGTCGACATGCACTGAATGGCGCTGGTGTGTGGGTGCTGCTGGCGGAAGAGGTGGGATTCGAACCCACGAATGGGTCACCCCATCGCTAGTTTTCAAGACTAGTGCCTTCAACCGCTCGGCCACTCTTCCTGCAGGGCCGCCATTGTGGCAGAAGTGCAGGCAGGCAGCCGAAAGGTTCACATCGGCGCCAGTGCCTGCGGGCACGCGACGCTGATCCGTTCACGCCGTCCACCGTCCACGCGCGCCGCGGTGAGACGACCGCCCCAGACACAGCCGGTGTCGAGTGCGAGCAGGTCGGTGCGGTCCAGCGCGCCCAGCGTGGACCAGTGGCCGAAGGCGATCGGCGTGTCGGCGGTGCGCCGGCCGGGTGCGTCGAACCAGGGCACCAGGTGGGGTGGCGCCGCATCGGCTCCTTCCTTGAGCTTGTAGTCCAGCGTGCCGTCGGCGTCGCAGAAGCGGATCCGCGTCAGCACGTTGATGACAAAACGCCAGCGGTCCGGCCCCTGCAGCGTGTGGTCCCAGCGGGCAGGTTCATTGCCGTACATCACTTGCAGGAATGCCGGCAGATCAGCGCTCCGCAGCATCGTCTCCACCTCGCCCGCCAGCGCCAGGGTCTGTGCGGCGCTCCACTGCGGCACCACGCCGGCATGCACCATCAGCCAGCCATGCTCCTGCACGGCCAGCCGCTGGTGGCGCAGCCAGTTCAGCCAGTGGTCGCGCCGAGGGCTGGCGAGGACGTCGCCGAGGGTGTCGCTGCGGTGTGCCCGCCGCACGCCATGGGCGACAGCCAGCAGGTGCAGGTCGTGGTTGCCGAGCAGGCAGACGGCCGCGTCCCCGAAGCCGGCCAGCCGCTCCAGTACCTTCAGCGAACAGGGCCCTCGGTTGACGAGATCGCCCAGCAGGTAGATGCGGTCGCGCGAAGGCGAGAAATCGAGGGTGGCCAACAGTCGCTCAAAAGCGTCACAGCAGCCTTGGAGATCGCCGATCAGGTAGTTCATGGCGCGGATTCTGCTACGCTCTTCGCGCTTCAACTGCCGGCGCGAACGCTGTTTCGTGCCCTCTATGGACCTAGCTCTACTCTTTGTGCTGATCGTGATCAATGGCATCTTCGCCATGTCGGAAATGTCCCTGACCGCCAGCCGCAAGGCACGGCTGCAGGTCATGGCCGAAACAGGAGACACGGGCGCCCGCGCTGCACTCGCCCTGCAGAACAGCCCGACCCAGTTTCTCTCCACCGTGCAGATCGGCATCACTTCGATCGGTGTGCTCAACGGGATCGTCGGTGAAGCGGCTTTTTCCGGCCCCGTGGCCGCCTGGCTGCTCGCGAATCTGCCGATCAAGTCCACGGTGGCCGATGTCATGGGCACCGGCCTCGTGGTCGCACTGATCACGTTCATGACGATCATCTTCGGCGAACTGGTGCCCAAGCGGGTCGGCCAGATGTACCCGGAGACGGTGGCCCGTCTGGTTGCGCGCCCGATGCGTGGTCTGTCGGTGGCCGCCGGTCCGTTTGTCAAGCTGCTGGCCGGCACCACGCAGGCCGTGCTCAGCCTGATGGGCGTGCGCGAAAGCGCCAACCGTGGCGTGACCGAAGAGGAGATCGCTGCCAGCCTCGAAGAAGGTCTGGACGCTGGCGTGATCGAGGCGCACGAGCACCAGATGGTGCGCAACGTGTTCCGCCTCGATGACCGCCAGATCGGCTCGATGATGATTCCCCGCGGCGACATTGCCTGGCTGGAGGTCTCGGCCAGCCGCGAGGAGATCCTGGCCGGGCTGACCGAACACGGCCATTCTCGCTACCCGGTCTGCCGTGGCGGGCTGGACGAGGTGCTGGGTGTGGTGACTGCCCACCAGCTGCTGATGCAGCTCGCTGCGAGCCGGGACATCTCGCTCACCGATTCGATGCAGCCCCCCGTGTTCGTGCCGGAAACCCTGTCGGGCATGGAGTTGCTGGAGCACTTCCGTGGCTCGCCGGTACAGATGGTGTTCGTGGTCGACGAGTACGGTGTGGTGCAGGGGGTGATCACGCTGCGTGATGTGCTGGAAGCCATCACCGGCGAATTCACGCCACACCTGGCTGAAGATGCGTGGACGGTGCAGCGCGAGGACGGCTCGTGGCTGGTGGACGGCATGATCCCGGTGCCTGAACTCAAGGACCGCCTCGGCCTGAAACAGCTCCCGGACGAGGACCGTGGCCGCTACAACACCCTGGCCGGCATGGTGATGCTGCTGCTCGGGCGCCTGCCGCAGACCACCGACGCGGTGGAGTGGGCGGGCTGGCGTTTCGAGGTGGTCGACCTCGATGGCAAGCGCGTGGACAAGGTGCTGGCCAGCCGCCTCAGTGACGAAGAAAGAACCTCCGAATGACCGCCAGCTCTTCTGTTCTCTACCACCAGCCGGTCGCCGTGACCCGCGAGCAGCACGCCGGCCACCGTGTGGCACCCGTGCGCGACTGGCGCATCGCGCAGGGCCTGAACGCCGTGCCCGTGACCGCCATCGAGTTCATCGAAGCGGCGCGCGAGTTCCCGATCGCCTTCGTGCCGGCAGGCCAGGATGCACAAGGCCGTGTGCAGGTGTCGCCGGTGATCCTGCTGGGGCTGCGGGAAGGCGAGAACCTGTTCGTCGGCCCTGCAGGCGAATGGCAGGCCACTTACCTGCCCGCCTTCCTGCGCCGTTATCCCTTTGCCTATGCGGCCACGAACGACGGCACGCTGAACCTGGTGGTGGACGTGGCCTGGCCAGGCTTTGGCGGCGAGTCGGGTGACGAAGTGCTGGATGCCGCAGGCGAGCCGACGCCGGTGCTCCACGCCGTGCTGCAACTGCTCGACAACTTCGAGCGCGAAACGGCGCGCACCCGCGTGCTGTGCGATCGGCTGGTTGCGCTGGACCTGCTGCGGGGCGGCGAGATCCAGGGCGCGCTGCCAGACGGGCAGCCGCTCACCGCAGGCGGTTTCTACATGATCGACGAAGCCCGGCTGGCCACGCTGCCGGACGACGCGGTGATCGAGTTGCACCGCCTCGGCCTGCTGGGGCTGATCCACGCCCACCGGGTGTCGATGGGCCATGTGCAGACGCTGGCGCGCCGGCTCGGTGTTCAGTGAACGGCGGCTGAACCCGCGCGGCGGCGGCTCCAGGCCAGCAGGCCGACCACGGCCGCCAGTCCTGCCAGCCAGCCTGCGTGCATGGCACCGCCCCCTCCGCCGTCCGATGCGACGGCGTCACTTGCATCCGGGCCGCAGACTGCCGCCGGTGGTGTGCCGATGCGCAGGACACCCGCGCTGCGGCTGGTGGCGCCGCTGCTGTCGGTGACGGTCAGCTCCACCGTCGCCAGTCCGCTGCCCAGCGCATTCAGCACGGCGGTGCTGCCGGTCGTGCTGCCGCTGAATCCGGCCAGGGCCGTGCCATCGCTGATGCGCCACTGGTAGCCGGTGATGGTGCGTCCGGCACCGGTGCTGGAGCCGCGGCCATCCAGCGTCACGCTGCCGTTGGGTGCCACCTGCGTGCTGCTGTCACCCAGACGCGCGACCAGGGAGTTGCCGGTTGCGGCCCGGACGGCGGCACCGGCATCCAGCATGCCGGCGCCGCAGGTGGCGGTGGTGCAGTGGCATTCGATCTGCGAAACGGTGGTGTCGGCGCTGCAGGCCGGCGCTGTGGCGCCTGCAGGGCGGGCTGGAAAGGTGCGGGCCGTCGACTGGAGCAGGCTCTGCACCTGCGTTGGTGTGAGCGTGGGCTGGGCCGACAGCATCAACGCCACCGTGCCAGACACCAGCGGCGCGGAGAAGCTGGTGCCCAGGCCCTGCGTGCCGCTGCCGGTCGTGTAGCTGGAACATTCCGGGCCGGTGCGGCCGGTGTTGGTCGCGCTCAGGATGGGGTAGAGGCATTCCCCGGTCGCGTTGACGCAGTTGCCCGCTGGCGCCGCGATGGCAACCTCGCTGCCCAGACTGGAGAAGCCGCTCTTGTCCCCCGCATGGCGCAGGCCGCTGACGGCGATGACGCCCGCACAGTTGGCTGGCATGTTGACGGCGCGGTTGTCGTTGCCGGCGGACGCGACGATGACGACGCCTTTCTGCCGCAGCTCGTTGATCGCGTCCAGATACAGCTTGGCGACACCCGGTTGGGTCGGGTCGGCGCCGACGGTGCAGGATCCTGCTTCGCCCAGGCTCATGTTGATGACACGCGCCGGGGTCGGGTTGTCAGGCACACCGTCGACGTGCAGCCCGCCAGCCCAGCGCATGCCGGCGACGATGTCGGCGTCATAGCCGCCGCACTTGCCCAGCACGCGCACCGGCAGCACGCGGACATGGCGTCCCATGCCGGCCATGCCGGTGGCGTTGTTGGTGGCCGCCCCGACGAGACCGGCCACCTGGGTGCCGTGCCAGGAACTGTCCTGGGCGCCACAGCCGCCGAAAGTCTTCGAGTTGGCGTTTTCGTCGGCGGTGATCCAGTCGCCGGGATCGGTCGGGTTGGCGTCGCGGCCGTCTCCGTCGTTGGCCGTGACCGCTTCGCTGATGAAGTCGTAGCCGGGCAGCAGCTTGCCGTCCAGATCCGGATGGTTGAAGCGCACGCCGCTGTCGAGCACGGCGACCACGATGTCGCTGCGGCCGGTCGTGATCGCCCAGGCCGATTCCGCGTTCACCGACGACACCAGCGTGGCGTTGGGGACCTGCAGATACCACTGTCCTGCCACGGGGCTCACACCGGGGCCGCCGGTGAAGAGGGGGTCGCTCACTGCGGCGTGGGCACGTCGGCGGTGGTCCTCGACGACATAGTCGACCTGCGGATCCGCGGCCAGCGCCTGCATCAGGCGGGCGTTGCTCATGCCTGGGGCATGGATGACCTGGGTGTCGGACGAGACCGCCGCACCGTCGGTCAGCTGCAGCCCGACCCGCAGGCCGAGTGCCCGGGCCCGCTGCGGTACGGCGCCACCTGCCGTCGAGGCGGCTGTCGCGGACAGGGCGCTGGCCTGGCGTGCGGATTTGAACTTGACGATCACCCGGGCGTTGCTGGCGGGCGCGCCGGTCAGGTCCGGGCGGGCAGGGGGGTTGGCTTCGTTGCCCGCGGCGGCGATCGGTCCGACGCCGCAGACGAACACCAGGGCGGTCAGGACCGCGCGCAGGCGGTGCAGCGGCGAGAGGGGGAGAGTCTGGCGTGTCATGGTCGGTCGATCGTGAACGTCGCGCGAGTGTAGGTCGCTCTGTTGTCGGCCATGTTGCCTGGTTCTGAATATGCATCCGCCTGGGGGCGGATGGCGGTCGTCAAGCCCTGCACCCTGGGTGTGCGTAGTGCGCAGGGAGGCGGGCGGTGCACCGATCAGTCCCCTGAACACGGGGTTCTTGCCCGCAGGAACATGGCGTGCCCGCCGCTACCATCAGGCTCAATTGTTGAGCCAGGATCGCATGCTGCGCATGAATCCAGCGTTTTACGGCGGGTCCTGCGACCCGCGCCCACCAGGGGAACCCGGACCATGGAACGCACTGAACGTTTTTGCAAGATCGAGATGCTCATCCGCAGCCGTGGCTGCGTGAGCTTTGCCGATCTGATGACCGAGCTGGCCATCTCGCGGGCCACGCTCAAGCGCGATCTGGACCACCTGCGCACCCGCATGGATGCCGCGATCGTCTATGACCGCGACCGCAATGGCTACCGTTTCGAGACGGTGAGTCGCAACGGCCGCCGCAGCTTCACGACGGAGTCACCGGGCGTCTGGTTCAGCGAACGAGAGATCCACGCGCTGCTGACGATGCACCAGCTGCTGGATGGTCTGGGCGTGAACGGCCACATGAGCCGCCATCTGCAGCCCCTGCTCGACAAGCTCAACGGCATGCTCGGCACCAGCGAGACCGAGGCCCGTGAACTCACCCGCCGCGTGCGGGTGGTGGCGCCGGTGCACCGGCCGGTGCGGGGTCGGCATTTCGAGCGGCTGGCCAGTGCCGTGCTGGAGCGTCGGCGCCTGCGGCTGACGGTCGAGGGCGATGACGGCGGTCGAGAGGGTGACCGCGTCGTCTCGCCGATGCGCTTGGTGCACGAGGAGGGCGTGTGGTTCCTCGACAGCTGGGACCACGACCACGAGGGGCTGTGCCGCATCCCGCTCCCCCGCGTGCGGGCGGTGCAGTTGCTGGAGACCCGTGCCAAGGAAGTCGCGATGCGTGTGATCGAGGCGGAACTCGACGCTGCATTGCACCGCGCCTGAGCGCGTCCTCGCCACGGAGCGTGGGCGATACTGGCGCCCATGCCCGAGATTGAAAGAAGCCGCCCTGTTCCGGCTGTCGCTCCCCGTTCCCCCATCACGCCCGGCCTGCTGGTGCTCCATGGCAACCGGCTGGAGCTGCTGCAGGAAGCGGTCTTCGCCTGGCTGGAGCGCCACCCGCTCGATCCACTGGAGCAGGACGTGCTGCTTGTCCAGAGCAACGGCATCGCCGAGTGGATGAAGATGTCGCTGGCGCGGCGCAGTGGCATCTGCGCGGCGACCCGCGTGGAACTGCCGGCGCGCTTCCTCTGGCGCCTGTACCGCGCGATGCTCGGCCGCGACGGTGCCCCGGCCCGCTCGCCGCTTGACAAGGCGCCGCTGACCTGGCGCCTCATGCAGGCCCTGCCCGGGTGGATCGGCGAGCCCGGCTTCGAGCCGCTGGCGCAGTTCCTGTCCGTGTCGCCTGCCGCTGATGGTGCGCACGACCTCGGCCGTCGCCTGCAGCTCGCCGAACGGCTGGCCGACCTGTTCGACCAGTACCAGCTCTACCGCGCCGACTGGCTCGATGCCTGGGGCCGTGGCCACGAGGTGCTGGTCCGTGCCAACGGCGTGACCGAGCCGCTGCCCGACGACCAGCGCTGGCAGGCCCGGCTGTGGCACCGGCTGGTCGAGGGGCTGGACGCGTCCGGCCGGCGCGCGGTGCGCAGCGATGTGCACCGGCGCTTCGTCGAGGCGGTGGACGCGGGCGATGTGCCGCGCCAGCCGCTGCCGCGCCGCGTCGTGCTCTTCGGCCACAGCCACCTGCCGTGGCAGACGCTGCAGGCGCTGGCGGCGCTGGCGCAGCGATCGCAGGTGCTGCTGGCGGTGCCCAATCCCTGCCAGTTCCACTGGGCCGACATCATCGACGGCCGCGAACTGCTGCGCGCGCCCCGACAACGCCACGGCCACCGCCGCGGCCTCGACCTGGGCACGCTGCCGCTCGACCAGGCGCACGGACAGGCGCATCCGCTGCTCGCCGCCTGGGGCCGCCAGGGCCGCGACTTCATCCGCCTGCTGGATGCCTTCGATGACGCGGAGACTGCGCGCCAGCGCTTCCAGATCCCGCGCATCGACCTGTTCGACGACGGCGACGGCGACACGCTGCTCGCCCAGGTGCAGAGCACCATCCGCGACGGCCTGCCGATGGACGAGCTGACCGAGCGTGTGCAGGCCGGCCCGCCGCTGGCCGACGACGACCGCTCGATCGTGTTCCAGATCGCCCACAGCGCGATGCGCGAGGTCGAAGTGCTGCACGACCAGCTGCTGCACCTGCTGGCCCATCCCGGCGACACGCCGCTGGCGCCGCGCGACATCGTCGTCATGGTGCCGGACATCGAGCCTTACGCGCCGATCATCCACGCTGTCTTCGGCCAGCATGGACTGCACGACGCGCGCCACATCCCCTACGAGATCGCTGACCTGCGCCAGCGCGGGCGCCAGCCGCTGCTGATGGCGGTGGAGTGGCTGCTGCGCGTGACGGAGCAGCGCTGCACGGCCAGCGAGCTGCGCGACCTGCTCGATGTGCCGGCGCTGGCACGGCGCTTCGGCCTGCACGACGAGGACCGTGCGACCGCCGCGCGCTGGCTGGCCGGCGCGGGCGTGCGCTGGGGGCTGGACATGGCGCAGCGCGACGGCCTCGGGCTGGGCGCGTGCGGGGAGCAGAACACGGGGCTGTTCGGGCTGCGCCGGATGCTGCTGGGTTACGCCTGCGGGCGCTCGGACACCACCGGTGCCGAGCCGCCGTGGCACGCGATCGAGCCCTACGACGAGATCGGCGGACTGGACGCGGCGATCGCCGGTTCCCTGGCCGGCCTGATCGACGCGCTGCGCGTCTGGTGGCAGCAGGCCAGCGCATCGGTGTCGCCCGCGCAGTGGTTCGCGCGTGGCCAGACCCTGTTGCAGACCTTCCTCGATCCGGCCGACGAGGACGACCGCCTCATGCTCGCATCGCTGGATGAGGCGCTCGGCCGCTGGCTCGACGACTGCGAGGACGCCGGCTTCGACGCGCCGGTGACGCTGCCCGTGCTGCGAGAAGGCTGGCTCGCCGGCGTGGACGAGCCGAGCCTGAACAGCCGTTTCCTCGGTGGCGGGGTGGTGTTCTGCACGCTGATGCCGATGCGGGCCATCCCCTTCGAGGTGGTCTGCCTGCTCGGCATGAACGACGGCGACTACCCGCGCCGCGCGCCGCGCAGCGACTTCGACCTGATGGCGCTGCCTGGCCAGCACCGTCCCGGCGACCGCGCCCGGCGCGACGACGACCGGATGCTGATGCTGGAAGCGTTGCTGGCGGCGCGCCGTGTGCTGTCCATCAGCTGGGCGGGCCGCAGCGTGCGCGACAACACGGCGCAGCCGCCGTCGGTGCTGGTGTCGCAGCTGCGCGACCATCTGGCCGCAGGCTGGGGCCCGGTGGTCGTGGCGCGGCGGACGGTCGAACATCCGTTGCAGCCGTTCAGCCGGCGGTATTTTGAAACCACCGAAGCGGGCGAGGGTGGTGCCGCGCTGCGCACCTACGCCCGCGAGTGGCGTGAAGCACACGCAGCGGCCACTCCTGCCGATCGTCCTGCCAGCGCGGAAGCCCCCGTGCCGGGGTCCACCACGCTGTCCGGATCCGAGCGCGCCGCCATGCTCCCGCTCACCCTGCGCCGCCTGGAAAACTTCCTGCTCAACCCCGTGAAGGACCACTTCCGCGAGCGCCTGGGCGTGGTCTTCCAGCCGCTCGATCTGGCCGTGGCGGACGACGAGCCCTTTGACCTGAACGCGCTGGACGAGACCGTGCTGTTGCGCGAGCTGCTGGAGTCGCCCGCTGCGGATGCCCCGGTCGCACTCGCCGCCTGTCGCGCCGAGCTGCACGCGCGCACCGAGCGGCTGGTGCGCCGCGGCGATCTGCCGGTGGGCGGGCTGGGCCAGCGCTGGCGCGGGCAGTTCGTGCAGCAGAGTGCGCCGATGGCCTTGCAGTGGAACGCCTGGCGCCGCGCGCTGTCCGAGCCGGCCAAGCCGCGGCAGGTCACCGCCGAGCTGGGCGGCATCGGGCTGGACGACTGGCTCGACGAACTGCGCCAGGCCCCTGGCACCGACCACCCGGTCTGGCTGACGCTGGACGCGCGCCGGCTGTGCGTGTACGACAGGCAGACCCAGGCGCTGCGGCCGCTGGCGCACAAGCTGGTCCGGCCTTGGCTGCGCATGCTGGTGGCGGGTGCCTGCGGCATCGCGCTGGAGGCGCGCATCGTGGCGCGGGACGCGCTGCTGGTGCTCGCGCCGCCGCGCACCGCCGTGGCGCAGGTGGTGCTCGACGACCTGCTCGATGTCTGGGAGCAGGGCATGCTGCGCCCGCTGGCCGTGGCCTGCCGGACTGCGCTGGCCTGGCTGGCCGTGCGCGCGAAGTTTCCGGACCAGCCCGACAAGGCCGACGACGCGGCGCGCGCCGTCTACGAGGGCGGCCACAACAGCCGCGGCGAAGTGCAGGACGCGGTGCTGGCCCGGCTGTTCCCGGACTGGGACACGCTGGTCGCCGACCCGGCCTTCGCGCAGTGGGCCGAGCGGCTGTACGAGCCGCTGCGTGCCTGGGCTGCCGACCCCGGCGGCGTGACCGTGCTGCCACTGCCCGATGCCCATCCCGGTGCCGACGAGGACGACGAGGATGCTCGCGATGACTGAAGCCCTGCACCTGCTGGATCCGCTGACCCTGCCGCTGGCCGGCAGCCGCCTGATCGAGGCCAGTGCCGGCACCGGCAAGACCTGGACCATCGCCGCGCTCTACCTGCGCCTCGTGCTCGGCCACGGTGACCACGGCGGGCGGCCACCGCAGCCGCTCGGTCCGTCCCGGATCCTGGTGATGACCTTCACCCGCGCGGCCACCCGCGAGCTGTCCGACCGCATCCGCGCGCGGCTGATCGAGGCGGCGCAGTGTTTCCGTGGCGCCGCCGAGCCCGCACCGCACGACACCTTCCTGCACGACCTGATCGCCGACCACGGGGACGACCCGGCGGGCGAGGTCCGCTCGCAGGCCGCCTACCGGCTCGCGCTGGCCGCCGAAGCGATGGACGAGGCGGCGGTCCACACCATCGACGCCTGGTGCCAGCGCATGCTGCGCGAGCACGCCTTCGACAGCGGCAACCTCTTCGACGAGGAGCTGGTTGCCGACGAGGCCGAGCTGCTGGCGCAGGCCATGCACGACGTCTGGCGCCGCGAGGTCTATCCGCTGGACATCGCGCCGCTGGAGGCGCTGCTGGCAGTGTGGCCGTCGGTGGCCGTGATGCAGCAGCAGGTGCAGCCGCTGCTGCACCAGACCGAACTGCTCGGCGCGGATGCCCAGCCCCGTGCCACGCTGCAGGACTGGTTGCCCGCCTGGGTGGACACGCGCCGCACGACGCTGGCGCAACTCAAGACCGGCTGGGCCGACAAGGCGCGCCGCATCGCCGGCTGGATCAATGCGCAGCAGCAGGGCGGCGCGAACCCCTTCAACGGCAACTTGCTGCGCGAGGCGTCGCTGGAGGCGTGGATCGGGCAGATCGTCGCCTGGGCGGACGACCCGAACGCGGACTTGCTGGTGCTGCTCCCCGACACCGGCCGGATCCGCCTGACGCCGGACGGCATCCGCAAGGCCTACAAGAAAGCCCACGCACCGCCACCGCTGCCGCCCGAGTTCGCCGACTTCGACATGCTGCAGCAGCGGCTCGACGCGCTGGAGCCGCTGGCGCCACGCCTGCTGCGTCACCTCGCGCACCACGTGGCCCGGCGGCTCGACCAGCTCAAGCGCCGCAGCGCCCGCTTCGGGTTCGCGGATTTGCAGGCGCGGCTCGACCGGGCGCTCTCGCCCGAAGCGGGGGAGGCCGGCGAACGCCTGCGCCAGAGCATCCTGGCGCAGTACCCGGTCGCGCTGATCGACGAGTTCCAGGACACCTCGCCCTTGCAGTACCGCCTGTTCGACCGCCTCTACCGCGTCGCCGACAACGATCCCGCCACGGGGCTGCTGCTGATCGGGGACCCGAAGCAATCGATCTACGGGTTCCGTGGCGCCGACATCTACAGCTACCTGCAGGTCCGGCAGGCCACCGAAGGCCGCCACCATGTGCTCGGCACCAACTTCCGCTCGACGCGGGCGCTGATTGGCGCGGTCAACACGGTGTTCGTGCAGGCGGAGCGCCGCTGGTCGGGCGGTGCGTTTGCCTTCGCCAAGGAAGGACCGCTGGCGCTGCCGTTCGAGCCGGTGGAGGCGCGGGGGCGCCACGAAGTGC
>NZ_JBFPGY010000387.1:0-5032 GCF_041083715.1 Sphaerotilus sp.
TTCGAGATCACGCGGTCCAAGGGCGCAGGTGAAGTGGCGATCGCCGCGGACGTGCGGGCCCGGGTCGAGGCCCTGCGCAAGCGCTACCCCGACATCACCTTCACCGAGGCGTTCAACTTCGTCGATCCGGTGCAGGAGGGCTACGACGGGTCGATGCTGCTGCTCTACGAGGGCGCGGCGCTGGCGGTGGTCGTCGTGTGGTTCTTCCTGCGCGACTGGCGGGCCACGCTGGTCTCGGCGATCGCGCTGCCGCTGTCGGTGATCCCGACGTTCGCGGCGATGCAACTCCTCGGCTTCACGGTCAACGTGGTGACGTTGCTGAGCCTGTCGCTGGTGGTCGGCATCCTGGTGGACGACGCCATCGTCGAGATCGAGAACATCATGCGCCACCTCGCGATGGGCAAGACCCCGTTCGAGGCCGCGATGGAGGCCGCTGACGAGATCGGCATGGCGGTGATCGCCACGACCTTCACGCTGATCGCCGTGTTCCTGCCGACCGCGTTCATGAGCGGCGTGCCGGGCAAGTTCTTCGTGCAGTTCGGCTGGACGGCGGCGATCGCGGTGTTCTTCTCGCTGGTGGTAGCGCGGATGCTGACGCCGATGATGGCCGCCTACCTGCTGCGCCCGCCGAAGCACGCGGACAAACCGCCCGGCTGGATGGCCTGGTATCTGCGCCTGGCACGCTGGTGCCTGGAACACCGCATCGTCACGACGCTGGCGACGGTGGCATTCTTCGTCGGCTCGTTCATGCTCGTGCCCTACCTGCCGACCGGGTTCATCCCGCCGGATGACCTGTCGCAGACACAGGTGACGGTGACGCTGCCACCCGGTTCGACGCTGAAGGAAACCCGCGCGGCGGCCGAACAGGCACGCCTGCTCGTCAGCCAGAACCCGCACGTCAAGCTCGTCTACACCGCCATCGGCGGCGGCGCGGCAGGCGCCGACCCGTTCGCACCGCAGGGTGCCGCCAGCGTGACCAAGGCGGTGCTGACGATCAACATGACGCACCGCAAGCAGCGTCCCGGCGTCAGCAAGCAGGCCATCGAGGGCGATCTGCGCAAGCTGGTCCAGGCGCTGCCCGGGGCGCGCGTGAAGGTGGGCTTCGGTGGCTCCAGCGAGAAGTACATCCTCGTGCTGGCCAGCGAGAACGGCGCGGCGCTGACCGAACACGCCAAGGTCGTCGAGCGCGAGCTGCGCAGCATCCCCGGCATTGGCAACGTCGTCTCCACCTCCAGCCTGGTCCGGCCGGAGCTGATCGTGCGGCCGGATGCAGCGCGCGCGGCCGACCTGGGCGCCACGACCGCGGCCATCGCCGACACGCTGCGTGTGGCGACCAGCGGTGACTACGACCAGGGCCTGGCCAGGCTGAACCTGTCGCAGCGGCAGGTGCCGATCGTCGTGCGGCTGCCGGCCGAGGCACGGGCGGATCTGGAGCTGCTCCGCCGGCTGCCTGTCCCGGGCACGCACGGACCGGTGCCGCTGTCCAGTGTGGCGACGCTGGAGATGGCCAGCGGACCGGCGCAGATCGACCGCTACGACCGCCAGCGCAACATCAACTTCGAGATCGAGCTGAACGGCGTGCCGCTCGGTGAGGTCGAGCGGCTGGCGCAGGCGCTGCCGAGCCTGAAGCAATTGCCACCGGGCGTGATGCAGACGGCGGTCGGCGATGCCGAAGCCATGACCGAGCTGTTCCAGAGCTTCTCGCTGGCGATGCTGACCGGCGTGCTGTGCATCTACATCGTGCTGGTGCTGCTGTTCAAGGATTTCATCCAGCCGGTGACCATCCTGGCGGCGCTGGTGCTGTCGATCCCGGGGGCGTTCCTGGCGCTGTTCGTCACGCACACGGCGCTGAGCATGCCGTCGATGATCGGCCTCATCATGCTGATGGGCATCGCGACGAAGAACTCGATCCTGCTGGTCGACTACATCGTGCTGGCGCGGCGCGACCATGGGCTGAGCCGCTGGGACGCGGTGCTGGACGCCTGCCGCAAGCGCGCCCGCCCCATCGTGATGACCACCATCGCCATGGGTGCCGGCATGATGCCGATCGCGCTCGGGCTGGGGGTCGATCCGAGCTTCCGGGCACCGATGGCGATCGTGGTGATCGGGGGGCTGATCACGTCCACCTTCCTGAGCCTGCTGGTGATCCCGGTCGTGTTCACCTACGTGGACGATGCGATGGGGCTGGCGGGACGGCTGATCCGTCGCGACGGCGCGCAGCCCGTCGCCCCCTGAGACCTCACCACCGGCCATCGATGGAAGGCCTCCGTCCGGCACTGCGCTGTCTCAACGCAGCGGCGTGGTCTCGATATCGAGCGACTCGCCCACATAGCGCCGCACGCCGGGGGGTTGCTCGCCCAGGTGGAAGGCCAGACGGCGCACACGGAGCTGCACGTCATCGGCAGTGAAGCGCTCCTGTCGGCGCAGGTGCTCGACCCAGGTCTCGTCGACGAAATACTCGACGTAGCGTCCCGGCCGCTCCGTGTCGCGAAACAAGCCCCATGACAGTGCGCCCTGGCGCAGCCGTGCGCGGCGGGTGTACTGCATCACGGCAGCAAAATCGCGGGCGCGGACCGGGTCGATCAGGTACTCGACCGTGACCATGACCGGCCCCTCGTCCGGGCCGATCTCGATGGCGGGGTGCGGCGCCTGGCCAGGCGAAGCGGGGCGCAGGTCGGCATCCCCTCCCCCGGACACCGAGTAGCCACGCACCAGGAACAGCACTACCGGCCCGCAGAGCGCAGCCGCGACCAGGCTGTGCGGCACCGAGCCGAGCAGGTCCGCCATCTGCCCCCACACCACCGCGCCGGAGGCCGAGCCGCCCATCAGCGCCATCTGGTAGGTGGACATGCCCCGCGCGCGGACCCAGTTCGGCAGCGCGAGCTGCGCCGACATCGTCAACGTGTTGGCGCAACTGATCCACGCCATGCCGCCCAGCGCCATCCCCACCGCGCTCAGCCACAGCCACGGCGACAGCGCCACCAGCAGAGTCATCGCCGACACCACCAGCGAGCCGACGCGCACGATCAGGTCGCGGCTGTAGCGGTCGCGCAGGCTCGGGATCACCATCACCGCGACCATCGCACCCAGGCCCATGCACGACATCAGCAGCGTGAAACTGCCGGCCCCACCGCCGAGCTGGCGCGCCACCAGTGGCATCAGCGCGGTGAGCGCCGTGCTCAGGAAGAAGAACACGAACACGCGCAGCAGCACGGAGCGCATGCGCGGGTTCTGCGCCACGTGCTGCACGCCCACCCGCATCGCTCCGACGAAACGCTCGCCCGGCAGCGCACTGACCCGCGGCTCGCTCCTCCAGCGCAGGATCTGCGCGAACGCCACCAGCGACAGCACCGCATTGAGCACGAACACCGCCGCGCTGCCCGCCGCCGCCAGCAGCGCACCGGCCAGCACAGGGCCGATCACCCGCGAGAGGTTCATCGCCATGGCCTGGAGCGCCAGCGCGCCGGAGAGCCGTTCGGTCGGCACGATGTCCGGCACGATGGCCGCGAACACCGGCCAGCGCGCAGCCAGTCCGATGCCGTTGGCGAAGGTCAGCGCCAGCAGCAGCGGCGCACTCAGGCCACCCCCCAGCGAGAGCAAGGCCAGCACCGTCGCCACGGAAGCGACCCAGAGCTGGGTGGACGCGAACCAGCGCCGCCGGTCCACGATGTCCGCCAGTGCGCCGCTCGGCAACCCGAGCAGGAACACCGGCAGCGTGGAAGCCGCCGACACCAGCGCCACCATGACCGCGCTGGTGGTGAGCTGCGTCATCAGCCAGGCGGCGGCGACGTCGTTCATCCACATCGTCAGATTTGCCGCCAGCCAGGCCAGCCACAGCATGCGGAACACCGGCAGACGCAGAGGCTGCAGGGCCGCCGGCAAGCGGTCAGGATCGATCATCGGAATGACTCCAAATGCCACTTCAAACCAAACCCTCCCACCGCGAGGGGTGGAGCTTCGAGGGTAACCGGACGGATCACGCCTCCCAGCCTGGCGTCGAGCGCAACACCTCGTCGAGCGTCGTGCGGCCCTCGGCGACCTGGCGCAGGCCGGCGCGGCGCAGCGGCTGCAGGCCGTCGGACAGGCTCTGGCGGCGCAGCAGCGCCAGGTCAGGCAACTCGCGCACGGCGCCACGCACACCCTCGTTCACCGTGAGCAGCTCGAACAGGCCACGGCGCCCGCGGAAACCGCTCTGCCGACAAGCCGGGCAGCCCACCGGGCGGTGCGGCTGGAAAGGCTCGTCCTCGCCCAGCACCGGCACGCCCGGCAGCGCAGCCTGCAGCGCCGGCAATGTCAACGACAAATCCGGCTGGCGGCATGCCGGACACAACTGCCGCACCAGGCGTTGCGCCAGCACGCCGATCAGCGTTGCGCTGATGAGGTATGGAGGCACCCCCAGGTCCAGCAGCCGCGTGATGGCGCTGGCAGCGTCGTTGGTGTGCAGCGTCGAGAAGACGAGGTGCCCGGTGAGCGCAGCCTGCACCGCCATCTCGGCGGTGGCGAGGTCGCGGATCTCGCCGATCATGATGATGTCAGGGTCCTGGCGCATCAGCGTGCGCAGCCCGCTGGAGAAATCGAGGTCGAGCGCCGGCTGCACCTGCGTCTGGTTGAACGCCGGCTCGATCATCTCGATCGGATCCTCGATGGTGCAGACGTTGACCTCGTCGGTGGCGAGCCGTTTCAGCGTCGCATAGAGCGTGGTCGTCTTGCCGCTGCCGGTCGGACCGGTGACGAGGATGATGCCGTGCGGCTGCGCGGTCAGGCCCTGCCAGCGCCGGGCGTCCAGTGTGGTGAAGCCAAGTCCCTCGACCGGCTGCACGGCGGTCTCGGGATCGAAGATGCGCATCACCAGTTTCTCGCCGAAAGCGGTGGGCAGCGTGGACAGGCGCATCTCGATCTCGTCGCCCTTGGGGCTGCGGGTCTTGATGCGGCCGTCCTGGGCGCGCCGGCGCTCGATCACATCCATGCGCCCCAGCAGCTTGATGCGCGCGGTCACCGCAGCCATCACCGTCTGCGGCAGCTGGTAGACGGT
>NZ_JBFPGY010000388.1:0-4983 GCF_041083715.1 Sphaerotilus sp.
ATGCGGCGGCCGCGCGGCTGGCCGAAGTAGATGTCGCCCGTCAGCTCGCGGATGATCAGGATGTCCAGACCCGCGATCAGCTCGGGTTTCAGGCTGGACGCGCCGACCAGCTGCTCGTAGCAGATCGCCGGGCGGAAGTTGGCGAACAGGCCCAGGTGCTTGCGCAGGCCGAGGATGGCCTGCTCGGGGCGCAGCGCGCGCTCCAGCGTGTCGTACTTCCAGTCACCGACTGCGCCGAACAGGATCGCGTCGGAGGCCTTGGCCAGGTTCAGGGTCGATTCGGGCAGCGGGTGGCCGTGGGCCTCGTAGGCGGCACCGCCGACCTTGGCCTCTTCCATCTCGAAGGGCAGGTCGAGCACGTTCAGCACACGCACCGCTTCGGCGACGATCTCGGTGCCGATGCCGTCACCGGGGAGGACTGCGATTTTCATGGTCATGGAGATGTCTTTCGTGAACGGGTTCGGTTCAGGTCAGCCGACCAGACGGTGGTTCAGCCACGGTTTGGCTGCCAGCCGCTCGGCCTCGAAGGCGCGGATCTTGTCGGCGTGGCGCAGTGTCAGGCCGATGTCGTCGAAGCCATTGGTCAGGCAGAACTTGCGGAAGGCCTGGACATCGAAGGGGATCTCCTCGCCGTCGCCCTTGACCACCACCTGCCGCGGCAGGTCGATCGTGAGCTGGTAGCCGGGGAAGGCGTGGACCTCGTCGAACAGTTTCGCGATCACGCTCTCGGACAGCACGATCGGCAGCAGCCCGTTCTTGAAACAGTTGTTGAAGAAGATGTCGGCGAAGCTGGGCGCGAGGATGGCGCGGAAGCCGTACTGGTCGAGCGCCCACGGCGCATGCTCGCGGCTGGAGCCGCAGCCGAAGTTCTTGCGCGCCAGCAGCACCGAGGCGCCCTGGTAGCGCGGCTGGTTCAGCACGAAGTCCGGGTTGGGCTTGCGCACGACGTGTTCCTGGCCGGGCTGGCCCACGTCGAGGTAGCGCCACTCGTCGAACAGGTTCGGGCCGAAACCGCTGCGTTTGATCGACTTGAGGAACTGCTTGGGGATGATGGCGTCGGTGTCGACGTTGTCGCGGTCCATCGGGGCCACCAGGCCCTTGTGCACGGTGAAAGCTTGCATGACGGTGTTCCTTGAATCCGGTCGATCAGGCGAGGTGGCGGACGTCGACGAAGTGGCCTTCCAGCGCGGCGGCGGCGGCCATCGCCGGGCTGACGAGGTGGGTGCGGCCACCAGCGCCCTGCCGGCCTTCGAAGTTGCGGTTGCTGGTGGAGGCGCAGCGCTCGCCCGGCTCCAGCCGGTCGGCGTTCATCGCCAGGCACATCGAGCAGCCCGGCTCGCGCCACTCGAAACCGGCAGCCTTGAAGACCTTGTCCAGCCCCTCGCGCTCGGCCTGCGCCTTCACCAGACCCGAGCCTGGCACGACCATCGCCACCTTGACGTTCGCCGCCACGCGCTTGCCCAGCCGGCGCACGACGGCCGCGGCCTCGCGCATGTCCTCGATGCGGCTGTTGGTGCAGGAGCCGATGAAGACCTTGTCGACGTGGATGTCGGCCAGCAGCTTGTTCGGCTCCAGGCCCATGTACTTCAGCGCGCGCTCGATCGCGTCGCGCTTGACCGGATCGCGTTCCTTGTCGGGATCGGGCACGCGCTGGTCGATCGGCAGCACCATCTCGGGCGAAGTGCCCCAGGTGACCTGCGGGATGATCTGCGCCGCATCCAGCTCGACCACGGCGTCGAAGACCGCGTCCGCATCGGACTGCAGCGTCGACCAGTAGGCCACCGCCTGCGCCCACTCGACACCGGCCGGCGTGAAGGGGCGGCCCTTGACGTAGGCGATCGTCTTGTCGTCCACGGCGACCAGACCGGCGCGCGCACCCGCCTCGATCGCCATGTTGCACACCGTCATGCGGCCTTCCATGCTCAGCGCACGGATGGCCGTGCCGCCGAACTCGATGGTGTAGCCGGTGCCGCCGGCCGTGCCGATCTTGCCGATGATGGCCAGCACGATGTCCTTGGCGCCGCAACCCAGGGGCAGCTGGCCGTCGACGCGCACCAGCAGGTTCTTCGCCTTCTTGGCCAGCAGCGTCTGCGTGGCCAGCACGTGCTCGACCTCGCTGGTGCCGATGCCGTGCGCCAGCGCGCCGAACGCGCCGTGCGTCGAGGTGTGGCTGTCGCCGCAGACGACGGTCATGCCAGGCAGCGTGGCCCCCTGCTCCGGGCCGATGACGTGGACGATGCCCTGGCGGCCATCCATGAACGGGAAGTAGGCCGCCGCGCCGAAGGCCTTGATGTTGGCGTCCAGCGTGGTGATCTGCTGGCGCGAGATCGGGTCGGCGATGCCGTCGTAGCCCAGCTCCCAGCCGGTGGTGGGCGTGTTGTGGTCGGCCGTGGCGACGACGGAACTCGTGCGCCAGACTTGGCGGTTGGCCAGACGCAGGCCTTCGAACGCCTGCGGGCTGGTGACTTCATGCACCAGATGGCGGTCGATGTAGAGCACCGAGGTGCCGTCTTCCTCGGTGTGGACGACGTGTTCGTCCCAGAGCTTGTCGTAGAGGGTGCGTCCGGTCATGGGAGGCTTTCGTTCGTGGAAGGACAAAGGAAATCGACAAAACGGCGGACCACGGCAGGCAGAACCTCCTGCGCACGCACACCGACGAGGTACTCGCGCCGAGCCCAGGGCTCGTCCAGCGCAATCCGATCGAGGCGGAACAGCCGCGCCAGCCGCTCGGCCACGGCCGACGGCATCAGCGCGATGCCCAGACCCGCCTCGACGAGCTGGGCAATGGCGTCGAAGCCGCGCACCTGCATGCGCGTGCGCAGCGCCCGGCCCTGCTCGGTGGCCTGGGCCAGGATCATCTGCTGTAGCGCCGCGCCGGTGTGCTGGCCGACGAAGTCGAAGTCGAGCAGGTCGGCAAAGCGCACTTGCGTTCGACCGGCGAGCGCGTGGTCGGCCGGCGTGATCAGCACCAGCGTGCCTTCGCGGTAATGCCAGGTCTGCAGCCGCGACTCCAGCAGCGGCGGCACGAAGATGCCCACGTCCGCACGGCCTTCGGCCACCGAGCGCTGCAGCTCGGCGCTGGTCTGGTCTTCGAGGCTGATGCGGATGTCGGGGTGGGCGCGCGAGAACGCCGCCAGATCCGGCGGCAGGCATTCGGCGATCGCCGAGGCGTTGGCTACGACACGCAGGTGGCCGCGGATGCCACGCGAGTATTCGGCGACCTCGTCCTCCATCGCGTGCAGCGAGGCATGCAGGCTGCGGATGTGGCGCACCAGCGCGTGGCCGGCGGCGGTCAGCTCGACCCCGCGGGCTCGGCGATCGAACAGCTGCACGCCCAGACGGGATTCGAGGTCGCTCAGCCGCTTGCTCGCCGCGGCCAGCGCCAGGTGTTCCCGCTCGGCGCCGCGCGTGATGCTCGCCGTCTCGGCGATCGCGAGGACAAGGTTGAGCGTGACAAGGTCGAAGCGCATGGGGCACCTATCTTGCCCCAAGCCGACCGGGGTGACGGTCGGCAATCGACGAGTGAGCCTTCGTTCAGTGCGAAGGATCGACCCATCGGCGCAGCCTCGGCCCGAAAGGCAGCTCCACCAACTGATGCAGCATCCAGGCCGCCGCCGTGACGACCAGCAACACGCCGGTCAGGCGCAGCGGCAGCGACAGCCCGGACCCGCGCCAGTACGCGAGCAGCATGTAGCCGATGTTCTGGTGCAGGAGGTACACCGGGTAGGTCAGCAAGCCCGCCACTCTGGTCAGCCACGAAGAGGCCAGTTGCCAGCGGCGTGCCGCAATGAGCACAAAGACCCCGAAGAAACCGGCCAGCAAGCCAGCGACGATCCAGGCGTTTCTGGACGATCCATCGGCCGACCCTCTGGCAAGCTGATCCGGGGCTGTCCCATAGGCCAGCGCCAGCAGCAGACTGCACCACAGCAGCAGATAGCGCTGGCGGTTCAATCCATCCTGGCGAATCAACCGGAACAGGATGCCGGCCGAGAACAGCGGCGCCCAATCCAGCGCCAGCCAGAGCGTCGGCAGGTACATGCGGCGCATGTAATCGACCACCGACAGCAGCAGCCAACCTGTCAGCAGCGCCTCGATGCGGGCCATCGTGCCAGTCCACAGCACCGCCACGATCAACAGGTAGAACTGGAGTTCGACGGCCAGCGACCAGTACGCCCCATCGACCAGCTCCACCCCCATCCGCAGCGGGAGCAGATGCATCAGCATCGTCAGGTTGATCAGGAAGTCGCGCAGACTCACGCTGAACAGCGGCGACGCCAGTAGCCAGGCCAGTCCGGCCGTCATGCCGGCGGCAACCCAGTACGCCGGATACAGACGCGCTACCCGGGAAGCCACGAACGCCCGCACCGACGCCCCTTGGGCGGAAGAAAAGACAACGTACCCACTGATGATGAAGAACAGGTCCACACCCAGATAGCCATAGCGGGCAACCTCGGACAGGAGCGGCCCCACCCGATCGGCAATCCAGTCGGCCTGCTGCCCTCGGTAAAGGAAATGGAACAGCACGACCGAGGCACACGCCACTCCGCGCAGCAGATCAATCTCGTGGCTGCGTTCCTGACTTGTATGCGTCTGCGCCATCTGCGAAGCCATTTCGTGAAAACGACCGCAGAGTAACCAAATGTGGCAATTTCACCATTGCCTCCAAATGAAGACGAAACCGGCTTCAGGCGCCACAAAGCAAAAACCCCTGTGATCCGAGGATCACAGGGGTGATGTGCATGAAAGCTCTTTGGCGGAGACGGAGGGATTCGAACCCTCGATGCGCTTTTGGCGCATACTCCCTTAGCAGGGGAGCACCTTCGGCCACTCGGTCACGTCTCCGGCGAAGAGGTGAGACTATAGCGCAAATTCGGAGGCGCTGTAAACCCATCGACGGAAACCGCCGCAGGATCCACACCGTGCCTGAAAAGCAAAACGGAGCGCCCGATTGGCACTCCGTTTTCACGGACACAGTCCGGATGG
>NZ_JBFPGY010000389.1:0-4981 GCF_041083715.1 Sphaerotilus sp.
GCCCAGCAGGTGCGCCAGACCGGCCACCCCGTGCAGCCCCCAGGCCAGCGGCAGCGCGCGCCGCGCCGGCGCACCGGCACCAGGCATCGCCGCCAGCGCATAGGCCACCAGTGCAAGCAGCGAAGGCACCAGGGACCAGACGGACAGCCCGTGGGCCATGGAAGTCGAGGGGGTCGATAAAATCACCTGCACAGTGTACTTTTCCTAGTCAACCGGGACACCCGATGGCCTCCGCCCTTTCCGAACGTCTGTCACGCCTGGTCAAGTCGATGCGCGGCCAGGCCCGCATCACCGAAGCGAACGTCCAGGACATGCTGCGCGAGGTCCGCATGGCGCTGCTGGAGGCCGACGTGGCCCTGCCGGTGGTCCGCGACTTCGTCGCCCGCGTCAAGGACCGCGCCCTCGGTGCCGAAGTGGCCAACTCGCTCTCGCCGGGCCAGGTGCTGGTGAGCATCGTCCACAAGGAACTCGCCGCCACCATGGGCGAAGGGGTCTCCGACCTCAATCTCGCCACCCAGCCGCCGGCGGTCATCCTGATGGCCGGCCTGCAGGGCGCCGGCAAGACGACGACCACCGCCAAGCTGGCCAAGCACCTGATCGAGCGTCGCAGGAAGAAGGTGCTCACCGTCTCCGCCGACGTCTACCGCCCGGCCGCCATCGAGCAGCTCAAGACCGTGACGAAGCAGGCTGGCGCCGAGTGGTTCCCGTCCACGCCGGACCAGAAGCCGCACGACATCGCGCTGGCCGCCATCGATCACGCGAAGAAGCACTTCTTCGACGTGCTGCTGGTCGACACCGCCGGCCGCCTGGCGATCGACGAAGCGCTGATGGCCGAGATCCGTGACCTGCACGCCACGCTGAATCCGATCGAGACGCTGTTCGTCGTCGATGCGATGCAGGGCCAGGACGCGATCAACACCGCCCGGGCGTTCAAGGAGGCCCTGCCGCTGACCGGCATCGTGCTGACCAAGCTCGACGGCGACTCGCGCGGCGGTGCGGCCCTGTCGGTGCGGCAGATCACCGGCGCACCGATCAAGTTCGCCGGCGTCTCCGAGAAGATCGACGGGCTGGAGGTGTTCGACGCCGAGCGCCACGCTGGCCGCGTCCTTGGCATGGGCGACATCGTGGCGCTGGTCGAGGAAGTCCAGAAGGGGGTGGACATCCAGGCCGCGCAGAAGCTGGCCGACAAGGTCAAGAGCGGCGAGAGCTTCGATCTGAACGATTTCCTGGCCCAGATCAGCCAGATGAAGAAGATGGGCGGCCTCAGCGGCCTGCTCGACAAGCTGCCGGCCGAACTCGCGGCCAAGGCGGGTCAGGCCGACATGGGCAAGGCGGAAAAGGACGTGCGCCGCATGGAAGGGATCATCCACTCCATGACCCCGCTGGAGCGCCGCAAGCCCGACCTGCTCAAGGCCAGCCGCAAGCGCCGCATCGCCGCCGGCGCGGGGGTGCATGTGCAGGAAGTCAACCGCATGCTCAACCAGTTCGAGCAGATGCGCGACATGATGAAGAAGATGAAGGGCGGCGGGATGATGAAGATGATGAAGCGCCTGGCCGGCAAGAAAGGCATGCCAGGGATGGGTGGCATGGGTTTCTGACGGCCGCACACGGTTGTAACAGCCAGACGGTGATGCAGGTACACAACCAGAAGCTGTTACATCCATCACACCTTCGACGGGATTGACGTCAGGCACCCAGACAGGTAGCTTGACGAAATGAATTTCTCATCTCTCGCATCCTCCAACGCAGCCTTGTTCCTGGCGGGCTGCGTGGGTGCCGCCGCACTGATCTGGGCGTGGCGGCATCTGACCAGTCGGCCGGCCGATGCCAGCCGCGTCGGCCGGCCCCGCGCACTCGACGCAGTCGATACCGTGATCGGCTGGCCGCCCGAGGCCACCCGGGTACTGACCCTGCGCCACCAGCGCGCACTGGAAGTGCTGCGGCGCGCTGTGCCGGAACACATGATCCTGGCCCAGGTGCCGCTGTCGCATTTCATCAAGGTACCGACACGGCATTCGTATGTCGAGTGGCTGCGTCGGGTCGGGCATGTCTGCGTGGACCTGATGGTCTGCGACAGCGCGTCGAACGTGGTGGCCATCATCGAGGTACGCCAGGCCGACAAGGCCGAGTCGGAGCGAGCCCGCAAGCGCCAGCAGCGCACCGAACGCGTGCTGCGCGCCGCCGGCATTCCGCTGCACGTCTGGAATGAAGCCTTCCTGCCGGACCCGATCGCCGTTCGCAAAACCCTCTTGCAGGATTCGCCCGAAGCCGCCGCACCCGCAACATCCATGCAGGACAGCGGCCCGGAGACCAGCCCGCTGGAAGTTGGTTCGCGCGGACAACGGATGCGTCCGTTCGACGGGCATGATCTGCCTGGCTACAAGGATCCACCGCGCAGCACCTGGTTCGATGAACTCAATGCAACCCAGCCGGTGCAACTGGATGGCGTGGACGTGTCGCTCGATGCGCCGATGCCGGGCATCGGCCATGGACAGAACCGCACAGTGGCCATGCCGCGCTGAGTCGGTGACCCGCGGCAAACCATTCAGGCAAAAAAAGAGCCCCAGCATGCTTGCTGGGGCTTCGAAGCCTTAACGCTGTCAACACGGTAAGGCACCTGCTCAGGGAGGAAAAGCAGGGAATGAGCACCTAGCGGCGCGTCACTCAGGATAAAGTCTACCATCAAGCCAACCGTGCACAAGGTCAGGGGTGTCCCGTAGACACGGTGCACGTCGATTGATGTAAGAGATTGCCAACTTCGCCTCGCGCTCCAACTGTCCTGCCCATGTTCGCACCTGCCCGCTATCCTCTGAGCCGTCCCCGCCGCCTGCGTCGCGACACATTCACCCGCAATCTGGTGCGCGAGCACCAGCTGAGCTGCAGCGACCTGATCTATCCGGTGTTCGTGCTCGAAGGCCAGGGGCTGGTGCAGGACGTGGCCTCGATGCCCGGCGTTCAGCGCCGCAGCCTCGACCAGTTGCTGCCGGTGGCCGAGCAGTGCGTGGCACTGGGCATTCCGGTGATGGCGCTGTTCCCGGTACTGGGCAGTGCGGGCAAGACGCCGGACGGCCGCGAAGCCACCAACCCCGAAGGGCTGGTCCCGACCGTGGTGGCTGAGCTGAAGAAGCGCTTCCCGGAACTCGGGATCATGACCGACGTCGCGCTGGACCCCTACACCTCGCACGGCCAGGACGGTCTGCTCGACGACACCGGCTACGTTCTCAACGACGAGACGATCGCCGTGCTGGTGCAGCAGGCGCTGGTGCAGGCCGAAGCCGGCGTGGACATCGTCGCCCCCAGCGACATGATGGACGGCCGCATCGGCGCCATCCGCGAGGCACTCGAAGCGAAGCGCCTGATCCACACCCGCATCATGGCCTACAGCGCCAAGTACGCCAGCGCCTTCTACGGCCCGTTCCGCGACGCAGTCGGCTCGGCCGGCAACCTCGGCAAGGGCAACAAGAAGGTCTACCAGATGGACCCAGGCAACAGCGACGAGGCGCTGCGCGAGGTCGCCCTCGACATCGCCGAAGGCGCCGACATGGTGATGGTCAAGCCCGGCATGCCCTACCTGGACATCGTGCGCCGCGTGAAGGACGAGTTCCGCGTGCCGACCTTTGCCTACCAGGTCAGCGGCGAGTACGCCATGCTCAAGGCCGCCGCGCTCAACGGCTGGCTCGACCACGACGCCGTGATGATGGAGTCGCTGCTGGCCTTCAAGCGCGCGGGCGCCGATGGCGTGCTCACCTACTTCGCGCTCGACGCGGCCCGGCTGATCCGCCAGGGCTGAGGCGAACGCGGCCATGCGCGTCTTCCTGATCGACGATCGCTGCACCGAACTGTCCGAGCTGCCGCAGACGCTGCCCGAACGCGGATTCCTCTGGATCGCGTCCGCACGGCGCGAGTTCGAGGTTCGTGTCGGCGAGGTGCAGGCCGTGCTGCAGCCGTGTGCGGGCGGCCAGCTGGTCGACCTGCACATTTCCGACCTGCTCAACAACCAGCTGCCCTCGCACTTCGACTACACCTCGTGGTACGACCTGCTCGTCTTCCGTCGCCTGGCGGCGGCGCCAGGCAGCAACGGGCTGTTCCTCGATGACGAACACGGCACCGTGGCCACCGCACGCCAGGCCCTCGCCGCCATCGACACCAGCCCGGTCGGCTTCGCGGTGTTCGACCGCGTGCTGCTGACCGTGCACCCGGCGGACTGCCTCGTGCGCGACTTCTTCGCCAACCGGCTGGCCCAGATGACCGTCGGCGGCAATGGCGCGAGCCGGCTGCCGCCCAGTCCCGCCGACCTGATGCTGCGCATCGTCAACCACATGGTCGACGGTTATCTGGAGCTGCGCCGCCTGTTGACACGCCAGCTCACCACGCTGCAGCAGGCCTTGCTCGGCCCGCGCAGCCGGCAGATGGACTGGACCGCGCTGCTGGAGTCCCGCAACACGCTGCACCAGCTCGAAGACATCTGCGAGGACCAGCGCAGCGCCATCCAGGAATGGATCGACGCGCTGGACGAGTGGCCGACACCCGCCGACGACAGCGCCCGGCACGACCGGGACCTGCTGCGGGTGCGCTCGCGCGACGTGCTCGAGCACATCGAGCGCGTGCTGGGCCATGTGCGGCGTCTGGAGTCGTCGATCGAGAGCGCCGTGCAGATGCACTTCTCGGCGGTCGGCCAGCGCACCAACGACATCATGCGCACGCTCACGGTGCTGACAGCGATTTTTCTGCCACTCAACCTGATCACCGGTTTCTTCGGCATGAACTTCGACGCGCTGCCGCTGATCCACAACCGCACCGGGATCTGGATCGCTGTGGCGCTGATGGTGCTGCTGGGCGCGGGGCTGAGCGTGCTCTTCTGGCGCAAGCGCTACCTCGGCGGCACGCACGGCTGAAGTCGCCGCCGGGCACCGGACGGGGTGGTCACAGCACGTCGCGCAGCACCTGCACTGTCTCGTTCAACCGGGGCAGCAGCCGGGCG
>NZ_JBFPGY010000390.1:0-4976 GCF_041083715.1 Sphaerotilus sp.
CCGGTGGCGACCACGCGGGCATCGGGCGCCACGCGGCTCGGCGGCTCGCCGACGCCCAGCGTGCCGACCACCCCGCAGCGCAGGCCGGACAGGCTCAGCGCCTGCGCGGTCCACCACGCGGTGGAGGTCTTGCCGTTGGTGCCGGTGGTGGCGATGACGGACAGCGCCGCGCTCGGCTGCCCGTGCCACGCGTCGGCCAGCCCGGCCGTCTGCGCCTTCAGTCCGGGGACGGCCGCGATGCGCGCATCGCCGAAGCCGAACGCCTCGACCCCGTCGGCCTCGACCAGACAGGCCGCGGCCCCCGCCGCGAGTGCCGCGCCCACGTGGACGCGACCATCCTGCGCGTAGCCGGGCCACGCGATGAAGACGTCGCCCGCCTGCACCTGGCGGCTGTCGGTGCGCAGCACAGCACCTGGCGCGCATCCGTGCAGCCAATCCAGCACCGCCGGCAAGTCCGGCAACTGCGCAGTGCCGGCGGCCATCAGAACGACTCCTCTTCGGCCTTGGCTGCCTGGGCGCGGGCGACGATCTGCTGCTTGATCTCCAGATCGGGCGGCACCCCCATCACGCGCAGCGTCTGCTGCACCACCTGGCTGAACACCGGCGCGGCCACGTCGCCGCCGAAGTAGATGCCGTTGCTCGGCTCGTCCACCATGACCGCGACGATGATGCGCGGCGCATGGATCGGCGCCATGCCGACGAACCAGGCCCGGTACTTGTTGCTGGCGTAGCTGCCGCCGTCCTGCTTGTGGGCCGTGCCGGTCTTGCCACCGACCGAGTAACCGACGGCCTGCGCCTTGGGCGCCGTGCCGCCTTCACCGGCCGCCATGTTGAGCATCGTGCGCACCTCGCGCACCACCTCGGGCTTGAACACCTGCTCACCCGGCACCGGGCCGTTCTGCTTGAGCAGCGACACCGGCATCAGGTCGCCGTCGCGGGCAAACACGCTGTAGGCGCGTGCCAGCTGGAACAGCGACGTGGACAGGCCGTAGCCATAGCTCATGGTCGCCTGCTCGATCGGTCGCCAGCTCTTGTAGGGGCGCAGCCGCCCGGTGGCCAGACCGGGGAAGGCCAGCGGCGGCTTCTGCCCGAAACCGACCGCGTGGAAGACGTCCCACATCTCGCGTGGCTGCATCTGCATCGCCATCTTGACGGCACCGACGTTGCTCGATTTCTGGATGACCTGCTGCACCGTGAGCGGGCCATGTGCGTGCGAGTCGCGGATGGTCGAGCCGGTGATGGTGATCGTGCCCGGTGCGGTCTGGATGATGGTCGTCGGCGTGACCCGCCCGGTCTGCATCGCCAGCGCGGCGATGAAGGGTTTCATCGTCGATCCCGGCTCGAAGGTGTCGGTCAGTGCCCGGTTGCGCAGGTTGGCACCGGTGCGGGTCAGCCGATCGCCGGG
The DNA here is from genome assembly GCF_041083715.1 of Sphaerotilus sp. Taxonomy (GTDB): domain Bacteria; phylum Pseudomonadota; class Gammaproteobacteria; order Burkholderiales; family Burkholderiaceae_C; genus Sphaerotilus. The sequence goes on from NZ_JBFPGY010000390.1 coordinate 1,406, forward strand.
CACGTAGCTCGGGTAGTTCGCCAGCGCCAGCACTTCGCCGGTGTGCGCATCGAGCACCACTGCGCTGCCGGCCTTGGCGTTGTGCAGCGCCACCGCATCGCGCAGGCGCTGGTAGGCGACGAACTGGATCTTGGTGTCGATCGACAGCGCGATGTCGTGGCCGTCGGCCGGCTCGATCCGGTCGCCGATGTCCTCGATCACGTTGCCCAGCCGGTCGCGCACCACGCTGCGGCTGCCGCTGCGGCCATCCAGATCCTTCTGGAAGGCCAGTTCGATGCCCTCCTGCCCGATCTGCTCGATGTTGGTGAACCCCACCAGGTGGGCCACGGCCTCGCCCTCGGGGTATTCGCGGCGGTACTCGCGCTGCTGGTGCACGCCCTTGAGCGCCATCGCCTTGATCTGCGCCGCCACTGCGTCGTCCACCACCCGGCGCAGCCAGACGAAGTTGGCGTTCTCCTTCAGCCGGCTGGTCAGATCGGTCGTGGTCATGCCGAGCAGCTTCGCCAGTGCCTGCTGCTGGGCTGGCGTGGCATCGAAGTCCTTCGGGATGACCCAGATCGATTGCGCCGGCACGCTGGCGGCCAGCACCTGTCCGCTGCGGTCGGTGATGCGGCCGCGGCTGGCGGGCAGCTCCAGCGTGCGCTGGTAGCGGCTCTCTCCCTGGCGCTGGAAGAAGTCCTGGTTGATGACCTGGATGTAGACCGCCCGCCCGATCAGCAGGCAAAAAGTCAGCCCCACACCCAGCACGAGGAACCGCGAGCGCCAGATCGGCGTCTTGGCGGCCAGCAGCGGGCTGGAGGCATACCGGGCACCCTGGGACTGGCGTGGGCGGTCGGCAAAACGCGCGCGCAGCGCGGCGATCCAGCCGGATCCGGTGGTGCGCTTCATGGACGGCCTTTCGATGCAGCCGAGGCCGCGACCGGCGCATTCGCCGGCACCGATCCGTCCGCCGTCAGGTACTGGATGACCGCAGGCGTCGCCACCGACATGTGCAGATTCTCGCGGGCCATCTGTTCGACACGCAGGTGCGTGGCCTGCGTGCGCAGCAGCACCCGCAGCTTCTCGGCGTCCTGCTCCAGGCGCTGCGACAGGTTGCGCTCACGCTCCAGGTTGATGAACTGGCGCCGCGTCTCGTAGGACACCTGCACCAGGTAGAGCGCGCTGGCAATGACCGCCAGCAGCAGCAGGACATTGAAACGGGTCATGGGCGCGTCCACACCGGCGGCAGCGCGACGTCGGTTCGTTCGGCCACCCGCAGCACCGCCGAGCGCGACCGGCCATTGCCACTGATTTCCTCGTCGGAGGGCTTGATGCGCGCCAGCGCGTTGAACAGCGCCGGCTTGGGCTCGGCAAACGGCGCGCGCCGGTCGAACTCCTCGCGCGAATGGCGGTTGATGAAGGTCTTGACGATGCGGTCTTCGAGCGAATGGAAGCTGATCACAGCCAGCCGACCGCCCGGTCTGAGCGCGGCCAGCGAGGCCTCCAGCGCCTGCTCCAGTTCGTCCAGCTCGCCGTTGACGAGGATGCGCAGCGCCTGGAAGGTGCGGGTGGCCGGATCCTGCCCGCGCTCGCGGGTACGCACGACGCTGGCGAGCAGTTCGGCCAGCTCGCTGGTGCGTTGCAGCACATGGCCGGCCTCGCGGCGGGCAACCACAGCGCGCGCGATGGCCGGAGCGAAACGCTCTTCGCCGTAGTCGCGCACGACCTCGGCGATGCGCTCCTTGGGTGCCGTGGCCAGGAATTCGGCAGCACTCTGGCCGCGGGTCGGGTCCATGCGCATGTCGAGCGGGCCGTCGTGGCGGAAGCTGAAGCCGCGCGCCGGGTCGTCGATCTGCGGCGAGGACACGCCGATGTCGAGCAGCAGGCCATCCAGCTGCGCCACGCCGTGGCGAGACATCACGGCCGGATAGTCGGCAAATCGGTTGTGGTCGATCGAGAAGCGGGCATCGACGATGCCCGCCTCGCCCTGCGTCGCGTGGGCAACGGCTTCCGGGTCACGGTCGATGGCCAGCAGACGGCCCGCGGGAGACAGCCGCGACAGGATCAGGCGCGAATGGCCGCCCCGCCCGAACGTGCCGTCCAGGTAGGTGCCATCCGGTCGATGCACCAGTGCATCGACTGCTTCATGAAGCAGCACGGTGCGGTGCTGTCGGGGTACTGCGTCGTCTTGGGCCATGGAAGGGGGAATCAGAAACTGAAGTCCTGCAGCAGCACCGGCATGGGCTGCTGCAGAAGGGCGGCCTCGGCCGCCGAATGACGTTGCACATCCCAGAGTTCGAGGTGGTTGCCCATGCCGATGAGCAGCACCTCGCGACCAAGCGCAGCAGCGGCGCGCAACTCCGGGGAAATCAGCACGCGGGCAGCACTGTCCAGATCGACATCCATGGCGCTGCCGAGCAGGAGGCGCTTCCAGCCACTGGCCGACAGCGGCAGCGACTCGATGCGGGCACGGAACGCGTCCCAGACCGTCCGAGGGAACACCATCAGGCATCCATCGGGATGCCGCGTGAGTGTCAGGCGGTCTTCCGGGATCGCGCGCAGCACCTCTCGTTGGCGCGCGGGAACGCTCAGGCGTCCCTTGGCGTCCAGCGCAAGCGCTGAAGTCCCCTGGAAATGAAAACCGGCCACGAATACCCACAAATCAACACGATCTCCCACTGTAGCGGAGAAATTGCAGGAGGGTCAAGAAAGCCATATAGGAATAGCCAATGAAATCAAGTACTTAGATGCTTATGCCTTCACTTTCACAGGAATTGGAAAAAAGCCATACAAATGAAGCACTTAGGCTTTGCACACCCTTGGTCCCCCAAGATCACCGGTTGAGCCAGTGCGCGCCGATTCGTGAACTTTGGCAAACCTTCGGACCCGAATCACCATAACGGTCCCTTCAGGTCCCCGGAAAAGGCGACAGCAGATGTCACTTTTTCGCGATTCAAGCCTGACAGGGTTATCGGACCGGGCCTGTCGGCGGTCCACGTCGTCCACGAACGGGGTTGAGCCGTTGCCAATCCATTCGAACTGTCCACGGAGTCCACCATGTTTCTGCGTCCGCACCGCCCATGCCTTCGAGGGCCGATGCGCGGCCGATTCCCGTCGGCGGGTTCACTGCTGATCGCGGCCCTGGTGGTCACCGCGCCGCTGCTGGGCGTCAGCACGCCGGCGCGGGCCGAGAGTCCCGCGTGGCGCCAGGACGAGGGCGAGCGGGTCGGCTACATCGCCCAGCTCGAAGGACGCCTGCGGTTGCAGCGTGCCGGCGGCGAACTCGTCGACATCGGCGACGGCCCCCGTCTGCGGCAGGTGGGCATCCGCGAAGGCGATCGGCTGCAGACCAGTTGGAACAGCCGCCTGGTGATCGATTTCGGCCCGAATCGACTGAAGCTCGACGAGAAGAGCGACCTGGTGCTGCGCCGTCTGGACCCGGAGGGTGTTCAGCTGGTGCTGGAGCGGGGCGGCCTGGTGCTCGATCTGCGCCAGCCCGAGACGGCTTGGCGCTGGCAGGTGGACACGGCCGCCGGCCGGCACCAGCCACACGGCGCAGGGCTGTTCCGCATCGATGCCCCAGACCGGCGAG
>NZ_JBFPGY010000391.1:0-4960 GCF_041083715.1 Sphaerotilus sp.
ACTACCCCGCGCCGATGCCGTACTTGCGCAGCCGCACCGCGATCGCCGAGTGCGAGGTCTGGAGCCGCTCGGCGAGCTTGCGGGTCGAGGGGTAGTCGGCATGCAGCCGCTGCAGCAGGGCCTTCTCGAAGCCGGCGACGGCGTCCTCCAGCGAGCCGACCGGTGCGGCCTCGGGCGCAGCGCTGGCGGCGGGTGCCGTCGCGCTGCCGACGAACTCCAGATCCGCCGGCTCGATCACCGGCGCCTCGCTCAGCGTCACGGCGCGGAAGATGACGTTCTGCAGTTGCCGCACATTGCCGGTCCACGGATGTGCGAGCAGCGCTGCCGCCGCCGCTGCCCCGATGCGCGGCCGCGGCCGGCCGATCTGCGTGCAGGCACGCTCCAGGAAGACCTGCGCCAGCGGCAGGATGTCCTCGGTGCGTGCGCGCAGCGGCGGCACCTGCAGCTGCAGCACGTCGAGCCGGAACAGCAGATCCTGCCGGAACGTGCCCGCGGCCACCATGTCTTCCAGCGAGCGGTGGGTGGCGCTGATGATGCGCAGGTCCGCCTTCAGCTCGCGCTCGCCGCCGACGCGCCGGAAGCTGCCGTCGTTGAGAAAGCGCAGCAGCTTGGCCTGCAGATACGCCGACATCTCGCCGACCTCGTCGAGGAAGAGCGTGCCGCCATCCGCCAGCTCCAGCAGCCCCGGCTTGCCGCCGCGCAGCGCGCCGGTGAAGGCGCCGCTGGCGTAGCCGAACAGCTCGCTCTCAGCCAGGCTTTCGGGCAGCGCGGCGCAGTTCAGCGCGAAGAAGGGCTGGTCCTTGCGGCGGCTGCCGGCGTGGCAGGCGTGGGCGATCAGCTCCTTGCCGGTGCCGGTCTCGCCGCGGATCAGCAGCGGCGCGTCCACCGGCGCCATGCGCGCGGCGCGTTGCTTGAGCTGGCGGACCGCGGGCGAGTCGCCCAGGATCGTCTCGAAGCCGCCCGCGCCGTGGTTGCGCAGCGCGCTCAGGCGTTCGCCCAGGCGGTGCGGCGCGTGCAGCGTCAGCACCGCGCCGGCCACCGCGCCGCCCGTCTCGTGCAGCGCCACCGATTCGAGCAGGAAGGACTGGCCGCCGAGCTGCACCTCGCTGCCCGCGCGGGTGGTGTCCGGCAGGTCCGTCAGGCCGGGCAGCGACCGGCCGATCAGTGCCGACTCGGTCATCCCGCTGGCGCTGACGGCCGCCGCGTTGGCCACCACCACCACGCCCGCGGCATCGACGGCGAGCACCGGGTCTTCCTGTGCCGCCAGCAGCGCATCCAGGTACAGCCGCCGCCGCGCGCCCGGCAGCATCGCCACCGCGTCGACCGACTGCACGCCCGCCACGCCGAGCAGCTCGCCGCGCAGCTGCCCGAGCCCCTGCGCGTCCAGCGCCGGGGCTTCGAGGTAGACGTGCGGCGGCTCGACTTCGACCGCGGACACGTCCAGCGCCCGCTGCGCCAGCGTGGCGAGGATTTCCTGGGCGATACCGACCCGGTCGGTGAAGAAGACGTCGATGCGCATGTCACGGATTCTGCGTGATTGAAAAGATGGGTTAACCGGCGTAACGCTGTTCACTTCTGCATGGACAGGGCGTGGCTGCGGACTCTAGGATGTCTATATATGGGAAATTTTCCCATTAATTCATACATACATACATACATCCATCCAGCCTCCAGGAGTGCACCGATGATCCGTACCCGCCTGAACAAGTCCTTGATCCTGACCCTGTCGTCCGCTGCACTGGCTGTGCTGGGCGCATGTGGTGGTGGGGGCGACACCACCTCGACCACACCGACCGCGACCGCCTCGGCGGTCACGCTGCAGACCTACATCACCGACAACCTCGCCACCGAGTACTCGAAGGTCTGGGTCACCATCAAGAAAGTCACCGCCACCGACAGCACCGGTGCCGTCGTCACGCTGCTGGACGCCACCGCCGCGCCGGTCGTCGTCAACCTGTCCTCGCTGGCGGACGTGGGCCAGTTCATGTCGAGCGTGACGCTGCCGGCCGGCATCTACACCCAGATCGCCGTGACGCTGGGCAACGACGTGCAGCTCGTCTCGCTGGACGGCACGACCACCGTGACCGGCAAGCTCGGCAGCGGCACCAGCGACTTCGTCTGGAACGTGCGCAACCTGAGCTTCGACACCTCCACCACTGGCCAGCTCGTGCTCGACTTCAACCTCGCGCGCTTCACCTACAGCGCCGCCACCGGCCTCGTGACGCCGCAGGTCGATGTGCCCACGCCGACCGATGCCTTCCGCAAGTTCGTGCGCCAGCAGGCCGAGGTCCATGGCACGGTGCAGAGCGTGGACACCACGGCGGGCACGATCACCGTCAACGACAGCCGCCTGGGCACGGGCGTGGTCGTCTCGCTCGCCACCGACGCGGTCATCACCAACGAATCCACCGGATCGACGCTGACGCTGGCCCAGCTCACCGCGGGCACCCGCATCGGCATCAAGGGCACGGTCACACCGGGCGCGACCACCGCCGACCCGGTCACCGTGACCGCCACCGTCGTCCACGTCGAATCCGCCGTGACCCGCGCCCGCGGCGAAGGCACGGTCAGCGCGGTCAACGGCACGCTGGTCACGGTCAGGCTGACCGACGCCAATTTCCTGCCCGGCAGCGACAGCGTGGTGGTCGACATCGGCACGGCCACGTTCCCGCACGGGCTGGCCAGCGATCTGGCGGTCGGCGTCGCGGTGAGCTTCCGCGGGCAGGTCAGCGGCATCGGCTCGGCCGCGGTGATCACGGCGACGACAGTGGATGTGCGCGGCGCGGCATCGCGCACCGCGCGGCAGGCGCACCCGGACCATGCCTACGTCGGCAGCGGCGTGCGCGGCACCGTGGGCACGGTCAACAGCGATGGCACCTTCACCTTCACGGTGGGCAGCACCACCGCCACCACCGCCGTGCCGGCCGGGACCTACACCGTCAATGCCGCCAGCGCCACCTACCACGATGGCACGGCGACCTGCCTGGTCGCCGGTGCCACGGTGCAGGTCCTGGGCACGCTCAGCGGCACCACGCTGAGCGCCACGGTCCTCGACATCGACGGCTGCGCCGGCCAGCGGCATTCGGAGCCGCACGGCATGCGCTGACCCTGGGCACGCTCCGGGGCGGTGAGCGTCAGTCCTCCGTGCGGAACTCCGCCGGGTCGATCTGCAGCCGGCGCCGCTTGTCGTAGAGCGTCTGCTTGGGCACGCCGAGCGCGCGGGCCGCGGCCGACACGTCGCCGAGGTGCTGGCGCAGCGCCTCGGTGATCAGCACGCGCTCGACCTGCTCGACCTGCTCGGGCAGGGTGCGCTGCGGTGTCTGCGCCCCGGAGGCGCCCAGTGCGCCGGTGAGGTCGTCACCGAGCAGGCCGAGCACGAAGCGGTCGGCCACGTTGCGCAGCTCGCGCACATTGCCCGGCCAGTGGTGGGCCATCAGCGTGGCCAGCACGGCGCCGTCGACGATCGGCGCCGGCAGGCCGTAGCGGCGCGCCGACTGCAGCGTCAGGTGCTCGAACAGCAGCGGGATGTCCTCGCGCCGCTCGCGCAGCGGGGGCAGTTCGATGAAGGCCACACCGAGCCGGTAGTACAGGTCCGAGCGGAATTTCTTCTGCTCGCTGAGCAGCCGCAGGTCTTCCTTGCTCGCGGCGATGACCCGGCAGTCGACGGCGACGGGGTCGTTGGAGCCGATGCGCTCGATCGAGCGCTCGTGCAGCGCCCGCAGCAGCTTGACCTGCACCGCCAGCGGCATGCTCTCGATCTCGTCGAGGAAGAGCGTGCCGCCGTGGGCGTGCTCGAACTTGCCGATGCGGCGGCGGATCGCGCCGGTGAAGGCGCCGACCTCGTGGCCGAACAGCTCGCTCTCGACCAGGTTGTCCGGCAGTCCGCCGCAGTTGACCGGCACGAAGTGGCCGCGGCGTCGTGCGCTGTGGTCGTGCAGGCAGCGGGCGACGAGGTCCTTGCCGGTGCCGGTCTCGCCATAGATGACCACGTCGGCCGGCGCTGCGGCCAGCGTGCGCACCATGCGGCGCACCCGCTCCATCTGGGCCGAGCGGCCGATGAGCGTGGCCTGGATGCCGTGCCAGCCGTCGAGCTGGCGGCGCAGCGTGTGCACCTCCATCAGGAGCTGGCGCTTGTCCGCGGCGCGCCGCACCACCGAGACCAGCCGCTCCGACGAGCAGGGCTTCTCGATGAAGTCGTAGGCACCGTCCTGCACCGCCTGCACCGCCATCGCGATGTCGCCGTGGCCGGTGATGAGGATGACCGGCAGCTCGGCGTCGAGCGCGTGCAGCTCGCGCAGCCAGGCGGTGCCGGTCATGCCCGGCAGCCGCACGTCGCAGACGACGACGATGGGCAGGCCCGTCTGCACCTGCGGGCGCGCCTGCTCGACGCTGCCATGGGCGTCCACGGCGAAGCCGGCCAGGTCCAGCGCCTGCACGCTGCCCAGGCGCACATCCTCGTCGTCCTCGACGAAGATGACGCGGATCGGATGGACGGGGGCCATGGTCGGGGCGGGACGGGCAGTGCTCATGCAGGGTCGGATGGCTCAGGGGCGGCGGGCAGCTCGATGGTGAACGCGACCCCCGACGCATCGAGGTTGCCCCCCTGCAGCCGACCGCCGAAGCCCTGCACGAGGCGCGCCGAGAGCACCAGCCCGAGGCCCAGGCCCTTGCCGGCCGGTTTCGTGGTGACGAACGGCTCGAACAGGCGGCGCAGCACATCGGGCGTGATCGCTGGCCCATTGTTGCCGATGACGAGCTGGATCTGTTCTCCCGTGCGGTGGGCGTGCACGGTGATGCGCGGGGCAGCCGTGCCGGCCAGCGCGTCGATCGCATTGGTCAGCAGGTTGACCAGCACCTGCTCCAGCCGCATCGCGTCGGCCATCGCCCGCAGGTCGGGCGGCTCCACCGCCACGGTCACGGCGATGTCCGCCTCGCGCAGCCGCGCAGCCAGTCCGAACAG
>NZ_JBFPGY010000392.1:0-16183 GCF_041083715.1 Sphaerotilus sp.
GGCTCAATGAACCCGCAGCACCTCAAACTGCTGTCGGTTGGGGGCGACCTGTATCGACACCTCATCACCCTCGCATTTACCCAGCATGGCCCTGCCCAAAGGGGCATCGCTGCTGATGACCTGAACGAGCTGAGCGCCGCTGACCAACTTCATGCTGCCGCCATCCGGGCCGAGAAAGAGCTGTTGCTGCTTGTCGTCGGCATCAACCAGGCAGACCAGCGCGCCGAGCTGTATGCCTTTGCTGGCGTCGTAGGGGAGCGGGCGGAATTGGCGCCAATGGGCCAGTGCTTGGCGGATGGCTTCGGCACGACGGGCTTGGCCGGTGGCCAGGTAGGCGGCTTCGAGTCCCAATGTGTCGTACTTGTTTTCGGCGATATTTTCTTCGTGAGTCGCCGTTGCATGGGCCGCCCGTACGGCCTGTTCGGCTTGCAGCAGGTCTTCGGAAAGCCGTTGCAGCACCTGCTGCAGCAGCAAGAATTTATCCATGGTGAAAGGTAGGCATCTCGAACAAGCGGGGGCAGGTTTTGATTATGAAGGGCTCCACCAGCTGACCGGTCAGGTTGGTGCAGTCACCTTCATGGAAATCGGCCGTTCAGCCCCTGCTTGACTGACCGACCGCTACCCTGTGGTCCTGCCGACTCGATGTCCCGCCAAGGCACGAGGCGCCCTCGGGCGGGTGCGCCGACCGGTCCACCCCACAGGAGCAAAGACATGTCCTACATCGATGGTTTCGTGATTGCGGTCCCCACGGCCAATAAGCAGAAGTTCATCGAGCTGGGCGCGATCCGTGTGATCGAGGGCTGGGGCGACGACGTCCCTGACGGGAAAGTCACGGATTTCCGCCGGGCAGTCCAGGCCACGGCCGAGGAGACAGTGGCCTTTTCGTGGGTCGAATGGCCGGACAAGGCCACGCGCGACGCCGGCATGAAGAAGATGATGGAAGACCCGCGCATGGATCCGTCCACACCCGGCAACCCACCCATGCCCTTCGACGGCAAACGCATGATCTTCGGCGGCTTCGAACCGGTGGTCGAAGTGAATGCTTGAGCGGCGGCACGAAGTCGCCCTGGACAAGCCGTGCTCAACGGTGAGCGTCTGGCGCAAACCTTTGGCGCGCAGGCAGGCGCTGTACGCTCGGCAACCCGAACGCCAGTGCGGGGAGCGCCGCACTGGACAAGGTTCCACCGCGATCGGTTGTTGACGACTTTATTTGCCGAGAACACTTTTCCAGACGCAGCGCACCTAAACCCGTTCAACGATCAGTGCGATGCCTTGCCCTACGCCGATGCACATCGTGCACAGGGCGTAGCGCCCCCCGCGTCCCCCGTTCATGCGATGCAGCTGGTTGACCGCGGTGGTCACCAGCCGCGCACCGCTCGCGCCCAGCGGATGACCGAGCGCGATCGCGCCGCCGTTCGGGTTGACGCGTGCGTCGTCGTCGGCCAGGCCGAGGTCGCGCAGCACCGCCAGCCCTTGCGCGGCAAAGGCTTCGTTCAACTCGATCACGTCCATCTGCGCGAGCGTCAGGCCGGTGAGTTGCAGCACCTTGCGGGTCGCCGGTGCGGGTCCGAAGCCCATGATGCGCGGCGCCAGCCCGGCGGTGGCCATGCCGACCACGCGGGCGCGTGGCGTGAGGCCGTGCTTCGTGGCGGAGGCTTCATCGGCCAGCAGCAGCGCGCAGGCGCCATCGTTGACGCCACTGGCGTTGCCGGCGGTCACCGTGCCGTCGGGGCGCACCACGCCCGTGAGCTTGGCGAGCGACTCGATCGAGGTCGCGCGCGGATGTTCGTCTTTCGACACGACGATCGGGTCGCCCTTCTTCTGGGGAATCGTCACCGGCGTGATCTCGGCGTCGAAGAAGCCTGACTGTTGCGCCGCCAACGCATTGAGCTGCGAGCGCAGCGCCATGCGGTCCTGCGAGGCGCGGTCGATGCCGAAGTCGGTGGCGACGTTTTCGGCCGTCTCTGGCATTGAATCCGCGCCGTACAACGCCTGCATGCGCTTGTTGACGAAGCGCCAGCCAATCGTGGTGTCGTGGATGGCGTTGCTGCGTGAGAACGCGCTTTCGGCTTTGGGCATCACGAAGGGCGCGCGGCTCATGCTCTCGACGCCACCGGCGATCATCAGGCCGGCTTCGCCCGCCTTGATGGCGCGTGCGGCCGAGCCCACCGCGTCGAGCCCCGAGCCGCACAGGCGGTTGATGGTCGCACCGGGCACCTCCATCGGCAGGCCGGCCAGCAGGGCGGACATGCGCGCCACGTTGCGATTGTCTTCGCCCGCCTGGTTGGCGCAGCCATAGAGCACGTCGGTGACCGCAGCCCAGTCGACTTGCGGGTTACGGGCCATCAGCGCGGCGATCGGGATCGCACCCAGGTCATCGGCGCGCACCGATGACAGCGCGCCGCCGTAGCGGCCGAAGGGCGTGCGGATGGCATCGCAGATGTAGGCGTGGGTCATGGGATCAAGGCCTGGTCGAGGTGGAGCAGCGGTGCCCCGGTGACCGCCTGGAGCGCGTCGAGGTCGACACCCGGCGCGAGGTCGATCACGACGAGACCTCGATCGGTCACGTCGAGCACGGCCAGGTCGGTGTAGATGCGGCTGATGCAGCCCACGCCGGTCAGCGGGTAGGTGCAGGCGGGAACGATCTTGGCCTCGCCGGACTTGGTGGTGTGCTCCATCATCACGAAGGTCTTCCTGGCGCCGACGGCCAGGTCCATGGCGCCGCCGACGGCCGGGATCGCGTCCGGTGCGCCGGTGTGCCAGTTGGCGAGGTCGCCCGTGGCGGACACCTGGAAAGCCCCGAGCACACAGATGTCGAGGTGACCGCCGCGCATCATCGCGAAGCTGTCGGCGTGGTGAAAGAAGCAGCCGCCAGGCAGCAAGGTGACCGGTTGCTTGCCTGCGTTGATCAGGTCGTAATCCTCCTGCCCGGCAGTCGGCGCAGGGCCGAAACCGATCACGCCGTTCTCGCTGTGCATCATCAGCTCGCGCTCGGGCGGGATGTGGTTGGCCACCAGCGTGGGCAGGCCGATGCCGAGGTTGACGACTGCCCCGTCGGGGATGTCGCGTGCCACTCGACGAGCCATCTCGTCGCGGTTCCAGCGCTTGGGTGTCGTACTCATGTCGTTCTCCTCACGCGGCCTTCTTGAAACCGCCGGCCGTGGTGATCGCGCGCTCGATCTGCACGACGCGCTGCACGTAAAGGCCAGGGGTCACGATACTTTCGGGATCGAGGGTGCCCAGCTCGACGAACTCGTGCACGGTGGCAATCGTCGTGCGGGCCGCTGCGGCCATGATCGGACCGAAGTTACGGGCGGTCATCCGGTACGTGAGGTTGCCCCATCGGTCGCCGCGCTCGGCCTTGATCAGCGCGACGTCGGCGTGGATGGGTTGCTCCAGCACGTAGCCGCGGCCGTCGATGACGCGCGTCTCCTTGCCCTCGGCGAGCAGCGTGCCGTAGCCGGTGGCGGTGAAGAAGCCGGCAATGCCGGCACCTGCGGCGCGGATGCGTTCGGCCAGGTTGCCTTGAGGCACCAGTTCGAGTTCGATGCGGCCTTCTCGGTACAAGCGATCGAAGTGCCAGGAATCGGCCTGGCGCGGAAAGCTGCAGATGATCTTGCGCACCTGGCCGGCCGCCAGCAAGGCCGCCAGGCCGGTGTCGCCGTTGCCGGCGTTGTTGTTGACGATCGTGAGGTCGCGCGCGCCTTGTTCGATCAGGGCGTCGATCAGCTCGTTGGGCAGCCCGGCCGTGCCGAAACCGCCGATCATCACCGTGGAGCCGTCTCGCAGATCGGCCAACGCAGCCCGTGTGGAGGCATACCGCTTGTCGATCATGCTCGGACCTCCCGTTTGGCGGGGTTGAGCACAAAATCGTAGTCCAGGGTGTAGTACGGACGATCGACCGCGGTTCCGTCGGGCGCTGTTCCGGCTTCGTGCCTGACCCAGTCGGAGATGAGCATCGAGCGCACGCCGAAGACCGCATCGGAGTCGAGATAGCGGTCCTGATTCCGGAAGACATGCGTGATCAAGCGTTCATGGCCCTGTGCGGTCAGCATGAAGTGCAGGTGCGCCGGCCGCCAGGGGTGCCGCCCCAGCGCCTCCAGCATCTTGCCGACCGGGCCGTCGTGAGGAATCGGGTAGGGCTGCGCCAGGATCGAGCGGAAGTGGTATCTGCCCTGCGCATCAGTGCGGATGCGGCCGCGGGCTCGGTGCACATGCGGCTGATCCGCGGTCGGGGGTTTCTGCACGTCGTAAAAGCCATCTTCGTCCGATTGCCAGACGTCCATCAACACGCCGGCCAGAGCTTGGCCATCCAGCCCCGTGACACGACCGCTGACGAAGCAGGGTTCGCCGCGCGCGCCGTTCGAGATGTCGGCGCCCAGCGGATAGTCGGGTGCGTTCTCCACGAAGAACGGTCCGAACACGGTGGCCTCGGTGCAGCCGGTGGGCTTGACGTTGTTCTGCGCGGTGACCAGCGTCGACAGACCCAGCACATCCGACAGCAGGATGTACTCCTGGCGGACATCGTCCGTGATGTGGCCGACCGCGGTCAGGAACTGGATGGCCTGGAACCACTCCGCTTCGGTCAACTTGACCTCTCGGGCGAAGGAATGAAGGTGCTGGACCAGGCTGGTCATGACCGTGCGCAAGCGCGCATCACGACATTGATCCATGGATGCCAGTACCGCCTGGGTAATGGTGTCTTCGTTGATGTTGCGCACGGGCTTGTCTCCTCTCGGTGGGCTGAACTAGCAATCCCCGTCACCTTAAGTTGAGTGCGAGTGGAAAAAAATGCGCTGTGGTGAAATCAGTTTTCCGCTATGTGGATGAATCAATCATGGATCGTTGGTCGCAGATCGAGTTCTTCGTTCAGGTCGCCGAACTCGGCAGCCTGTCGCGTGCCGCGGAGAAGCTCGACATGTCGAACGCTGCTGCGAGCCGCACCTTGCTGGCACTGGAGGAGCGGCTGGGGGCGAGACTGGTCGAGCGCACGACCCGGCGGCTGTGGCTCACCGAGGCAGGCCAGTCTTTTCATCGGCGTTGCGTCGTGATGCTGGCGGAGATGGCCGATGCCGAGGCCGCTGTGCACGAAACCACGTTGCAGCCAACCGGGCTGCTGCGTGTCACCAGTTCGGTGTCCTTCGCGATGTTGCACATCGCACCCGGATTGCCCGAGTTCAGCCGGCGCTATCCGAAGCTGAACGTGCAGATCGTGGCGGCCAACCGCTACCCCGACTTCATCGAGGCCGGCATCGACGTGGCGATCCGCACCCGCGAGGTCGAGGGCGACTCGGGCATCACCGTGCGCAGGCTCGCCCACACCCGGCGCGTGCTGGCCGGTGCGCCGGGCTACTTCGCCGTGCATGGCACACCCAAGACGCCTGAGGACCTCAAGCAACACCGCTTGCTGGTCTACAACCTGGCCAAGGATCCGCATGTGCTGCATTTCAGCCGCGGCGAGCAGCGGTGCGACACGTCAATCACCAGCGCGCTGGATTCCAATGAGGGCCAGGTGATCTGCTCGGCCGGGCTCGCGGGGCTGGGCATCGTGATCCAGCCGCTCTACATCATTCACGATGAAATCGTGGCCGGGCGGCTGGTGCCGGTGCTGACCGACTGGGAACTGCCGCCGCTGACCATCAACCTGGCATACCAGAGCCGGCGCCACCAGCCGGCCAAGATCCGTGTGTTCAACGACTTCCTGATCGAACGTTTCGAAGCCTTGGGGCTCGAGAAGAAATGGGCCGCCCCGTTACGCTGAACCACAGACGTCGATCCTGACGCAGCATCCCAGAAGCTAGTGCAAACCCCTGGAATTGTTCCGTTTATCGGCAAAGACATTTCCCGTGGCGTCATTTTTTGCCGCGCTGCGTGAATCTACAGTTCGTCCATCGCAGGAAAGCAGAGGGTCACTACGGGATCGCTGCGCAGACATAGGTGAACGGATGATCAAGCACATCGTCATGTGGAGGGTACGCGGAGAGACGGCCGACGAGCGTCAGGCGAGCGCAGAGTTCGTCAAGACCCGTTTCGAAGGTCTGGTCGGCCGCATTCCCGGCCTGCTCCGGATGGAGATCGGACTGGACTTCAGCCGTGTCGACTATGCCTGCGACATGGTGCTTTACAGCGAATTCGACAGTGTCACTTCACTGGAGGGTTATGGCGCCCATCCCGAGCATCTGCGCATACGCCAGGAACTCGGCGACGTCCGCATCGCCCGGTTCCAGGTCGACTACATCCCTGGGGTTGTGTGACCATGCAGACGACACACGATTTCATCTTCACGGCGCAGCCCGCTCGGGTGGTGTTTGCTCGTGGCAGCCTGAAGCGCTTGCCGCAAGAGGTCGAGGCCCTGGGTGCGCACCGGGTGCTGGTGTTGTGCACGCCGCAGCAGCGTGACCAGGCCCAGGCGGCGGCGGATCTGCTCGGATCCCTCTGCGTCGGGATCTACGACGGCGCGCAGATGCATGTGCCGATCGAAGGTGCACGACTGGCACGTGAGCATGCCCGCACGGTCGGCGCCGACTGCGCGGTCGCGATCGGTGGAGGCTCCACGATCGGTCTGGGCAAGGCCATCGCTCTGGAGTCGTCGATTCCCATCATCGCCGTACCGACCACCTATGCGGGCTCGGAGATGACGCCGATCTATGGCATCACCGAAGGCGGCTTGAAGAAAACCGGCCGCGATGCCCGTGTGCTGCCGCGCACCGTGCTGTACGACCCCGACCTGTCGGTGGGACTGCCGGTCGCGATGTCCGTCACCAGCGGTATCAATGCGATCGCCCATGCGGCCGAGGGCCTCTATGCCCGCGATGGCAATCCCGTGATGTCGCTGATGGCCGAGGAGGGCATCCGTGCGTTGGCTGACGGCCTGCGGGGCGTCGTTCTCAGCCCGTCAGACCTGACAGCGCGCGGTGATTGCCTTTACGGCGCCTGGTTGTGTGGCACGGTGCTGGGCCATGTCGGCATGGCGCTGCACCACAAGCTGTGCCACACGCTGGGCGGCAGCTTCAACCTGCCACATGCCGAGACGCACACCATCGTGCTGCCTCACGCGCTCGCCTACAACGCGTCTGCGGCGCCCATCGCCATGATGCGGATCGCTCATGCATTGAAAGTGCCAAGTGCGGCTTCCGGCGTCTACGACCTGGCAAAGCGACTCGGCGCACCCCTGGCGTTGCGAGACATCGGTATGCCCGAGTCTGAGCTCGACCGCGCGGCGGAGATCGTGCTGGCCAACCCTTACTGGAATCCCAGGCCGATCGAAGCCCAGGCCATTCGTGACCTGCTGCGCAATGCCTGGGAAGGTCGGCGTCCCGGGGACTGATCCGGCATGCCGATACCTGCGATCCACGAACAAATCGAACCCTGAATTCCCCTGACAGGAGGCAAGCCATGACCACCCCTACCGCACGCAAGCCACTCGGCCATGACATCCCATTGGGCGTGGCGTGTCTGGGCATCACCCACCCGCACACCTCGGGCCGGGTGCGCGCCCTGCAGCGCCTGCCCAATGCCCGCATGCTCGGCGCCGCCGACGACAGCCCGCTGCTGCAGCCCTTCTGCGACGCGCTCGGCCTGACGCCGCGTTCCAAGCAGGAGATCCTCGACGATCCGGACGTGCACGTGGTCTACGTGCACTCCAAGAGCTACGCGATGGCCGACCTGACGATCGAGGCGCTCGAGGCTGGCAAGGCCGTGCTGTGCGAGAAGCCGGCCGGTCGCAACTCGGCCGATGCGCGCCGCATCGTCGAGGCGGTCGAGCGCACCGGCGGCATCGTCCAGGTCGGCTACTGCTGGCGCTACTCGCCCTCGGTCGACAAGATGCAGGAGGTGCTCAAGAGCGGGCGGCTGGGCAAGGTGCTGCAGGTGCGCGCGCACGGCGGCTGCTCGCACGACGAGGCCGACACCAACCACATGAAGCAGCCCGGCGACATCGGCGGGGCGATGTTCGTCATCTCCTGCCACCTGTTCGACCGCGTCATCCACCACTTCGGCATGCCGCGTTCGGTCAACGCCCGCATCACCAAGTTCCCCGGTGCGATGGGCCCGACCTCGCGCGAGGACGCCGCCGGCGCGGTGCTGAACTACGACGACAAGATCGTCGTGGTCGACTTCTTCTCGTGGGACTCGCTGCCCTGGCTGGAGGCCTGGGACATCACCGCCTACGGCACGGCCGGCATGATGAGCTCGCGCCCGTCGCCGTCGAGCTACAAGATCTTCGACAGCGGCAAGGTGGACGGCCACCGCGAAGGCTGGACCGAGTGGAGCGAGACCGGCTTCCCGATCAACTGGGCCTCGAAGAAGACGGTCTATTCGCCCGAGCTGGCCGAGATCGGCAACCCGGTCTTCTTCGACCGTGAGCTTGCCCACTTCAACCGCTCGGTGCGCGAAGGCGCGCCGGTGGTCATCCCCGCGACGCAGGCCCTGCACATCAGCACGCTGATCGAGGCCCTGTTCGCTTCTTCCGCACAAGCCGGTTCCGAGGTTTTCCTGTGAGCAACAAACAAGTCGAGCTGCTGGCCGCGTACTGGACGCTGGCCGGCGATGTCTACCCCGGTGCCCCCACCGAGGTCAGCCCCTACAGCCTGGAAGAGCGCGCTGCCGCCGCGGCCGAGGTCGGCTACACCGGCATGGGCCTGGTGCACGCCGACCTGATGGCCAACCGCGACCGCCTGGGCTGGGCCGGCGTGCGCCGGGTGCTGGCCGACCACGGCATCCGCCACATCGACGTCGAGTTCCTGGGCGACTGGTTCCTTGACGCCGCTGACCCGCGCCGCCAGGCCTCCGACCAGATGCGGCGCGAGCTGTTCGAGGCCGCGGCCGAACTCGGCGCGCGCAACTTCAAGGTCTCGCCCGAGCTGTTCGCCGAGCAGGCGCCCGACATCGCCCACCTGCGCGACGAGTTCGCGCTGCTGTGCGAGCAGGCCCGCCCGGTCGGCACCCACGTCATCATGGAAATGATGCCGTTCACCAACGTCAACACGATCGACACCGCGATGGCCATCATCGCCGGCGCCGACCAGCCCAACGGCGGCATCCTGCTCGACATCTGGCACGTGGCGCGCGGCGGCATGTCCTACGACGAGATCGCCAAGATCCCGGCGCGCTTTCTCAAGGGCGTCGAGCTCGACGACGCGGATCCGCAGGTCGTCGGCACGCTGTTCGAGGACACCCGCTTCAGCCGGCGCCTGTGCGGCGAGGGCTGTTTCAACGTGCCGGCCTTCATCGACGCGGTGCTGGCCGCCGGCTTCGACGCACCGTACTACGGCGTCGAGATCATCTCCAAGCCCTTCCGGCTGCAGCCGCTCGACGTGATGGCGCGCAGTTCCTACGAGTCGGCAATGCGCCAGTTCGCACACCGCTCGGCCTGAAACCCCACAAGGAGTCCTCCATGATTCGAGTCGCCGTTCTGGGCGCCGGCCGCATTGGCCAGATCCACGCCGCCAACGTTGCCGCCAACCCGCTCGCCAAGCTGGTGGCCGTGGTCGATCCGATCGACGCATCGGCCCGCAAGCTGGCCGACAAGCTGGGTTGCGAGGCCTCCACCGATGCCGAAGCCACGATCGCCCGCGCCGACGTCGATGCGGTCGTCATCGGCACGCCGTCGGACACGCACGCCCACCTGATGCTGCTGGCCGCACGCGCCGGCAAGGCCGTGCTGTGCGAGAAGCCGGTCGACAACGACCTGGCCAAGGCCGACGCCGCCGTGGCCGAGCTGAAGGCGCTGGGCGCCAAGGTCATGATGGCCTTCAACCGCCGCTTCGATCCCAGCAACATCGAGCTGCGCCGCGCCATCGACGCCGGCGACATCGGCGAGGTGCGCCAGGTCATCATCAGCAGCCGCGACCCCGGCCTGCCGCCGCGTGACTACGTGGCGCACTCGGGCGGCATCTTCCGCGACATGGCCATCCACGACTTCGACATGGCGCGTTTCCTGTTGGGCGAGGAGCCGGTCGAGGTCTACGCCAAGGCCAGCCGCGTGGTCGATCCGGCGCTGATGGCCGAGTTCGACGACTACGACACGCTGATGGTCATCATGCAGACCGCGTCGGGCAAGCAGTGCCACATCAACTGCTGCCGCGAGGCCAGCTACGGCTACGACCAGCGCTTCGAGATCCTCGGCGCCAAGGGCATGCTGATGAACGACAACCTGCGGCCCAGCACCGTGCGGCGCTACAACGCCACCGAAACCGAGGCGCTGCCGCCGCTGCTGAACTTCTTCCTGCAGCGCTACACCGACGCCTACCGCAACGAGCTCGACGCCTTCCTGAAGGCGCTCGACTCGGGCTCGGCCATGCCGACCAGCCCGTGGGATGGCCGCCAGGCGCTGCGCCTGGCCGAGGCCGCGATCGAGTCGGTGAAGACCGGCCGAGCCGTGGCCGTCTAAACCACTTTCCCTTCTCTGTTCCCTTTCAAACCCCGGGGGCCGGCCCGGGGTTCGGGTCGACTCGTGCCTGCTCCGTCCAACAGCGCACCCCATACCTCTGGAGACAACCATGAAGCATCACATCCTCGGCACCCTCGCCGCATCGATCCTGGCCAGCGCCGCCACCTCGGCCATGGCGGAAGACAAGGTCTTCTTCCTGCTGCCCAATGCCACCACGATCCGTTTCGAAAGCCGCGACGCGCCCTTCTTCACCGAAGCGCTGAAGAAGAAGGCCCCACAGGCCAAGGTGATCGTCCAGAACGCCCAGGGCGATCCGTCGCGCCAACAGCGCCTGGTCGAAGACGCGATCTCGCAAGGCGCCAAGGTCATCGTCTACACGTCGGCCGACGCCAACCTGTCGGCAGGTAGCCTGGCTGCGGCTGCCGCGGCCAAGGTCCCGGTCGTGCTGTACGACCACGACGCCGTCGGTGGCAAGGCCGAGGCCCACGTCGTGTTCGACTCGCTGTCGGTGGGCCAGGCCCAGGGCAAGCGGGCAGCCGAGCTGATCAACAAGATCAGCAAGCCGGTCGTGAAGGTGGCGCGCATCAAGGGCAACCAGGGCGAATACGGCACCGGCCAGTACGAAGCCGGTCAGAACGAATTTCTCAAGCCGCTGATCGCGTCGGGCAAGGTCAAGGTGGTCTGCGAGCAGTACACCGAGAACTGGGATCCAGTGAAGGCCCAGTCCTTCGCAGAAGACTGCCTGACCCGCAACAAGGGCGACGTCGATGTCTTCCTCGGCATGAACGACGGCACCACCGGTGGCTCGGTTGCAGCCCTGATCAGCCAAGGCTACAAGCCGGGCCAGAAGCTCGTCACCGGCGGCCAGGACGCCACGGTCGAAGCCCTGCGCTATATCGCCATGGGCTGGCAGGACAACTCGGTGCTCAAGGACCTGAAGGTCGAGGCCACCTACGCGGCCGACGTCGTCGCCTCCCTGTTGGGTGGCAAGGGCGTGCCCAAGAACCTGATCAACGGCAAGGTGAACAACAAGTTCATGGACGTGCCAGCGGTCTTCCTGCCCGTGAGCAACATCACCGGCGACAACCTCGCCGACGTGGTCAAGGCCGGCGTCTGGACCTGGCCGCAGATCTGCCAGGGCATCCAGAACACGCCGGTGTGCCAAGCCAACAAGTAAGACCTGGGTGCAAAGCCCTGGGGGCGGCTGGTTTCGCCGCCCCATTTTTTTCGAGAGGTCATCATGACTGAGAAGATCGCAAACGCTGCCGGCGCCGGTTCTGCCCCAGGCAGCAAGGGCACGCCGCTGATTTCCATGCGGAACATCACCAAGTCGTTTGGCTCCGTCAAGGCGCTGCGCGGTGCCTCGGTCGAAGTTCACGCGGGCGAAGTGGTCGCCCTGGTCGGTGACAACGGCGCTGGCAAGTCGACGTTCGTCAAGGTCATGGCCGGCGTGCATGGGTACGACTCGGGCGACTACGAGATCGACGGCAAGCCCGCCAAGATCAACAGCCCGTCGGATGCGACGGCGTACGGCATCCAGACCGTCTACCAGGATCTGTCCCTGTGCAACAACCTGGACGCGGTGCAGAACCTGTTCCTGGGGCGTGAGCTGACGGGGTCCGGATGGTTCGGCCGGCGCATCAAGCGCGCCGAATGCGAGATCCGGGCGCGCGAGGTCATGACCCGCATGCGCCTGGGCAACCTCTCGCTGAGCCGTCCGGTGGGCGCGATGTCGGGCGGACAGCGGCAGAACATCGCCATCGCCCGGTCGATCCTGTGGACCCCCAAACTGCTGATCCTCGACGAGCCGACCGCCGCGCTGAGTCACTCGGCCGCCGAGCAGGTGTCGAAGCTGATCCGCACGCTGGCGGACGAGGGCCTGGGGATTGTGGTGGTGAGCCACGACATCCACCATTTCGTCGTCAAGTCCACCGACCGCATCGAAGTCATGCGCCTGGGCGCGAACACGGCCAGCTTCAAGTCCAGTGAAGTCACTGGCGAGCAGGTGGTGAACGCCATGGTCGGCGGCAACGAGAGCGTGAATCTGGCGGGCTGAGGCTCATGCAACCCAAGGAGAAACAAGTGGCACAAGTTCTTTCAGCATCCACCGATTCCGGTACCTTCCCGCCGCCGCCCAAGCGGCGCTCCTTCAGCGAACTCCTGGCTACAGACCTGCGCGCATTGCCCGTGGTCATCGGCCTCGTCGCGCTGTGGATCTTCTTCGCGATCCAGAGCGACGTCTTCCTGTCGCCCCAGAACCTGTCCAACCTGCTGCTGCAGAGCACGGTGGTCGGCATCATGGCGCTGGGCCTGATGTTCGTGCTGCTGGTCAAGGAAATCGACCTGTCGGTCGCCGCCATCAATGGCGTCACTGCGGTCCTGATGGCCAAGCTGATCGTCGAGTTCGGCTTCTCGCCGTGGACTGCGGTGGCCTCGGCCATCGTCGCCGGCGCCGTGATCGGCTGCCTATCGGCACGGTGGATGACCTATGTCGGTGTCCCGTCCTTCGTCGTCACGCTGGGCCTGGGTCTGGCGCTCAACGGCGCTCAACTGCTGTTGCTGCCGCCCACCGCCCGTTATGGCCTGATGGGTTCGGGCATCGAGCAGATCGCCCAGACCCGCATCGAGGGCGTCTGGGCCTGGCTCCTGCTGGTGGTCGGACTGCTGATCTATGTGGGCATCACCGTCTCGAATGCCTGGCGGCGCCGGAACGTCGGCCTGCCGGTGTCGATGCTGTCGGGGCTGGCGGCTCCGCTGCTGGGCGGGACCCTGCTGGGTGTGGGTGTCGTCGCCGTGCTCAACGCGCACCAGGGCGTGCCGCTGCTGGTGCTGATCTTCGCGGCGATGCTGGGCCTGGGCGGCTATGTCCTCAAGGAAACCCAGTTCGGCCTCTACCTCTATGCGGTCGGCAACAACGACGAAGCGGCCCGCCGCACCGGCGTCAATGTCGGCCGGATCAAGATGGCGGCGTTCGGGATTGCCGGTGCCGTGGCGGCGATCGCCGGTGTGCTGGCCGCTTCACGCACCCTGGGCGTGGGGGTGTTCTCGGGTGGCGGCATCGGTGGTGGCACGCTGCTGCTGGAGTCGATCGCCGCGGCCGTGATCGGTGGCGTCAGCCTGTTCGGTGGCCGCGGCTCGGTGCATGCCGCGCTGCTGGGGGCGCTGGTCATCGGCACGGTCCAGAACGGACTGAACCTGATGGGCGTGGAAAACGAGATCCGCCTGATCGTGACCGGCATGCTGCTGGTGCTGGCGGTTTCGATCGACAAGCTGATCGAGAAGGCGACAGGACAGCAGGCGTTTTGATCAACGGAGCTGCAACCGTGGACACGACCACCACGGTGAATTTGCCAATTGCGTCACGCACTGCGCGCCGCTTCAACCGGCGCAGCGGTGCGCTGTGCAGAATCCCCCACTGGCAGACCATGCCCGTCCTCGAAGCGGATCCACCGCCAGGACGCAGGGGGAAATTCACATGCACACGCACGCGCACAAGAAAACGCTGTCCGAGCGGGACATCTGCACCCAGTACCTCGTCCCGGCCCTCGTGCAGGCCGGCTGGGATCTCCACCGCCAGGTGCGCGAGGAAGTCACCTTCACCCGCGGCCGTGTCATCGTGCGCGGCAAGCTCCACAGCCGTGGCCAGGCCCGCCGCGCCGACTTCATCCTCTACCACCAGCCCAACCTGCCGCTGGCGGTGATCGAGGCCAAGGTCAACACGCTGCCGGTCGGCGCCGGGATGCAGCAGGCGCTGGACTACGCCGACGCGCTGGGCGTGCCCTTCGTGTTCAGCTCCAACGGCGACGGCTTCCTGTTCCACGACCGCACCGGCACGGGCGCTCAGGTCGAGACCGCGCTGACGCTGGACCAGTTCCCCGGCCCCGACGAACTCTGGCGGCGCTACTGCCAGTGGAAGGGCCTCGACGGCCCCGCCCGGACACGGGTCGAGGCGCCGTACCACGACGACGGCTCCGGCCGCCTGCCGCGCTACTACCAGCTCAACGCCATCAACCGCACCGTCGAGGCCATCGCCAGCGGCCAGAACCGCGTGCTGCTGGTCATGGCCACCGGCACCGGCAAGACCTACACCGCCTTCCAGATCATCTGGCGCCTGTGGAAGAGCCGGCAGAAGCGGCGCATCCTGTTCCTGGCCGACCGCAACATCCTGGTGGACCAGACCCGCAACAACGACTTCAAGCCCTTCGGCCAGGCGATGACCAAGATCGCCCGGCGGCAGATCGACAAGTCCTACGAGGTCTACCTCTCGCTCTACCAGGCGGTGACCGGCGCGGCGGAAGACCAGAACATCTACCGCCAGTTCTCGCCCGACTTCTTCGACCTGATCGTCGTCGATGAATGCCACCGGGGCAGCGCGTCGGCGGACTCCGCCTGGCGCGAGATCCTCGACTACTTCGGCAGCGCCACCCAGGTCGGCCTGACCGCCACGCCCAAGGAAACCAAGGACGTTTCCAGCAGCCATTACTTTGGCGAGCCGGTCTACAGCTACAGCCTGAAGCAGGGCATCGACGACGGCTTCCTCGCGCCCTACAAGGTCGTGCGCATCGACTTCGACAAGGACTTGCAGGGCTGGCGCCCGCCCAAGGGCCAGCGCGACAAGCACGGCGAGGTGGTCGAGGACCGGATCTACAACCTGCGGGACATGGACCGCGCCCTGGTGCTGGAGCAGCGCACCCAGCGCGTGGCGCAGAAGATCACCGACTTCCTGCGCCTCAGCGGCGATCCGTTCCAGAAGACCATCGTCTTCTGCGACGACATCGACCACGCCGAGCGCATGCGCCAGGCGCTGGTGAACCTGAACCCCGAGCGGGTCCGGGAGAACCGCAAGTACGTCATGCGCATCACCGGCGACGAGCAGGAAGGCAAGGCCGAACTCGACAACTTCATCAACCCGGAGGCCCGCTACCCCGTCATCGCCACCACCAGCAAGCTGATGAGCACGGGCGTCGATGCGCAGACCTGCAAGCTCATCGTGCTCGACCAGCACATCCAGTCGATGACCGAGTTCAAGCAGATCATCGGCCGCGGCACCCGGATCAACGAGGACCACGGCAAGTTCTGGTTCACGATCATCGACTTCAAGAAGGCCACCGAGCTGTTCGCCGATCCGGCGTTCGATGGCGAGCCGGTGCAGATCTACGAACCCCACGGCGATGACTCGCCCGTGCCACCCGAGGACGGGCCGATCGACGGCGAGACGGTGATCGGCGAGGACGGTTTGCCCGTGGTGCCGCCGGGCCTGCCCGGCGGGGGTGACGATCTGGGTGACCTGGGCGGCGAAGGGCCGGGCAAGCGCATCAAGTACGTGATCGGCGATGTCGCGGTCCACATCGTTGCCGAGCGGGTCCAGTACTACGGCGCCGACGGCAAGCTCATCACCGAGACCCTGCGCGACTACACCCGCAGTTGCGTGCAGAAGCAGTACGCCTCGCTCGGCGACTTCCTGCGCCGCTGGAGCGGCGCCGCGCAGAAGAAGGCCATCATCGACGAGCTGGCCGCGCAGGGCGTGCTGTGGGAGGCGCTGCAGGACGAGGTGACCGCCAGGCTCGGCAAGACGCTGGACCCGTTCGACCTGATCTGCCACGTCAGCTTCGACCAGCCGCCGCTGTCGCGCCGCGAGCGGGCCGACCAGGTGCGCCAGCGCGGCTACTTCGCCCGCTACCAGGGCGTGGCGCGGCAGGTGGTCGAGGCGCTGCTCGACAAGTACGCCGACACCGGGGTCGAGCACATCGAAGACCGCAAAATCCTGCAGCTCGACCCGTTCAGCCGGCTCGG
>NZ_JBFPGY010000393.1:0-4901 GCF_041083715.1 Sphaerotilus sp.
TGATGGACAGCAGCATCGCGGCGCGGTCCAGCACATGGCCGTGGGCGAAATGGACGACGAGGAAGGTGGTGACCGCCAGCAGCGGCTCCAGCAGCGCGGCGGTGAAGACGGGGATGGACGGTGGAGGTGCCGAGAAGGGCAGCGCATGGGCGGGGCTGTTCAGCGGTGGGCGGTTCTGCCCGTAGGAGCCGGGGCCGAAAAGGTTGGTGGTCTGTACGTCTGCTGGCATCGGTGTTTTCCCCTGCTGTTTTTTCACTCTCGCGCCCGGGAAGTGTGCTTGACGTTGGCCACCCGTGGCCATGAACTTCCCCACGGTGAATGGTTCTGTTTCAATTTTTCGCCAAACCGATTCCAGGCGTGCTGCCGGACAGGCTCCTTTCATGAGCCCGCGGGCTCTGGTGTCATCGTAAGCAAGGGGTGCGCCGGCGCGCCAACCGCGAATGCGGGGTTGTGTCGCAAATGAACGGTACTGCCCGGTTTTATCGGCCGGAAGCGAGAACGGCTGTGATCCGCAAGGGTCGCTTGCGCATCACAGCCGTGGGACGGGCCTCAAGGAGGCCCCGGTGGGTCTGGGGTTGGCGCGCCGACTAGGCCGGCACCGCCTGGGGCCGACGCGCGTTCAGGACGAACGAGACGACTTGCCACACGATGAACACACCGATCAGGCTGAGCAGGGTGCCGCTGATGGGGCGCGTGAAAAACGAGCTGAAGTGGCCGCGGCTCAGCAGGAGCGCACGCCGGAAGTTCTCCTCGAGCATCGGGCCCAGGATGAAGCCCAGCATGAGCGGGGCAGCGTCCAGGTCCAGCCGCATGAACAGGTAGCCGCCCAGGCCGAACACGGCGGTGACGAAGATGTCGTCCAGGTTGTTGTTGACGCTGTAGGTGCCGATGCAGCAGAAGAAGAGGATCGACGGGAAGAGCACCGCGTAGGGGATCTTGAACACCGACAGCCAGTAGCGCACCAGCGGCACGTTCAGCGTGATCAGGAAGCAGTTGCCGACCCACATGCTGGCCACGAGGCCCCAGAACAGGTCGGGGTGGCCGGCGATCATGTTGGGTCCGGGCTGGATGCCCTTGATGATGAACGCCGCCATCATCAGCGCCATCACGGCATTCTCGGGAATGCCGATGCTCATGAGCGGGATGAAGCTGGTGCGGGCGGCGGCTTCGTCGGCCGCAGCCTGGCCGGCCACGCCCTCGATGGCGCCGCTGCCGATCTCGTGCCGGTACTTGCTGACCTTCTTGTCGACCGCATAGGCCGCGAACTGGGCGATCACCGGACCGCCGCCGGGCAGGATGCCCAGGAACGAGCCGATCACGCTGCCGCGCAGGGCGCTGGGAATGATGCGCTTGAACTCGGCCCAGGTCGGGATGAGGTTGATCTCGCCGTTGAAGGGGGTGCGCTCGTCCTTGTTGTCGAGGTTCTTGGTGATCTCGGCGATGCCGAAGCAGCCCAGCGCGATGCTCACCAGGCCGACGCCTTCGGCGAGGAAGGGGAAGTCCATCGTGAAGCGCGGGGTGCCGCTGTTCACATCGGTGCCGATCTGTCCGAGCAGCACGCCGATCAGGCACATGGCCATGCCGTTGAGCAGGCTGCCGGTGGTGACGAAGCTCACGCACACGAAGCCGACCATCATCAGCGCGCAGTAGTCGGCCGGCCCGAACAGGAAGGCCACTTCGCCCAGCATCGGCGCGAAGAACGACAGCACCACGATCGCCACCGTGCCACCGATGAAGCTGGAGAAGCCCGCCGTGAACAGGGCCAGTCCGGTCTTGCCCTTGAGCGTCATCTGGTAGCCGTCGATGCAGGCCACGATGCTGCTGGCGTGCGGGATCTTCATCGTGATGGCGCTCACGCTGTCGCCATATTGGGCACCGTAGTAGATGCCGGCCAGCATGATGAGCGCGCCGCTCGTGGGGATGGAATACGTCAGCGGCAGCAGGATGCTGATGGTGGCCAGCGGACCCAGGCCGGGCAGCAGGCCCACGAGCGTGCCCACCGTGCAGCCGATGGCGCAGTACATGAGGTTTTGCCAGGTCAGCGCGACCCCAAAACCGAATGCGAGGTTGTGAAGGACGTCCATCATCAGTAGAGGGGTAGATTGAAGCCGAGGAGTTTCTGGAACGCCAGTCCGACGAGGACCAGACCGGCGGCGATCTTGATGTTGCGCACCACGGAGTAGGTCGCGGTGCCTGCAAACGAGGCGCAGAACACCATGAACACGATGCCCGCGATCATGTTGACATGCAGGGAGATCAGTGCGAATCCGCACAGACTCGCCAGGATGATGGAGATGTTCTTCAGGTTGAACTCCAGGTGCACGCGCTCGACGAAGCGCGACCGCACCACGGTGATCAACCCGATCAGGAAGAGCAGCGAACTCACCATCAGGGGGAACAGGCCGGGCCCCGCGTGGCTGAATTCACCGATCTGGTAACGCAGCGACTCCAGCCCGAAGGCCAGGGAGATCGCCAGAAGGAACAAGCCCCTCACTAAGTTTCGGTCGTTCATATGAAGTCGGATGAGTCTGCGGACCTGGCAAGGTTATCGAGGGATTGGCGCGGGCAAGTCAGTACGTCTACGTATGGCGCTGCAAAACCTGTCCGACCCACGGCGTGCGGGTCGGACACAATCCCGGCTGAACCGAATCCTCCCCCCGTCTTCGCATGCATCCCACCACGTCCTCTCCCACTGTCGCGGTCCTCGGCGTCGGCTATGTCGGCCTGCCGCTGGTCGTCGAGTTCGGCCAGCACCTGCCCACCATCGGCTTCGACATCTCGGCCGACAAGATCGCCCGCTGCCAGGCGGGCACCGACCCGTCGCGCGAGATCTCCGACGCGGACATGGCGCTGGCCATCCACGCCCGCTACACCTGCGACCCGGCCGCGCTGCGCGAGGCGGATTTCATCGTCGTGGCCGTGCCGACGCCGGTGGACGAGGCCCGCATCCCGGACTTCGGCCCGCTGCTCGGCGCCTGCCGCACCATCGGGCCGAACCTGAAGCCGGGTGCGGTGGTGGTGTTCGAGTCGACGGTCTATCCCGGCGCGACCGAGGAGATCTGCATCCCGGCGCTGGAGCGGGTGTCGGGGCTGGAGTGGCAGCGCGATTTCTTCGTCGGCTACAGCCCGGAGCGCATCAACCCCGGCGACCGCGAGCACCGCCTGACCAACGTCATCAAGGTGGTGGCGGGCGACTCGCCGGCGACGCTGGAGAAGGTGGCTGCGCTGTACCTGACGGTGGTGGAGCCGGGCGTGCACCGCTGCAGCAGCATCAAGGCGGCCGAGGCCTGCAAGGTGATCGAGAACACCCAGCGCGACCTGAACATCGCGCTGATGAACGAGCTGTCGATCATCTTCGACAAGATCGGCATCGACACCACCGAGGTGCTGGAGGCGGCGGGGACGAAGTGGAACTTCCTGCCGTTCCGCCCGGGGTTGGTGGGCGGGCACTGCATCGGCGTCGATCCCTACTACCTGACGCACAAGGCGGAGATGCTGGGCTACCACCCGCAGGTGATCCTGGCCGGGCGGCGCATCAACGACGGCATGGGCAAGTACATCGCCGAGCAGACGGTCAAGCAGATGATCGCGGCGGGCAGCTACATCAAGGGCGCGCGCGTCAACGTGCTGGGGCTGACCTTCAAGGAGAACTGCGCCGACCTGCGCAACAGCAAGGTGGTGGACATCATCCAGGAGCTGCGCAGCTACGGCGTCGAGGTCTTCGTGCACGACCCGGAGGCGGACCCGGACGAGGCGATGCACGAATACGGCGTGCGCCTGCTGGGCTGGGACGACCTGCCGCGGGCGGACGCCGTGGTGGCGGCCGTGGCGCACCGGTGTTTCCGCACGCTGGGCGCGGAGGACCTGGTGCGCAAGCTGGTCAAGGGCGGCTGCGTGATCGACGTGAAGTCGGCGTTCGATGCGCCGGCGCTGGCGGCGGCGGGGTTGCGCGTATGGCGTCTCTGATCGACTGCGTGGTGCGTCGCCTCGGTGCCGAGGTCGCGCAGGACGAGTCCGCCTGCCTCGCCGAAGAGGTGCCGGTCGCGCTGGTCTACAACGGCATCTCCCACGCCGTGATGCTGGCCACGCCGCAGGACCTGGAAGACTTCGCGCTCGGCTTCTCGCTGTCCGAAGGCATCATCGACCGCGCGGAAGACCTGCTCGACTGCGAGACCACGCCCAGCGACCTGAGCGTGTCCGAGTCGCTGGCCGGCGTGCCGGAGCAGGGGCTGTCGCTGGAGCTGAAGGTGACGCTGCGCTGCTTCATGCGCCTGAAGGAGCGCCGCCGCACGCTGGCCGGGCGCACCGGCTGCGGCCTGTGCGGCACCGAGCGCCTGGCCGAAGCGATCCGCCCCGTGCGGCGCGCGGTGGCGCCGGTGGTCGTGGCCGCGGCGGCACTGGCCCGCGCGATGGCCGAGATGCCGGCGCACCAGACGCTGTCGCAGGCGACCGGCGCCACCCACGCCGCGGCCTGGTGCGGGCTGGACGGCGCCGTGCAGCTGGTCCGCGAGGACGTCGGCCGCCACAACGCGCTCGACAAGCTCATCGGCGCGATGGCGCTGGCGGAGGTCGATCCGGCCGACGGCTTCATCGCCGTGACCAGCCGCGCCAGCTACGAGATGGTCTACAAGACGGCGAGCGCCGGCGTGGGGCTGCTGGCCGCCGTGTCGGCGCCGACCGGGCTGGCGGTGCGCACGGCCGAGGCGGCAGGCATGGCGCTGGTGGGTTTCGTGCGCGAAGACCGGGCGACGGTCTATACCCACGCAGACCGGGTGAGGTGACCGTCCCCCCGAAAGAACCCCGGGCATGGCTCCCTCCCCCCAGCGGGGGGAGGGTTGGGGAGGGGGGCTACCGGTACCGAGATGTCTGTTGACGCCGGAGCCCCCCTCCCTGTCTCTTAT
>NZ_JBFPGY010000394.1:0-4899 GCF_041083715.1 Sphaerotilus sp.
CCGAAGAAGATGCTCATCGTCGGCGGCGGCATCATCGGCCTGGAAATGGGCACCGTCTACAGCACGCTGGGCGCCCGCCTGGACGTGGTGGAAATGCTCGACGGCCTGATGCAGGGCGCTGACCGCGACCTCGTGAAGGTCTGGCAGAAGATGAACGCCAAGCGCTTCGACAAGGTCATGTTGAAGACGAAGACGGTCGGCGCCGAAGCCACGCCGGACGGCATCAAGGTGCAGTTCGAGGGGCTGGACGGCACGAAGTCGGAAGGCGTCTACGACCTGGTGCTGCAAGCCGTGGGCCGCACGCCCAATGGCAAGAAGCTCGCGGCCGACAAGGCGGGCGTGGCGGTGACGGACCGGGGGTTCATCAACGTCGATATCCAGATGCGCACCAACGTGCCGCACATCTTCGCCATCGGCGACATCGTCGGGCAGCCGATGCTGGCGCACAAGGCGGTGCATGAGGCGCACGTCGCGGCGGAAGTCATCGCCGGCACGCTGCAGGGCAACAAGGAACTGGCCTCAAGCGCGTTCAACGCCCGCGTGATCCCGAGCGTGGCCTACACCGATCCGGAAGTGGCATGGGTCGGGCTGACCGAGGACCAGGCGAAGGCGCAGGGGATCAAGGTCAAGAAGGGCCTGTTCCCGTGGACGGCGTCGGGTCGGGCGATTGCCAACGGCCGCGACGAAGGCTTCACGAAGCTGCTGTTCGACGATTCACCCGAGGCGCACGGCCACGGCAAGATCCTCGGCGGTGGCATCGTCGGCACGCACGCGGGCGACATGATCGGCGAGATCGCGCTGGCGATCGAGATGGGCGCGGACGCGGTGGACATCGGGAAGACGATCCACCCGCATCCGACGCTGGGCGAGTCGATCGGCATGGCCGCCGAAGTCGCGCATGGCAGCTGCACGGACCTGCCGCCGGGCAAGAAGTAAGACGACTCCGCATACCCGCGAAGGCGGGTATCCACGCGGGCCATCCACGCCTGCCAGGACAAGCCCGATTGGTGTGAACCGGTCGGGCTTTTTTCGTGGGCAGGCGATGGCAATGATCGAATCAGCGCCGGATGCGGGTGTTGCCACCGCACGTCACCCGCCAGGGGCAGTGCCAAGTATGCCCACACCATCCCCCCGCGCTCAAGGTGGCGTCTGAATGGCCGATGTCGATGGATCGGACTGGCATGCCAACGTCCGGTGTCCCCACTCGGATCGCATGCAGAAGGCCCCATGACCTCCCACCAAGACCTTGTATTCCCGCTCCGCAGCGGCCTTCGCGCCGCAGGGCTGCTGGCGCTGGCGCTGTTCACCACAGGGGTGCAGGCGCAGGCGTCCTGTCCGGCCAAGTCGCTGAGCTGGACGATTCCGTGGACGGGCAAGTCCTGTGCCGGTCCGGTGGCGGCCACGCCGTCTGGCAGTGCTGCCACGGCGCGCAACACCTTGGCAGGCATGACCGGCTGGGCGACGCTCCAATGTGTCAACGGTGCCTGGGCGGTGCCCAGCAGCTACGAATGCACCGGCGGGTCGAGCACCACCCCGACCACCACGGTGCCCACGCCGACCCCGACCCCCATTCCCGCGCCGCTGGTCTTCAAAGCACCGGTCGTGGATGCGGCCGAGGTCACTGCGGCGCGCCTGCTGGAACAGGCCACCTTTGGCCCGACACCGGCCGACCTCACCCGCGTGCGCCAGATCGGCACGGCGAACTGGATCGACGGGCAGCTCGCCATGCCTGCCACCGCCATTCCGGATGGCGGCGACAGCACCGAGCCGGTGCGCGAAGCCTGGTTCCTCGCGATGGCCGCCGCGCCGGACCAGTTGCGCCAGCGGATGGTCTTCGCGCTGTCGCAGATCCTGGTGGTATCGACCAGCAAGAACACGGCAGGACGGGAACTCTCGCCCTGGCTGCAGACCCTGTCGAAACACGCCTTCGGCAACTTCGGCGATCTGCTGCGCGAGATGACGCTCAATCCGGCGATGGGCAAGTACCTCGGACTGGGCCACAGCCGGGTGCCGATGCCGAACGAGGACTACGCGCGGGAAGTGATGCAGCTCTTCACCATCGGGCTGGTGGAGCTGAACCTGGACGGCTCGCCGCGCCTCGACGCCAATGGCAAGACCATCCCGACCTACGACCAGACCCGCATCGGCGAGTTCGCCCGCGCGCTGAGCGGCTGGGGGTTCGCCAACAGCTACGAGGACATGTCGGTGCCGCTGGTGGCGCGCGAGCAGTACCACGACCGGCGTGCCAAGACGCTGCTGAACGGCGTCACGCTGCCTGCAGGCCAGAGCGCTGCGCAGGACTTCGACGCCGTCATGCTCAACCTGACCCGGCATCCGAACGTGGCGCCATTCATCTCGCTGCGGCTGATCCGGCACTTCGTGACCAGCAATCCGAGCCGGGCCTATGTCCAGCGGGTGGCCACCGTGTTCAGGCAGACCAATGGGGATCTCGCCGCCACGCTGCGGGCCATCCTGCTGGATGCCGAGGCACGCAATACCCCGGCGACCGATGCCGGGCACCTGCGCGATCCGGTGCTGCACACGCTGTCGCTGGTGCGTGCGCTGGGCGGGCAGGTGATCAGCGGCCGCAACCTGTTCTGGGACTACTACCTCATGGGCGAACGCCCGGCCCAGGCGCCGAGCGTGTTCAGCTACTACTCGCCGCTTGCGCCGCTGCCGGGCGGATCAGGGCTGGCCGGGCCGGAGTTCCAGCTCTACAGCGGCAGCCAGGCGGTGCGCCGGGCGAACTTCGTGCTGGCACTGCTGGACGGCAGCCAGTCCGGCTCGGTGCGGATCGATCTGGCGCCGTTCATGACCGTGGCCAACGACCCGCAAGCGCTGATGACACTGGTCGAGCGCACCCTGCTGCAGGGACGCCTGTCGGCCAGTGCCCGCCAGACCATCGGCGAGGCGACCGCCAAGACCACCGACCTGCGGCAGCGCGTGCTGACCGCCCTCTACCTGACCGCCATCACCGGCGACTACGTGGTGCAGAAATGATGAACGATTCGACGCTGTCCCGCCGCCGCTTTCTTGGCCACTCCACCCATGCCGCCGGTGCAGCGGCGCTCTCGTCGATGGGCCTGCTCGGGCTGACCGGACCCGCGCAGGCTGCGGTCAGCGACTACAAGGCGATCGTCTGCCTGTTCCTGGCCGGAGGCAACGATGGCGCCAACATGGTGGTGCCGCTCGATGCGACGCGCTACGGCCAGTACACCCGGATGCGCGGCACGGCCGGTCTGGCGCTGGCCGGCAGCGGGCTGATGCCTGCACGCAGCAGCCCGCTGCGTGCAGCGTCCACCGTGGCGGACCAGCCGTTTGCCTTCAACGCGGCGCTGGCGCCGATCGACCGGTGGTATGGCCAGGGCAAGGTCGCGGTGATGCTCAACATCGGCAACCTGCGCCGACCGCTGACCAAGGCGGAGTACCTGGCGGGCGGTCAGGCGCCGGGTGAGCTGTTCTCGCACCCGGACCAGGAGAACCAGGCGAACGCCGGTCTCGGTGCCGGCAGCGCCACGGGCTGGGGCGGGCGGTTGATGGACACGCTGGGTGTCGCGCGTGCGCTGGACGCGGTGGCGGTCGGTACGGCCGGCCGGTTCGTCCAGGGTGCTTCGGTGCCTGCCAACCTCGTGCCGGAAAGTGGCGGCCTGTCGCTGAACGGATTCGGTTTCTGGCCGCAGACGGAGGCCGATGCACGCCTCGCGGCATTGCAGAAGGTGCTGGCGACCGACACCGGCCACCGGCTCGCCAACGCTGCCAACAAGGCGCTGGCCGACGGCATGGTGCTGGCCACCACCCTGAAGTCCTCGTCCACCGTGCCGCTCGCGGCCACTTTCCCGACCACCAGCCTGGGTGCACAGCTCCGCACGACCGCCCAGCTCATCGCGGCCCACGCGCGTCTGGGGGCCGGGCGGCAGGTCTACTACGTGTCGCTCGGCGGATTCGATACCCACGGCAGCCAGGCCTGGCAGCACGCGGACCTGATGAAACAGCTGTCCGCCGCCGTGGACGCCTTCCAGACGGCCATCACCGCTGCCGACCTGGACCGCAACGTCACGCTGTTCACCGCCTCCGAGTTCGGCCGCACCTTGAGCCCGAACGATTCCGGCACCGACCACGGCTGGGGCAGCATCGCGCTGGCGGTGGGCGGTGCGGTGCAGGGTGGGCTGTACGGCGAGTTCCCGGACTTCACGCTCGGCGGACCGGATGACGCGTCGGGCCGCGGGGTCTGGATTCCGCGGCTCGGTTTCCAGCAGCTCGGCGCGACGCTGGGGCGCTGGTTCGGCGTGAGCCCGTCGGCATTGAGCACGCAGGTGTTTCCGGTCGAGCTGGATCAATTCCCCCTCAAGGACCTCGGGTTCATGGGGTGAGCCTGGCGGCGGCGGACTGACAGAATGGTCGGGGCCAGACCGGCTTCACCATTCCCAGTTTCCGGAGATCCCGCATGATGCAAGGCCACCAACGCACCAACGTTTCACCTGTCCTGCTGGTCGCCGCTGTGGCGGCACTGCTGGCCGGCTGCTCGGGCTCCATGCCCGCGATGCCGTCCTTGAGCAAGCCGGCCAGCAGCTTCACGCTGTCCAGCCCCGACATCGCCGAGGGCAGCACCATCGCCAACAAGTTCGTGCTCAACGGCTTCGGCTGCAAGGGCGAGAACGTGTCCCCGGCGCTGGTGTGGACCAATCCGCCGGCCGGCACGAAGTCGTACGCGGTCCAGGTCTACGATCCGGATGCGCCGACCGGCAGCGGCTTCTGGCACTGGGGCGTCTACGACATCCCGGCCTCGGTGACCTCGTTGGTGCAGGGCGCAGGCAACTCGCTGGCCAGGCTGCCGGGTGGCGCCCATGGCGGTCTGACCGATTTCCATGACACCGGTGCAACCGGTGCCAACGGCAACTG
>NZ_JBFPGY010000395.1:0-4893 GCF_041083715.1 Sphaerotilus sp.
CCGCCCGGCGCAGGGCACCTGGTTCGTCCCCGGCGGGCGCATCCTCAAGGACGAGCGTGTGGGCGAGGCGCTGCGCCGCGTTGCCGCCGCCGAACTCGGTTTCCATCCGGACGAAGTCGCCGCCGCCTGGCCGCTGGGCGTGTTCGAGCACCTCTACCCCGACAACTTCTCCGGCACCGCGGACGTGACGACGCACTACGTCGTGCTCGCCTACGAGGTGACCGTCGGCGAGGACTCGGTGCGCTCGCTCGACAGCCAGCACAGCGCGCTGCGCTGGTTCCCGGTGGACGAACTGCTGGCCACCGCCGAGGTCCACGTCCACACGCGGGCGTATTTCGACGACCGCATCACCAGCACCCGCACCCCATGAAACCCCGCATCACCGTCCTCACGCTGGCGGTCGACGACCTCGACCGCGCGCTGC
Organism: Sphaerotilus sp.; assembly: GCF_041083715.1. GTDB lineage: Bacteria > Pseudomonadota > Gammaproteobacteria > Burkholderiales > Burkholderiaceae_C > Sphaerotilus. Next base: position 425 of record NZ_JBFPGY010000395.1, read on the forward strand.
ACTTCTACCGCGACGGCCTGGGCTTCGCGACACCCGGCATCTTCGGCACCGAGTTCGAGCACGGTGCGGTGGTCTTCATCGACCTGCAGCCCGGCCTGAAACTGGCCCTCTGGCCGCGCCGCAGCCTCGCGCACGACACCGGTCTGCCACTGCAGCCGCCGAGTGCCACCGAACTCTCCCTCGGCCACAACGTGCGCTCGCGCGAGGAGGTCGATGCGGTGATGGCGCAGGCCGCCGCCGCGGGCGCGGTGGTCGTCAAGCCGGCGCAGGACACCTTCTGGGGCGGCTACGGCGGTTACTTCCAGGACCCGGACGGGCACCTGTGGGAAGTGGTCTGGAACCCGCACCTGCTGCCCGATGACTGAGCCGTCACCACGCGTGGTCCTCACAGGCGTGTTCTTCGCCTTCGCGCTGGGCCTCGGTCTGTTTGCCGGGGCGATTCCGACGCTGATGCACCAGACCGGCCTCGACACCGCCGGCCTCGGGCTGGCGCTGACGCTGCACAGCGCGGCCTACGTGGGCGCGATGACGGCGGGCGGGTGGCTGCTGCGCCGGGTCGAGGTGCGGGGGCTGATGCGGGCCGTGCTGGTGCTGCATGCGCTGACCTTCGTGGCGCTGTTTGCCGCTGGTTCGCCGGTGGCGCTGACAGCCAGCCTGTTCGCGCTCGGCCTGACCGCCGGCACGATCGACCTGGCGATGAACACCGACGGCACCGCGCTGGAGCGCGAGGCGGGCCGGCCGGTGCTGATCCGCATGCACGCGGCGGCGTCCGGCGCGTTCGCGCTCGGTGCGATCGGCGGCAGCGTGCTGGCGAGCCAGTTCGGGGCGCTGGCGTGCGCGGGGCTGGCGGTGCTGTCGATCGCGCCGGTGGTGTGGGCGCTGACGCGGATCCCGCCGCGAGGGCCGGTGTCTGTCGCGCCGTCGTCGTCGGGCGCGGGCCACGCGGCGGTCGCACCCTCACGCGCACACCTCGGCCTGCCGGTGCTGCTGCTGGGCGTGGTGCTGGGCGTGTGCATCGCCGCCGAGATCACCGCGCAGATGTGGTCCGCGCAGTTCCTCGCCCAGCAGGCACGGCCGAACCCGGCGCTGGCCGGGGCAGGGGCGGCGCTGTTCGCGGGCTGTCAGGCGATCGTGCGCAGCCTGGGCGACACGCTGCGGCGCCGCTTCGACGACCACCGCGTGATCACCGTGTCGCTGGTGCTGGCCGCGCTGGGCTTCACGGCGGTGGCGCTGGCGGACGGGTTCACCGGCAGCGTGCTTGGCTTCGCGCTGGTGGGGGTGGGGACGGCGTGTGTCGTGCCATGCTGCTTCGCGCTGGTGGCGAGGCAGGCGCCGCAGCGCTCGGCCGATGCGCTGGGCGTGGCCTCGCTGGTGGCCGGGGCGCTGCGGCTGCCGACGCCGCTGTGCCTCGGGTTCGTCGCCGCTGCGTGGTCGGACGCCGTGGCCTTCGGCGGGATCGCCGGGCTGCTGGTGGCGGGCGCCGTGCTGGTCGTGTGGATGAACCGGCGACCAGCGCCAGCGGTCGCGGCCTTCAGCGCCCCAGGTCCTTCGCGCTGACCCCCGCGATGCCCCAGTTCTGCTTGGGCACGTCCTGGATCCAGACGCGCACGGTTTCCTTCGGCGCACCGACCGCCTCGACCAGCGCGGCGGTGACCTTCTCGATCACGGCGCGCTTCTGGTCCTCGGTGCGGCCTTCGAGCATGTAGATCTGGGCGAATGGCATGGGTTCTCCTGGCGGGGGTGGTCAGACGCCGGCGGCAGCGGCGCGCTGGCGGGCCATGGTGATGGCGGTGTCCTCGATCATGTCCTCCTGTCCGCCGACCATCTTGCGGCGGCCGAGTTCGACGAGGAGGTCGCGGGCGGGGATGCCGTACTTCTTCTCGGCGCGCTTGGCGAACAGCAGGAAGCTCGAATAGACCCCTGCGTAGCCCAGCGTCAGCGAGTCGCGGTCGATGCGGATGAGGTGGTCCATGATCGGCACGACCAGATCCTCGGCCACGTCCTGGATCCTGAACACGTCCACGCCGGTCTCGATGCCCATGCGGGCGCAGACCGCGATGAAGACCTCCATCGGCGTGTTGCCCGCGCCTGCGCCCAGCCCGGCCGCCGCGGCGTCGATGCGGTTCGCGCCGGCCTCGATGGCGGCGATCGAGTTCGCCACGCCCATCGCCAGGTTGTGGTGGCCGTGGAAGCCCAGCTCCGTCTCGGGCTTGAGCGCCTCGCGCACCGCGCCGATCCGCGCCTTCACGTCCTCGGGCAGCATGTAGCCGGCCGAGTCGGTGATGTAGAGGCAGTTCGCGCCATAGCTCTCCATCCGCTTGGCCTGCTTGACCAGTCCCTCCGGCGAGTTCATGTGCGCCATCATCAGGAAGCCGACCGTGTCCAGCCCGAGCTTGCGGGCGTGGGTGATGTGCTGCTCGCTGACGTCGGCCTCGGTGCAGTGGGTGGCGACGCGGATCGTGCTGACGCCGAGTTCATGGGCCATCTGCAGGTGATCGACGGTGCCGATGCCCGGCAGCAGCAGCGCCGACACCTTGGCCTGTTTCATCAGCGGAATCACGGCGCCGAGGTACGCCTCGTCGGTGTGCGCCGGGAAGCCGTAGTTGACGCTGGAGCCGCCGAGGCCGTCGCCGTGGGTGACCTCGATCAGCGGCACGCCGGCCGCGTCGAGTCCCTGCGCGATCGAGGTCATCTGGTCGAGCGTCATCAGGTGGCGCTTCGGGTGCATGCCGTCGCGCAGGGTCATGTCGTGGACGGTGATCTTCCTGCCGTGCAGGTGGGAAAGCGGGGAGAGCAGGGAGGGCGGGGTGGTCATTGGACGGCTTCCTTGAGCATTTCCTCGGCGAACATCTCGGCGGTGCGCGCGGCGGCGGCGGTCATGATGTCGAGGTTGCCGGCGTACTTGGGCAGGTAGTCGCCCAGGCCCTCGACTTCGAGGTAGACCGAGACACGCTTGCCATCGAACACCGGCCCGTTGACCAGCCGGTAGCCGGGCACGTACTGCTGCACCTCGGCCAGCATCGCGTGGACCGACGCGGTGATGGCGTCCTGGTCCGGCTCGTCCTCGGTCAGGCAATGCACCGTGTCGCGCATGATCAGCGGCGGCTCGGCCGGGTTGATGACGATGATCGCCTTGCCCTTCTTCGCGCCGCCGACCTGCTCGACGGCACCGGCGGTCGTGCGGGTGAACTCGTCGATGTTCCTGCGCGTGCCGGGGCCGACCGAGCGCGAGGACACGGTGGCGACGATCTCCCCGTAGGCGACCGCCTGCACGCGGCTGACGGCCGCCACCATCGGGATGGTCGCCTGCCCGCCGCAGGTGACCATGTTGACGTTGCGCTCGCCGGAGCCGAGGTGCGCCTTCAGGTTCACCGGCGGCACGCAGAACGGCCCGATCGCGGCGGGCGTCAGGTCGATCATCAGCGCGCCCTGCGCGTTGACCTTGCGCGAGTTTTCGGCGTGGACGTAGGCCGAGGTGGCGTCGAACACGATCTGCACGCCGTCGGCCTTCATGTGGGGCACCAGGCCGTCCACGCCGTCCGAGGTGGTCTTGATGCCCATCTCGCGGGCGCGTTTCAGGCCGTCGGATTCGGGGTCGATGCCCACCATCCACACGGGTTCGAGGACGGGCGAGCGTTGCAGCTTGGCGAGCAGGTCGGTGCCGATGTTGCCGGGACCGATCAGCGCGCAGCGGATCTTTCGGGTCATGGGAATGCTTTCGGGGGGTTATTCAACAAAGCGCATCGACACGCTGCCCAGGTCCTGGAAGCGCACGTTCACGCTGTCGCCGGCCTGCACCGCGATGGCCTCCGTGACGCCGCCGGTCATGATGAAGGTGCCGGCCGGGATCTCCTGCCCGCGCCGGCCGAGGTGGTTGGCGAGCATCGCGACCGCCGCCGCCGGGTGTCCGAGCACGGCGGCCCCGGCGGCCATCGCGGCGATGCGGCCGTTCTTCTCCAGCACCACGCCGAGCGTGCGCAGATCGAGGGCTTCCACTGGCCGCGAGCGCCCGCCGATCACGAAGCGCGCCGCCGAGGTGTTGTCGGCAATGACGCTCTTCAGGTCGAACTTGAAATCCCGGTAGCGGCTGTCGATGATCTCCACCGCCGGGATCACGAAGTCGATCGCCGCCATCACCGTGCCGACGTGGCAGCCGGGGCCACGCAGCGCGGCCTTGGTGACGATGCAGATCTCGGCCTCCACCTTCGGGTGGATCAGCTCGGACATGCGGATCTCGCCGCCGTCCGGGCGGGCCATGTCTGCGCTGACGAAGCCGAAGCAGGGCTCGTTCACGCCCATCTGCTTCATCTTCGCGAACGAGGTCAGCCCGGCCTTCAGGCCGACGGTGCGCAGGCCGCGGGACTCCTGTCGGCGGCGGATGGCGTCCTGGATGTCGTAGGCGTCGGCCCAGTCCATGTCGGGGAAGTCGTCGGTGATCTTGGTGACATCGCGGACCTCGCTGCGGGCGG
>NZ_JBFPGY010000396.1:0-4889 GCF_041083715.1 Sphaerotilus sp.
GGTGGATTGCAGGATGGACGCCGGCAGCTTCATGCTGAAGGCGTGTTTCCTCAAGAAGGCTTGAACGGCTCGGGCGGCAGGCACCCGACCTCGCGGGGAATCGCCTCCGCCAGGTAATCCCAGACCCGCCGCACCAGCCGGCTGCCTTGCACCTCCCGGTGGACGGCCAGCCAGCACGGCATGGCCGGAATCCCCAGTTGCGGCAGCACCGGCACCACGCCCGGCCAGTGCCGCAGTGCATACGCCGCCGCGAAGCCGATGCCCGCCCCCGCGGCGATGAGCTGGCCGTTGGCGACCTGGTCGTCGGTGCGCAGCGCGAAGTGCGCGGGTGTGACCGGCAGGCCCATCTGCCCGAAGCCGCGCAGGATGGCGTCGTCGCGGTCGAAACCGATCAGGCGGTGCTGCAACAGCTCCATCGGCTCGCGCGGCGTGCCGGCGCGCGCCAGGTAGCCGCGGTGCGCGCAGGCGACGATCGACAGATCGGCCAGCTTGCGTGCCAGCAGCGAGGCCTGCGTCGGCCGCACCATGCGCACGGCGATGTCGGCCTCGCGGCGGAGCAGGTTCGTCACCTCGTTCGAGACGACCAGCTCGATCTGCACGCCCGGCTCGGCCACCTGCAAGGCCGCCAGCACCGGTGGCAGCAGCCACGCCGCCGCGACCTGGCTGGTGGTCACGCGCACGGTGCCGGCGGTGGTGTCGCGGTTGCGGGCGAGCGCACGGGACAGCGACTGCGCGCCGTCGGCCATCTCGCGCGCCGCGTCGGCGATCGCCAGCGCCGCCGCAGTGGGCACGACGCCGCGGCCAGTGCGCTCGAACAGCGGCGTTTTCAACTGCGCCTCCAGCTCGGCGATGTGGCGCGACAGCGTGGGCTGCTGCGCGCCGAGGCGGCGGGCTGCGCCCATCAGGCTGCCAGCATCCAGCACCGCCAGGAAACTGCGTACGAGGGTCCAGTCGAAACGGGCGAGGGGATCGGTCATGCAGAACTGTATAGCTGGCTTGCAGCCACCGTCGATGGTCGGATGGCGTGTCAGCCACCAGACTGGAGGCATCGCCACACGCCTTCGGACTGCCCCATGACTCCCTCGACCGCACCCCGCGTTCTGATCCTCGGCGCCAACGGCCGCTTCGGCGCGGCGGCGACCCAGGCCTTTGCCGCCGCCGGCTGGCAGGTGCTGGCGCAGGTGCGCCGCCCGCTCGCCGCGCTGCCCGCGGGCGCCCAGGTGGTGACGATGGACCTGTCGGACACCGCCGCGCTGGCATCGGCCGCAGCCGGCGCGCACGCCGTGGTGTATGCGATCAACCCGGTCTACACCCGCTGGCCGACCGACCTGCTGCCGATGGCGCGCCAGGGCATGGCTGTGGCGGAGCGGCTGGGCGCCGTCTTCCTGCTGCCGGGCAACGTCTACAACTTCGGTGCCGACATGCCGCCCGTGCTGCGCGAAGACACGCCGCAGACCGCCACGGGCCGCAAAGGGCGGCTGCGCATCGCGCTGGAAGCCGAGCTTCAGCAACGCGCCGCCAGCGGTCAACTGCGCAGCATCGTCCTCCGCGCAGGGGACTTCTTCGGCAGCGGCTCTGGGACGTGGCTTGACCAGGCGATCATCAAGTCGCTGGCAAAGGGCAAGCTCGTCTATCCGGGGCCGACCGACCGGGTGCATGCGTGGACCTACCTGCCCGATCTGGCGCAGGCATTTGTCGCGGCGGCGGCGCGGTCAGCGGAAGGTCCGGCGTTCCGATGCTGGCACCACCGCAGCCACGACGTGACCGGCGCGGTGCTGCTGGACACGATCGAGCGCCTCGCCCATGAACTCGGCCTCGCGCCGGCCGGGCCGCTGAAGCGTGGCGGGCTGCCGTGGGGCGTGATCCGCGTCGGCGGCTGGGTGGTGCCGATCTGGCGCGAGCTGGCGGAGATGGCCTATCTGTGGGAGGTGCCGCACACGCTGGACGGGCGGGCGCTGGAGGCCGCGCTCGGGCCGCTGCCGCACACGCCACTGGACGTGGCGCTGCGCGCGACCCTGCGCCGCTGACGTCAGCCCTTCAGCACCGCCGCCGCGATCGCCTCGCCCATCTCGGTCGTGCTGGCTTGGCCGCCGAGGTCGGGCGTGCGCGGGCCGCTGCGGATCACGTCCTCGATGGCGCGCACGATCGCGTCGTGCGCGGCGCGGCCGGCGCCCTGGCCGTGGCTCAGGAAGTCGAGCATCAGCGCGCCCGACCAGACCATCGCGACCGGGTTGGCGATGTTCCTGCCGAAGATGTCCGGCGCCGAGCCATGCACCGGTTCGAACAGCGACGGAAAGCGCCGCTCCGGGTCCAGGTTGGCCGACGGCGCCAGCCCGATCGTGCCGGTGCAGGCCGGGCCGAGGTCGCTCAGGATGTCGCCGAACAGGTTGGACGCCACCACCACATCGAAGCGGTCCGGCTGCAGCACGAAGCGGGCGCAGAGGATGTCGATGTGCTGCTTGTCCACGGCGACCTCCGGGTAGGCGGCGGCCATCGCGTCGGCGCGGCCGTCCCACCACGGCATGCTCACCGCGATGCCGTTGCTCTTGGTCGCCACGGTCAGCTTCTTGCGGGCGCGTGACTGCGCGAGGTCGAAGGCATACCGCAGCACCCGGTCCGCGCCGCGGCGCGAGAAGACGTTCTGCTGCAGCACCACCTCCTGCTCGGTGCCCGGCCACATCACGCCACCGATGTTGGTGTACTCACCCTCGGTGTTCTCGCGCACGACGCAGAAGTCGATCTCGCCCGGCTGGCGGTTGGCCAGTGGACAGGGCACGCCCTCGAACAGCCGCACCGGCCGCAGGTTGATGTACTGGTCGAACTCGCGGCGGAACTTCAGCAGCGAGCCCCACAGCGAGACGTGGTCCGGCACCGTCGCCGGCCAGCCGACCGCGCCGAAGTAGATCGCGTCGTGGCCGTCGAGCCGCTGCTTCCAGTCGCTGGGCATCATCTCGCCGGTGCGGGTGTACCAGTCGCAGCTCGCCCAGGCGATCGGCGTGTAGTCCAGGGTGAGTCCGAAGCGTTGCGCGGCGGCGCCGAGCACACGCAGACCCTCGGGCATCACCTCCTGGCCGATGCCGTCGCCGGGCATCACGGCAATGCGGAAACGCGAGGTCGAGGTGGTCATGGACAGACTCCGAAACAGGGGGCCCATGCTAACGTGGCCCGCATGTGGACCTCTCTTCGCGCCCTGCCCCGCACCGTCTGGCTGATCGGGCTCATCAGTCTGGTCAACGACTCGGCCTCCGAGATGCTGTATCCGCTGATCCCGCTCTACCTGTCGTCGGTGCTGATGGCCGGGCCGCGCACGCTCGGCCTGATCGAGGGCATCGCCGAAGCGACTGCCAGCCTGCTCAAGCTGTTCTCGGGCGCGGTGGTGGACCGCACGCAGCGCGCCAAGCCGTGGATCGTGTTCGGCTACGGGCTGGCCGGGGTCGGGCGGCCGCTGGTGGCGCTGGTGACGAGCTGGCCGGGGCTGCTGCTGCTGCGCTTCGCCGACCGGGTCGGCAAGGGCCTGCGCACCTCGCCGCGCGATGCACTGCTGGCCGCGAGCGCTGGCCCCGAGCGGCGCGGCCTGGCCTTCGGGCTGCACCGGGCGATGGACAACGCGGGCGCCGTCATCGGGCCGCTGATGGCGGCGGCGCTGCTCGCGTCCGGCGTGGCGCTGCAGGACGTGTTCGTGTGGTCGATCGTGCCGGCGGCGCTGTGCCTGGCGCTGGCGCTCGGGCTCCAGGAGCCGGCGCAGCGCCCGATCGCCGTGCGCAAGCCGTTCGACTGGCGGCTGCGCGACATGCCCCTCGCCTTCCGGCGCTATCTGGTGGTGGTCGCGCTGTTCACGCTGGGCAACTCGTCGAACATGTTCCTGCTGCTGCGCGCGCGTGAACTCGGCCTGCCGCAGGCGCAGGTGCCGCTGCTGTGGGCGGGGGTGTCGGCGGTGGCGATGGTGCTGTCGACCCCACTGTCGGCGCTGTCGGACCGCTTCGGGCGGATGCGGCTGCTGCTGGGGGGCTACACCGCCTACGCCGCCGTCTACGCCGCGCTCGGCCTGCTGACCCGCGTCGGTCCCGGCCTGTTCGTGGTCTTCGCGGCCTATGGCGTGTTCCTCGCCGCGACCGAGGGCGTCGAGAAGGCGCTGGTCGCCGACCTCGCGCCCGTGGACGGCCAGGGCACCGCCTTCGGCTGGTTCAACCTGACGGCGGGGCTGATGCTGCTGCCCGCGTCGGTCGTGTTCGGCGCGGTCTACCAGTCGGCAGGACCGGGGGCGGCGTTTGCATTCTCGGGCGGCTGCGCACTGCTGGCGGCCGCGCTGCTGGTCGGCTGGGTGCGACCGGCGATGCCTGCGCGCTGACAGCGATCAGGCCGCCATCGACAGCGGCTTCGTTTCGGCGGCCGGCCTGGCGCGGGCAGCCAGGGCGTCGGTGCAGCCCAGCACCTGGCCCTCCATCACCGCCGGCACCGGTACATCCATCAGCGCCAGCAGGGTCGGTGCCACGTCGAGATTGGTGCAGTCCGGCAGCCGCACGCCACGGCGCACACCGGCGCCGTAGAACGCCAGCAGCCCGTCGATGTGGTGCATGCCCTGCTTGACCGTGGGCGCGTCGATCGCCATCAGGGACTCGATCGGATACCCCTGCGGATCGGCGCCGGGCGCCTGCGGAAAACAGTACCGCCAGTCCCGGTGGTCCTGCGTCAGACCGAGCGGCGTCACGGTCAGGATGGATTCGGTCTCCTGCACCACGAACGAGGCTTCGCGTTGTGCGATGCCGTCACCACGTTGTCGAAATGCAGTTTCGAAGGCGACTTTCACGGCCCGTCGGCGCACAGGATCCTCGACGCGCAGATTCCACTGCGGCACCATGGTCGGCACCACATCGGAAATGCCGTCGCGC
>NZ_JBFPGY010000397.1:0-15897 GCF_041083715.1 Sphaerotilus sp.
AGCACGGTGGAAACGACCGTTCTCCTGAATTCCGGCCAATGCGCATTTGCGGCCAGCCTGCTGGCGATCGCTTTCTTCATCTTTGATGTCACCAATCCGCGGCGACTTCAGCTTGCCAGCAGCAGACTGAAGGAGCAGCTGGATCCCCGGCAGAATGCCAAGGAACCGGGCAGCCTTGAGCAATTCCTGAAAAACTACAATGAGATCGAATACCTTCTGTCCGATTTCGGGGAGGCGAACCGCTACACGCCCGCCTCTGCACAGGGCCCCAGAAACAGCCGGCCCACGTCGAGCGCCCGACTGGCCGAGATCCTGTTGAGGAATGAAAAAATAAACAAGGGACTGTTTTTTCAACTCAAGAGATTGATCACCCTTCGGAATTCCATCATCCATGGTGCAGATCCCGCCCTCAGCTCCGATGTGATCAAGGCGTCCGAAGATCTCATCTTTCGATTGAAACTGGTGCTTGGCCCATCAGGGCACCAGTTTCATGCACGGTGACGGCTAGCGCATGGATGCCTGCATCGCGGGGTCGTCCAGGCTGGTGAAGGTGAATCCATCCGCCTGCATTTCCTGGATCAGTCTTTCCAGCTGTCGAAGCGTGTTCGGGTGAATTTCGTGCATCAGAACGATGCCGCCGCGGCGTGCCCGCAAGGATGCCACCACGTGGCCCACGAAATCGTGCCGGTATTGTGAAAGTACGCCACAGGACAGTGCTTCGTGGGTGTCCACCGAACCATTCCGATCGAAGGCCCAGTCACAGGTGTCCACATGCCAGCCCGTGATGTGGTACCCCTGTTGATGGATGGTGTCGTTGCCGAAGCAGGACGAATTTCCATAGGGGTACCGGAAATACCGGGCCTGATTGCCGGCGGGCATCTGCTCGAGACCGCGCATGATTGCGGATCGCTGCGCATTTTCGTCAATGTCGTGAAAGTTCGGATGGTCCCACGAGTGACTGCCGATCAGGTGGCGTTTTTTTTCCTGCACCTTGGCAACCAAGTCCGGGTGCTGGGCCATCTTGTCTCCGATGAAGAAGAAAGTGGCCGGGATGCTGTATTTGTCCAGCACCTCAAGGATGTATTCGATCTGGTCTGGTTCCGGACCGTCGTCGAATGTCAGCACTACCTTGTTCTGCGGCGGAGCCGTCGAGATGTCCGAGACAAACCGACATTGTCGACGCAGCGTCTCCTGGTCGGTGCTCAGGCGCTCCTCAAGGCGCGTGAGGTGGGCTTGGCGGAGCAGGGCATGGGGATGGGTGTGCTCGCCATGGACTGGCTGACCGGGTTCCGATGCAGATGGCAGGGGAATGGCAACCTGCGAACATGCTGGCCCCATGCCGGCCAGCATCAGCGATGCGAAGAGAAAACAAAAGCGAAAACGCGTGGACATGTTCAGAGTGCACAGACAAAGAAAGAGGCGATCATGGCGTGTTCTTGGCTGTTTTCGAGTCGCCGACGGTGCGGCCCCCGTCAGACCATGACGCCTGATCACAACAATATGCTGCGTCTGCATGGCCGTGCCGGGCTGTTGTGTCTCCTTTGCGCCATCTTTCCATGGGCACAAGCGGCGCAAGGCCTGGGGGTTTGCCAGTTCGATGCCACGTTGGCCCAGTTCCGTGGGGCGCCGGTCGAGCAAGCCCGCTGCCTGTTGCGGCATGTCGAGCCACACGGATCTGTCCGCCCGGCGCCCGCCAGCCTTCCGCTGTCGCTGGAAGCGCTGATCGATCAACCCACCGGGGATCTGCAGTCGATGCTGCCGAGGCTGCTGCGAGACCTCGGTGTGCGTGCGCACGATCTGGGCGGTGTGCTGGATGCCAAACTGTCTGCGGCAGCGGACAACAGGCCTGCCCGGTACTTCGTGATCCATGACACCAGTTGGCCATGGCTCGGAGAGGCGGCATTTCCTCCCGACGATTCGTTCCCGCTGAATGATCTGAAGCCATTTTCCGGGCGGTACGGCTCCGCCCATGTGTTCGTCAACCGACTCGGTCGGACCGCGACAACGCACGCGTTCAGCGAGCCATGGCGCGCGACCAAACTCGAAATGAAGTCCGACGAATCGGTGGCGAAAGGGCGGTTCCTGCACATCGAATTGCTGCAGCCACGCCGGCGTGATCCCGCTGGCCCGGCCGGCAACGATGCCTTGGCGCCCAGCCCGGGGTTCACTGGAGCGCAGTACGAGCGGTTGGCCTTGCTCTACGTCTTGGCCAGTGCCCGCAGTGGACGCTGGCTGATCCCAGCGTTTCACGGCGCCATGGATGACGGACTGCCCGGAGCGCATGACGATCCGCAGAACTTCGACCTGCTGCCATTCGTCGATGCCGTGATGGCGCTGCGGGAACGCTTGTCGGATCCACCGCTGGCCGAGCAGGCTCCGGACCCTGGTCTCGAAGAATCGGCCACGATTCGCTGAGGTCGGCGTGTGAATGTTCACAGGCAGCCGCCACGGCCTTGCCAGGTAAATGATTGCGAAACATGCCGTGGAGACACTGCCTGTTCCGTGGCTGTGCCACCGCGTCACGCATCACGCTGACAGACCGACCATTTCACCCATGAACCTGCTGCAGATTCTTGTCCTTGCCCTCGTCCAGGGGGCCGCCGAACTGCTTCCTGTCTCCAGTTCGGCCCATGTCATCGTGGCGGAGAAACTCATGGGGCTGGACCCCACCTCGCCGCAGATGACTCTGCTGCTGGTCATGCTGCACACGGGCACGATGTTCGCCGTGATCGTTCACTACTGGGCCTCCTGGCGAGCGACCTATTTCCAGTCCGCGGCGGCCTTCAAGGTCAACGCACTCAACGTGCTGGTGGCCACGCTCGCAACTGGCGTCGTCGGACTGCTGTTGCTGGACGTGATCAAGCGCGTTGTGGCCCACAACGCGCCAGGTTTCGAGATCGAACACCTGTTCGGCAACGCCAGGCTGATGGCGGCTGCGCTGGCGTGTGCGGGGGTGCTCATCATGGCGTCCTCCCGGTTTGGCGAGCGCGGTGGTGGGGAGTTGACGCTTGCCCGTTCGGCCACGATTGGTGCAGTTCAGGGGCTTTGCTTGCCATTTCGGGGGTTTTCTCGTTCTGGCGCGACGATTTCAGCTGGTTTGTCGATGGGCGTTCTGCGCAAGCGGGCCGAAGAATTCAGCTTCGCACTGGCGGTGGTGCTGACGCCGGCCGTGATCGTGAAAGAGGCCTTGCGGTTGGCCAAGGCTCCGGCGGAACTGGCCGCAGGAGGCCTGGTGCACGCGGCTGGCCCCGGTCTGCTGGGCATGTGCTTGAGCTTTCTGGCTGGATTGGCAGCGCTGCGGTGGCTGTCGCGCTGGCTGGAACAGGACCGCTGGCACCTGTTCGGCGGCTATTGCCTGTTCGCTTCCCTGGTCGTGCTGCTGGTGGGTTGAATACCTGTCTATATTGATCATGAATCATGAGGAGTGGCGCGATTGGAGCGCCAAATGGTTTGCCGTGCCTGTTTGATGGTTATGTTTTCAACAAGGCAGTCAATACCATGCAGTTCGGTGTCTGGGCATTTTCGGGATGACCTATTGTAGATACTTCGGTGCCATCGAATCGGCACCGAAATCACCATAGGAACCGAGATGAACAATGATGTTGTGTTGCGGACATTCCACATCGAGGCCAGCGTGCCCATTGCCCAGGCGAACCCTGGTCAGAGCACGATGGTGACCCTGAATTCCTCCGCGCTGGCGGTGATGACCGATCTGACCAAAATCAAGGCGGCCAGTATTCATCCGTCGTCCACGCTTCGGCAGGCTGAGCAGATGATGATTTACCAGGGCGTGCGCATGCTGTTTGTCGTCACGGACATGCCGTCGATCGAAGGGTTGATCACCTTTGCCGATCTGCATGGCGACAAACAGATGCGCGTGGTGCATGACCGCCACATGTACTATGCCGACCTGTGTGTTGCCGACGTGATGTCCGGTCTGGCCGGACTGGATGCCATCGAATTCGAGCGCCTGCAATCCGCCACCATCAGCGACCTGATCGCAACGCTCAAGCACCTTGGACATGACCATCTGCTGGTCGTGCAGCGAGCGACGGCCCAGTCGCCGCGCCAAGTCAGAGGGGTCATTTCCCGCGCCCAGATCGAGCGTCAACTGGGGCATCCTCTGGAAATCATGCCGGTGGCCAACAGCTTTGCGGAAATCGAGCAAGCGCTGGCGTGAGTCGGCGTATCAAGCGGTCCGTGCCGGTCTCGGCGCGAGGCTGGCCATGTCTGCATGAGGGCGGAACTGGGAGCGGTGCTGTTCGCGCTGGAGATGCTCCCGGGTATACGGATGGCTGTGACGCGCAATCCGCAACGACAGGCTGGTCACCCAGCCGTGCGAATGCGATGCGGGCGCATGCACCGGCAGCAGCAGCAGCCAGGCGGTTGTGAGCGCGACCGCGAGTTTCGAGACCTGCGTCGGGCGCTGTGCTCCCCCGGGGACGGCCAGGGTCCACAGGCTGATGCCCCATCCCAGCAGGCCGCCGAGCACCACTTCGCTCCATGAATGGGCGCCGACTTCCACACGGGATACGGCGATCAGCAGAGCCAGGCCTGCTCCTGGCAACAGGTCCAGGCCGGTCACTCGCGGGCGTCGGTACAGTGGCAGCAGTGCCAGCAGCCAAGGAAGAATGGCCGCGGAAAACATGGCGTGGCCGGAAAACCCTGTGAAATCGATCGAGGCCAGTCCCCAGCCGAAGCCGATGAATGCAACCTTGGTGCCGGTGGTGAGCAAGGCGGCTGCAGCCGTGCCGGTGCACCAGCGCCAAGCCAGCGGACGGGACGTCGGATGGAAGACCAGCCACGCCAGCATGGCTGCCATGACGGGCAGCAGGATCTGAGCTTCACCCAGGCGCGTCAGCAGGTGCCACAGGTACTGCGCGGGCGGTGAGTGACTGGTGTCCATGGATCCTCAGAAAAAGTGCGGATCAGGGAATCTACCAGCCTCTCCTGCCTCCGCAGGTCCATCCGGAGCGTCCAGGAATCGGATTTCCGGATGCCCCCGCCGGTCGTGTGCCGTGGTGCACACGGACTAGGCCGACGCGACTGCTTTACATGGTTCTGCTAGAACGTGGCGCATCCCAACGCTTTCACCGTGCCATGACCTCCTCTTCAGTCCGGACCCCTGCGATGCCTTTCAAGCCGGATGCCCCCAGGACCGTGATCGTGCTGCAGGGTGGTGGTGCGTTGGGCGCTTACCAGGGCGGTGTGTGCGAGACGCTTGCAGCACATGGTTACCCGCCCGACTGGCTGGTGGGGACCTCGATCGGCGCGATCAACAGCGCGATCCTGGCAGGCAATCCCCCCGAGCGCCGGATGGAACGTCTGCGCGCCTTCTGGCAGCGAGTCGGTCGAGAGGACACCTTGGCAGGCTGGTCGAACCACCCCCTCGCAGCGTGGCTGCAGCCGTGGATGGCCGCTGGCGGTCTCTGGGACACGATGATCCGTGGTGTGCCCGGATTCTTCGAGCCCCGCCAGGGCGCGGCACTGAACATCAACCAGGACGTTCCACCGGCGCAGGCCAGCTTCTACGACACCTCGCCGCTGCAACGGACCTTGGAGGAGCTGGTCGATTTCGATTATCTGAACGCAGGCCATGTGCGCTGCACCGTCTGTGCCGTCGATGTGGCCACCGCAGAGATGACCGTGTTCGACAGTGCCCGCCAGCGACTGACAGCGCAGCACATCATGGCCAGCGGCGCCTTGCCGCCCGGATTCCCGCCAGTGGTCATCGACGGTCGAGCCTACTGGGACGGTGGCATCTACTCGAACACCCCTGTCGACATCGTCATGGACGACGCCGAACGCCAGGACACCCTGTGCTTCATGGTGGACCTGTGGGATCCGACCGAAGCGACTCCGCGCTCGATCAGCGCCGCGATGGCGCGGCAGAAGGACATCCAGTTCGCCAGTCGCACCCGGGAGCATCTGGACGATCACCGGAAGATGCAGGACATGCGCCGTGCGATCGACATCCTGTCCCGCCACCTGCCGGAGGCCGCACGCGACGATCCGGCGTTGGCCCGTCTGAGCCGCCTCGGCTGTCGCAGCACGGTCAACATCGTGCGGCTGATCATGAAAGCCTTGCCCACGGACGACCACAGCAAGGACATCGACTTCGGTCGATCGCGGCTGGACGCACGCTGGCAGGCCGGCACAAGAGATGCTTTGCGGATGCTGAACAACAAGCGGTGGCTGCGCCCCCTGCCACCGGGCGTCGGCATGATGGTGCACGAGATGGAACAGGAGGATCGTCCATGACCGAAGAGGAAGTACGCGCCAATGCCTTTGCGATGCCCATCGCCAACCCGGCGTATCCACGGGGTCCGTACCGGTTCGTCGACCGCGAATACCTGATCATCACGTACCGTACCGACCCTGAGGCGCTGCGCCGCATGATCCCGGCGCCGCTGCAGCTCGCCGAGCCGGTGGTGAAGTTCGAGTTCATCAACATGCCGGACTCGACCGGTTTCGGCCACTACTGCGAATCAGGGCAGGTGATCCCGGTGACGCTCGATGGCGTTCGCGGTGGCTTCGTGCTCTCGATGTACCTCGACGACCACCCACCGATCGCAGCGGGACGGGAACTCTGGGGCTTTCCCAAGAAGCTGGGCAAGCCCGAACTCCGGGTCCACGCGGACACGCTCATGGGCACGCTGGACTACAGCGATTTCCGGGTCGCCACGGGCACCATGGGCTTCAAGCACCAGGCGCTCGATGCAGACAAGGTCCGTGCATCGATGGCCGAGCCGAACTTCCTGCTCAAGATCATTCCCCATGTGGACGGGACGCCGCGCATCTGCGAGCTGGTGCGCTATGGCCTGGTGGACATCCAGGTCAAAGGCGCCTGGTCTGGCCCGGGGGCGCTGGACCTGCGCGACCATGCGCTCGCTCCCGTCGCAGACCTGCCGGTGCTGGAGGTGCTGTCGACCGTGCACATCCTGGCCGATCTCACGCTGCCGCTGGGCACCGTGGTGCACGATTACCTGGCGCGATGACGCCGTGCAATTCCCATCAACACGCAATCTTCAACAAGGAAATTCCATGCAACTCCAGGGAAAAGTGGCCATCATCACTGGCGCCGCAAGCGGCATCGGCAAGGAGATTGCCTTCGAGTACGCCCGTGAAGGCGCGCTGGTGGTCATTGCCGACCTGTCTGGCGACGCGGCCGCCGCGACCGCGCAGGAAATCACCCAGGCCGGTGGCACGGCGATGGGCGTCACCATGAACGTCACCGACGAAGCCCAGGTCGATGCGGGCGTGGCCCAGGTCATGGCCGCCTACGGCCGGGTCGACATCCTCATCAGCAATGCCGGCATCCAGATCATCAGCGCACTGGTGGACTTCAAGTTCGAGGACTGGCGCAAGCTGGTGGCGATCCACCTCGACGGCGCCTTCCTGACGACGCGGGCCTGCATGCGCGCGATGATCCAGTGCGGCAACGGCGGTACGATCCTGTACATGGGGTCGGTGCATTCGCACGAGGCCTCGCCGCTGAAGGCCCCGTATGTCGCGGCCAAGCACGCCCTGATCGGTCTGGCCAAGGTCGTGGCCAAGGAAGGCGCGAAGGACCGCATCCGCGCCAACGTCATCTGCCCGGGATTCGTGCGCACACCACTGGTCGACAAGCAGATCCCCGAGCAGGCCAAGGCCTTGGGCATCACCGAGGCCGAGGTCATCAAGAACGTCATGCTCAAGGAGACGGTGGACGGCGAGTTCACCACCACGCAGGACGTGGCGCAGACGGCCATTTTCCTGGCCGCCTTCCCCACCAGCGCGCTCACGGGGCAGTCCATCACCGTGAGCCACGGCTGGCACATGCAGTGAGCGTGACTGTGGCCCGGGCAGAACCGCTCAGTGCGGCCCGGACACCGAGGTCAGGTAGGCAATGACCAGTGCACGGTCTGGCGCCTCGGCCAGACCGTCGTACTTCATCTTGCCGCCGGGGACGGTGCCGGCCGGGGAGGCGATGTAGCGGTCCAGCACGGCGGGCGACCAGACCAGTCCGCTCTGGCGCAAGGCGTCGGAGTAGACGAAGCCGGGCACCACGCCCGCCTTGCGGCCGATGACCGCGAACAGCGACGGCCCCTTCTTGTCCTTGCCTTCCTTGACGCTGTGGCATTCCGAGCAATGGGTGGCAAACAGTCCGGCGGCCTTCTTGAGATCGACGGTGGCCTGCGCTTGGGCGTGGGCCATGGGCGCGGTCAGGCTCAGTGTGCAAGCGGCGGCCAGCAGCGCCCGCCGCAGGCCCGTGGGTGGAGTGCGGCGTGCCATCAGAAGCTGGTCCAGGCGAAGAGATGCAGCGTGTTGTGGTCCGTTGCGCCGGCACGTTCGCCTTCGAAGCGGCTGTACATCCAGTATTGCGCGCCCAGACGCAAGTTCAGCGGGCTCCAGAGCACCGGCGTCTCGCTGTCTTCCTTGCCCCACGGCGTCCAGTCGATCTGGACGAGTCGGCCCAGGGTCGATGCGTCGGAGGCGCTGCCGGTCGTGTTGAACCAGCCAGCGCTCGCGCCCCAGGTCTGGTTGAAGTGGTAGCTGGCGTTCAGGCGCTGTTCGCGCAGTCGGCTCGTGTCGCCGGTGGCGGCTTCGAGCTTGCGTTCGCGCAGCCAGGACCCATTGATGGTGACCATGTGCTCGCGGGTTCCCAGGAACTGGTAGCTGCCGTCGATGCCGGCGTCCGCGTAGTGGTCCTGCGTGTCGGCGGCCAGGCGGTCGGGCGCGAGGCGGGCGTTCCAGCCAAACAGGCCAAGCGAGTAATTGCGGGTCTTCAGATCCTTGAAATAGGCCAGGCGCCAGTAGGCGTTGCCGCCGAGGCGCTGCGTGTCGGGGCCCGCGCCCAGCTTGCTCTGCAGGCTCGACGACAGTGACCGGTAGCTGCCCAGTTCCGCGTAGACCGACTGGTTCATGAACGCATAGGCCGAGGCGCCGATCACACGCTGCGCCAGTCCGCCGTTGAGCAGACTGGCGGCGGCGCCAGTGCCGAATCCGGCAGCGGGACTCTTGTAGGGATAGCCCCAGGCCGGCAGCGTGTTGAAGGGGTCCTGCACCGACGGGTTGTTGTTCAGGGACACCCCGAGCAGTGTGTCCACGCCGCCGAGTTTCACGGTGCCCGCCGCGCGCACATCGACCTGGTCGAGGGCGGTGGAGTGCCCGATGCCGTCGTAGGTGACTTGCGCGAAGCTGCCGACATGGTCGGCCAGTCGACCCGCCAGGAACACCGAGGCTTCGTCCAGCGTCGTGTTGTTGTTGGTCTTCAGGTGGTCCGGGGCTGGGTCCTGCGGGGCGCGGGTGCGGGCAAAGGCGGCCACGACCATCGCCGACAGTGGCACCTTGCCGCTCTTGCCGTCCATGTCGGTGTAGCCGCCAAGCTTGAACTGGATGCCAGCGGGCGTGAGCTGCGGGCCGAAAGCGCCGACGTGGCAGCCGGCGCATTCCATGCCGGTCTGGCGGGCGTAGGAGGGCACGGCGTGTGCGGGCGTGCCCAGGACGGCCAGCGACATCAGGCCCAGGGTGCCGATCGAGGCGGGGAGACGGTGCAGAGGTTTCAGCATGCGGGGATCAAGGAATCAACGGGTGGAAGTGGAGCGCGAAAGGAAAAGCGCGAGGTGACCAGGTAGAAAAGCGATGTGGCGGCGATCAGCGGGCATGGCCCGGCAGCATCCGGCTCAGGACGTCATCCCGGCGCCAGCGCTGGTGCCACACCACGGCCAGGAGGTGCAACCCAATCAGTCCGCCCAGGGCGTAGCCCAGGTAGCTGTGGGTGTCGTCCAGCGTGTCCGCCAGGTCTGGATCGGCGTCGACCAGTGCAGGCAGGTGAACCGGGCCGATCGACAGATCCACCCCATGGGCGCTGGACAGCGCCCAGCCCAGCAGTGGCAGCGCCAGCAGGCCGAGGTACATCAGGCCATGGGCGCCGAAGGCCGCCAGCCGCGTGGCCAAGGGCGTGGTGTCCGTGGCGGACGCCAGATCCCGGCCCCTGTGCCAATCAGTGATCAACGCATGCAGCTTGACGCTCACGCGGCCCCAGGTGGCGGCCCAGATCAGCAGGCCGATCCAGCGGTGGGCGCCCAGCATCAGGCGGCGGGTTCCTTCCGCATCGACGGCGTCACGGCCCAGCGCCAGCGCGAAGGCCAGAACCAGTCCACCAGCCGTGAGCCAGTGCAGCACGCGCAGTGGCAGCGGATGTGGGCGTGTGGGCGTGGTACGGGTTTCTGGATGCAGGGGCATGGCGGCTCGCATGGTTGGTAGAAACCATGATTCGGCGCGCCAGCCTTCAGATCGCTGACGATTTCGGTATCGGAACGTGCCGAAAGTGCAAGGTGACCGTTGTTCCGCGTCCGCCGGCTCCGGATTCCAGCGCGATCACTGCGCCATGGCGAAGTGCGATGCGCTCGACGATGGCCAGCCCCAGACCGCTGCCCTGGCCATGCGAGGTCAACCGCACGAAGCGTTCGAAGACGCGGCGCCGGTCCTGCGGCGCAATGCCCGGACCGTTGTCTTCGACCTGGAGAAACCCACCCGCACCGGGTTGCTGACCGCAACGCACGGTGACCGTGCTGCCCGGTGGGCAATGGCTGATGGCGTTGTCGACCAGATTCAGCAGCAACTCCAGCAGCATCCAGTGTGCGCCGTGCACCGTGGCCTCGTGGACCTCGAAACCCAGATCCATGCCACGCGCCAGCGCCGCATCGAGCCGCAGGCTCGCCACTTCCACCAGCAGACTGCGCAGGTGGACCGGCCCCATCCGGATGGCGTCCTCCGCACCATCGCTGACCCGCGCCAGCGACAGCATGCGCTGACTCAGCCCCACCAGACGCTGCACGCTGCGCTCGACGGAGCCCCACTGCTGGCGTGCTTTCGGATCCGCGGGCAGTGGCATCAGCTCGATCTGCGCCTGCAGCCCGGCCAGTGGAGTACGGAGCTGGTGCGCCGCGTGGCTGAGAAAGGTCTGGCGTGTCTCTGCGTCCTGCCGCACGCGAGCGACCAGCCGATTCAGCGCCCGGACCAGCGGCAGCACTTCGGCCTGAACGCCCCGCAAGCGCAGCGGACGCAGGTGTTCCACGTCATGGGTCGAGACGCGCCTGCCCAGTTCGTGCAGCGGTGCGATGGCCTGTCGGACTGCCAGCACCACCGCCAGCACGATCACGGCCAGCATCACCAGATTGATCACCATCGATGTGGCGATGATGTGGCGGGCGGCTTCGATCCGGCGGTGGCGGGCCTGCGCCACCACGATCAGCGCATTGCCATCCGGCCCGGTGTAGTGGTAGGTCACTGCGCGGACAGGCTGCTCGGCGTACTGCCCGTTCCGGAACATCAGCGGAGGCGTGGCTGGCATTTCGGTGACGGCGAGTTCGGAGAGCCGAGGCTCCCCTGCGACCACGCTGCCGTCGGTGCGCCGGACCAGGAAGTGCATCCGGTCGCCGGCCTCCACCTTGTTGACCACCTCGACCATGGCGTCCAGGTGGTTGCTGAGGTCATGGTCCCGGTCGGTTTCAAGTCGGGCGGCGAGGCCGATCGCGGTGCTGGCCAGGACCTGGTCGAAGGCGTCATCGGTCAGGCGGCGCGCCTGCAGATAGTCGACCCAGGCCCCGAGGCTGCCGACCAGCAGCAGCGGTGTCAGCAGCAGCACCAGCAGCCGGTGGACCAGCGAGACGCGCCGGTTCATCGTCACCAGCCGGTTCACGGCAGCAGGTCCGGCATGGATTCGATGTCGGGATCCGCATCCAGCCGATAGCCCATGCCGCGCACCGTGCGCAGCGTCACGCCTGCGCCCTGCAGCTTGGTGCGCAGCCGCGAGGCATAGATCTCGATGGCGTTTGGCGTGATCTCGTGGTCCCAGCGGCTCAGGCTGTCGATCAGGCGGTCCTTGGCCACCACGTTCGGCGCACCGAGCATGAGTTGCACCAGCAGGTCCCACTCGCGTCCGGTCAGGGCCAGCGGCTGGTCGCCGGACTGCGCTTCCTGGCGGCCGATGTCCAGTGTCAGCCGTCCCAGCTGGATCACTGAACTGCAGGCGGATCGGCTGCGTCGAATCAGCGCCTGGCAGCGCGCAACCAGTTCCTGCCAGTGGAAGGGCTTGGCCATGTAGTCATCGGCGCCGGACGTGAGTCCGGCCACGCGGTCCGGGATGCCGTCGCGTGCCGTCAGCACCAGGATCGGTACCGCATTGCGGCGCTCCCGCAACCGGCGCAGCAGGTCGAGCCCCGACATCCGAGGCAGGCCGATGTCGAGCAGGACCAGGTCGTACTGGGTGCAGGACAGCACGGCATCGGCCTCTTCCGCGGTTCCCAGCACTTCGGTTGCAAAACCCACCCGCGCCAGACCTTCACGGAGGGCCAGCGCCAACGGTTCGTCGTCTTCCACCAGCAATATGCGCATCGCGAGACTGTACTTCCTCGCCGCAGGCCGCCCGTTCCGTGGCCATCCAACCGGGTATGGCAAACTCCGCCGCCTCTCCAACTGCCCTTTCACCGGTTTGGAACACGCACAACACGCTCAGAAGATCCTGCTTCAGCTCGCAACAGAGCTGAAGGTCCGCCCGGCCCAGGTCAAGGCCGCCATCGACCTGCTGGACAGCGGTGCCACGGTGCCGTTCATCGCCCGCTACCGCAAGGAAGTCACCGACGGGCTCGACGACATCCAGCTGCGCGAGCTGGAGTCGCGGCTGGGCTACCTGCGCGAGCTGGAGGACCGGCGCGACGCGGTGCTCAAGAGCATCGACGAGCAGGGCAAGCTGACGCCCGCGCTGCGCGCCGCCATCGAGGCCGCGCCGACCAAGCAGGAGCTGGAAGACCTGTATCTGCCGTACAAGGTCAAGCGCCGCACCAAGGGTCTGATCGCCCGCGAGGCGGGGCTGGAGCCGCTGGCGGACAAGCTGTTCGCCGATCCGTCGCTCGACCCCAAGACCGAAGCCGCTGCCTTCCTCAACCCCGATGCCGGCTTTGCCGACGCACTGGCGGTGCTGGACGGCGTGCGCGACCTGCTGAGCGAGCGCTGGGCCGAGGATGCCGCGCTGGTCGGCAAGCTGCGCGAATGGCTGTGGGCAGAAGGGCTGTTCAAGTCCAGGCGCATGGATGGCAAGGACGAGCACCACCCGGATGTGGCCAAGTTCCGTGACTACTTCGACTACGACGAGCCGGTCAGTCGCGTGCCGTCGCACCGGGCGCTGGCGGTGTTCCGCGGTCGTGCGCTGGACCTGCTGGACGTCAAGCTCGCGCTGGCCGAGGAGCCGGTGACGGGGCAGCCGTCGCTGGCCGAAGGCCGGATCGCCATCCACCTTGGCTGGAGCCACGCGAAGCGCCCGAGTGACGACCTGATCCGCAAGACGATCGCCTGGACGTGGAAGGTCAAGCTCAGCCTGAGCCTGGAGCGCGACCTGTTCACCCGCCTGCGCGAGAGCGCCGAGGGTGTGGCGATCAAGGTGTTCAGCGAGAACCTGCGCGACCTGCTGCTGGCCGCGCCCGCGGGCAAGCGGGTCGTGATGGGGCTGGACCCGGGCATCCGCACCGGTGTGAAAGTCGCGGTGGTGAGCGACACCGGCAAGGTGCTTGACACGTCCACCGTCTACCCGCACGAGCCACGCCGTGACTGGGAAGGCGCGCTGCACGCGCTGGCCAGGCTGTGTGCGACGCACGGCGTCAACCTGATCGCCATCGGCAACGGCACCGCCAGCCGCGAGACCGACAAGCTCGCCGCTGACCTGATCAAGCGCCTGCAGCAACTGGCGCCGGACCGCCAGATCGACAAGGTCGTGGTGTCGGAGGCGGGTGCATCGGTCTACTCGGCGTCGGAGTTCGCCTCGAAGGAGCTGCCGGACCTGGACGTGAGCCTGCGTGGTGCGGTGTCGATCGCGCGGCGCTTGCAGGACCCGCTGGCTGAACTCGTCAAGATCGATCCGAAGAGCATCGGCGTCGGCCAGTACCAGCACGACGTGAACCAGAGCGAACTGGCGCGCACGCTGGTCACCGTGGTCGAGGACTGCGTGAACGCCGTCGGCGTGGACCTGAACACGGCGTCATCGGCGTTGCTGTCACGCGTGTCGGGGCTGAGTGCCTCGGTGGCGGCGAGCATCGTGCGCTGGCGGGACACGAACGGCGCGTTCCGCACCCGCAGGCAACTGCTGGATGTGACGGGCCTCGGCCCGAAGACCTTCGAGCAGGCGGCTGGTTTCCTGCGCATCCGTGGCGGCGACAACCCGCTCGACATCACCGGTGTCCACCCGGAAACCTACCCGGTGGTCGAGCAGATGATCGCGAAGACAGGGCGGCCGATCAGCGAACTGATGGGCCGCAGTGACGTGCTCAGGACGCTGAAGCCCGAAGCCTTTGCCGACGAGCGGTTCGGCGCCATCACCGTCAAGGACATCCTTGGCGAGCTGGAAAAACCGGGACGCGATCCGCGGCCGGACTTCAAGGTCGCGCGCTTCAACGAAGGTGTCGAGGACATCAAGGACCTCGTCGAAGGCATGGTGCTCGAAGGCACGGTGAGCAACGTGGCGCAGTTCGGCGCGTTCGTCGATCTGGGCGTGCACCAGGACGGACTGGTCCACGTCAGCCAGCTCAGCAACAAGTTCGTCAGCGACGCGCGCGAGATCGTCAAGACCGGCGACATCGTCAAGGTGCGTGTCGTGGAAGTCGATCTGGCGCGCAAGCGCATCGCGCTGACGATGAAGCTGGATGCACCGGTGCAGGCCAAGGCCGTGGCCAAGACCGAGAACAGCTTCCGGCCGGCTGGGCGTGGTGAACAACGTCCCGGGCGGGGCGCGCCGGCATCGGCGCCGGGAGGTGGCGGAGCGATGGCAGCTGCGTTCGCCAAGCTGAAGAGCGGGCGCTGAAGGGTGCGGATTCGGACAGAATGCATGGACCGCCATGTCGGCGCGCAAGGAGAACCACGATGTCCAAGACCCCCGTTCGCACCCTGCTGGCCATCTCGACCGCTGTTCTGGCGCTGTCCGGCTGTTCTTCCATGAAGGACGGCCTGGGCTCCATGCACGACCGCATGATGGGCGACGGTCCCCGCGCCACGGCGAAGCTCGAAGCCACCAAGGGCAACACGGCCAGCGGTACCGTCACCTTCATGCAGCACGGGGACCATGTCATGGCGCACGCCGTCATCACCGGCCTGAAGCCATTGAGCGAACACGGCTTCCATGTCCATGAAAAAGGCGACTGCAGCAGCGGCGACGGCCTGGGCACCGGCGGGCACTTCAACCCGACCGGCAAGCCGCATGGCGCGCAGGATGCCGACCACCATGCGGGTGACATGCCCGCGCTGAAAGCCGATGCCGAGGGCCGTGCCGAAGCACACATGCACCTGACCGGTGTGACGCTGGGTGACGGTGGTCCGACCGATCTGGCTGGCCGCGGTCTGATCGTGCACGCCGGTCCGGACGACTACAAGACCCAGCCGACCGGCAACTCGGGCGCGCGCATCGCCTGCGGCGTCATCGAGTCCGCCAAGCGCTGACGCCACCGAGGAGACGGCCTGGATGCGCAGTCTGCAGATCCTCGCGGGCCCCCGTGCCCGCACGCATCTGGCTGCGCATGGGCTGCGTCCGGCCGATGTGCGGGCGGTGGCGGCCGCGGCCGGTGGACCCAAGGGCCTGGTGCTGACGCCGATCGACCGGTTCCTGTCCGGCCACTGGCTGCGCGGAGCAGGGCCACCCGTGCACTTGGTCGGTGCCAGCATCGGCGCATGGCGCATGGCCTGCGCCATGCTGCCGGACCCGGATGCCGCGCTGACGCAACTGGCCCGCGACTACATCGCAGAGAGCTACGCGCCACCCCGTGGCGAGCGCCAGTCCGCGCGCAACATCAGCCGCCGTTTCGCTGAACTGCTGGATGTGCAGATCGCCGGGCAGCAGGCACAGGTGCTGGCGCATCCGCGGTTCCGGCT
>NZ_JBFPGY010000398.1:0-15895 GCF_041083715.1 Sphaerotilus sp.
AGTCGGCACCGGCGCGCCTGAGGTTGTCCGCCTCGATCAGCAGCCGCTCGACGATCGGCAGCACGACCTCGCCCGGCGGCGTCAGCCCAGTGAGCCGCTTGCCGGCGCGCACGAAGATCTCGACGCCGAGTTCCTCCTCCAGTTCGCGGATCTGCCGGCTCACGCCGGGCTGCGAGGTGTGCAGGACGAGGGCGACTTCGGTGAGGTTGAAGCCTTGGCGGACGGTTTCGCGCACGGAGCGCAGTTGCTGGAAGTTCACCAGGCGATTATTCCGGCCCGTACTTCATCGGAAAACGATTCAAACCGACTATCCATATGCATAGAACGAATATGTGGCCCTGTGCACGCTCTGGCACACTGAAAACCATGTCCGCACCGACCGCCCACCCCGAGCCGCTCACCGTCGCCTGCCTGTGCGCGGGCTGGTGCGTCGCCTGCCAGGCCTACGCCGCCACCTTCGCGCAGGTGGCGCAGGCACACCCGGACGTGCGCTTCGCCTGGATCGACATCGAGGACCACAGCGACGCCCTCGGCGACGAGGCGCTGGACATCGAGAACTTCCCGACGCTGCTGGTGCTGAAGGGACAGGCGCCGCGACCGCTGTTCCTCGGCACCGTGATGCCGCACGCCGGAACGCTGGAGCGCATGGTGCAGGCAGCGCAAGCCGGCTCGCTGGACAGCGCCACGGTGCGCACGGCACTGGCCGGTCCGGTCGCCGCACTGGCCGCGGCACACCAGGTTCAGGGTGCGGACACGCCCGCGCCGTAACGCACGCTCAGCGACACCGTCGACGGTTGTGCCGGCAGACCGACCAGGTGGGCCTCGTCCGCCCAGACCTCGATCTCGGCCTGCCCGGGGCCGTGCCAGCGCAGCCGGTTGAGGCCCGCATTCGGAATCGCGCACTGCCGCGCGCTCGACAGCGACTGGCCACGCACCGTGCGCCAGACCATGTCCAGCACGCCGCCGTGCGTCACCACCAGCACCCGCTGCCCGGCATGCGCTGCCGCCAGCGCGTCGAGCGCCGACCAGACCCGCGTGTGGAAGGCCCGGATGCTCTCGCCGCCACCGGGCAGCGCGAAGTCGGCGTCCTGGCGGATCCACTGCGCCCACAGGTCCGGGTGCCGGTCGAGGAGGTCCGTGACCTGCTGCCCCTCGAAGACACCGAAATGCTGCTCACGCCAGCGGGCGTCGTGCTGCAGGGACAATCCGAGCCGCTCGGCCAGCGGCGCAGCGGTTGCCCGGGTGCGCGACAGGTCGCTCACCACGCCCGCGTCGAAGCGTTCATCCGCCAGCCGCTCGGCCAGGCGCTCGGCCTGCAGCCGCCCGGTGGCGTTGAGCGGCACGTCCATCTGCCCCTGGAAGCGGTGCACGCGGTTCGAGTCGGTTTCTCCGTGACGGATGAGGGTGAGGTGCGCCATGCGGTCCAGTATGCGCCGGAGCGCTGCTGCTATATTCCCGCCGACCCGCACAGACCCTGTGCGTTTTGTTGATGTTTTTTTGATTTTCCCCACCGAGAACTGACCATGGCTGACGCAATCGACACGCAAGAACAACCCGTGTTCCAGATCCAGCGCGTGTACCTGAAGGACCTGTCGCTCGAACAGCCGAACTCGCCGCAGATCCTGATCGAGCAGGGCCAGCCGGCCGTGGACATCAACCTCGGCGTCGAAGTCGCCCCCGTGGCCGACGGCATCTATGAAGTCTGCGTGACCGCCACCGTCACCACCAAGCTCGGCGACCGCACCCTGTTCCTGTGCGAAGCCAAGGAAGCCGGCATCTTCGAGATCCGCAACATCGACCCCGAGCAGATGCAGCCGATCCTGGGCATCGCCTGCCCCGGCATCGTCTACCCGTACCTGCGCGCCGTCGTCGCCGACACCGTGACGCGCGCCGGCTTCCCGCCGGTGCACCTGGCCGAAGTCAACTTCCAGGCGATGTACGAAGCCCAGCAGGGCAACGGCGCGCTGAACAGCTGATCGCCGGCTGGCGCTGATGCAGATCACCGTACTGGGCGCCGGCGCCTGGGGGACCGCCGTTGCTGCGCACGCAGCGCGGCGCCACCCCACGGTGCTGTGGGCGCGCGACGCCGCCCAGGCCGACGCGATCACCGCACAGCACAGCAACGGGCGCTACCTGCCCGGCGTGCCGCTGCCATCGGCGCTGTCGGTCACTGCCGATTTCGACGCCGCGCTGGCCCATGCCGGCCTGGACGGCCTCGTCATCGTCGCCACGCCGACGGCCGCGCTGCGCGCGATGCTGCAGCGCCTGCCCGTGGGGTCGGCAGCGCTCTGGCTGAGCAAGGGTTTCGAAGCAGGCACCGGCCTGCTCGGCCACGAGATCGCCCGCGAAGCGGCGCCCGGCGTGCGCGCTGGCGTCCTGAGCGGACCGAGCTTCGCGCTCGAAGTCGCCCGCGAACAGCCGACCGCGCTCGTCGCCGCCAGCCAGGACGCCACGCTGCGGCAAGCCGCGGTGGACGCGCTGCACAGCACGACCCTGCGCATCTACTCGTCCACCGATCCGGTCGGCGTCGAGGTGGGTGGCGCGGTGAAGAACGTGCTGGCCATCGCCACCGGCATGGCCGACGGCATGGCGCTGGGCCTGAACGCCCGTGCTGCGCTGATCACCCGCGGTCTGGCCGAGATGACCCGGCTCGGACTGGCGCTCGGCGCACAGGCCGAGACCTTCATGGGACTGTCCGGTCTGGGCGATCTGGTGCTCACCGCCACCGGCGACCTCTCGCGCAACCGCCGCGTCGGTCTGCGCCTGGCCGAAGGACAGTCGCTCGGCCGCATCCTCGAAGAACTCGGCCATGTGTCGGAAGGCGTCTACAGCGCCCGCACCGTGCACGACCGCGCGCAGGCGCTGGGCGTGGACATGCCGATCACCCGGGCGGTGGTCGCCGTGCTGCAGGGCGAGTGGTCGCCGCAGCAGGCGGTGCAGGCGCTGATGCAGCGCGGCGCCCGCGCCGAAACCTGATCCACGCCGGCGGAGACCGCCTCAGACTGCACCGGCGTAGCCGTTCTGGCGCCACGCCTCGAACACCGTCACCGCCACCGCATTGCTCAGGTTGAGGCTGCGCTGTCCGGGCCGCATCGGCAGGCGCACGCGCTGCGCCTGCGGAAAGGTGTCGCGCAATGCGGGCGGCAGGCCTCCCGTTTCGCAGCCGAACACCAGCCAGTCGCCCGGTTGCCACGCCACCTCGGCAAGGGGCCGGCTGCCGCGGGTGGTGAGCGCGAACATGCGCGCCCGATCCGGCTGGCACTCGGCGATCAGCGCGTCCCACGATGCGTGGCGGCACACCGGCGCGTACTCGTGGTAGTCCAGCCCGGCGCGGCGCAGCAGCTTGTCGTCCATCGAGAAGCCGAGCGGCTCGACCAGGTGCAATTCGCAGCCGGTGTTGGCCGCCAGCCGGATCACGTTGCCGGTGTTGGGCGGGATTTCGGGGTGGACGAGAACGATGCGGAACATGGTGCGGGGCGGCAGGACGGCGGTCGGTCAGGGGGCCGCATCATCGCTCACCGTGCGCGCGAACACCCAGCTCTGCACTGCCGTGGCGCCCGCTCGGCGCACGGTCGCGGCCAGCGCGTCCAGCGTCGCGCCGGTCGTCATCACATCGTCGAGGATCGCCACACGGCGGCCCGCCAGCCCGGCCCGGCCTGCAGGCGTCACCGCGAACGCGCCGCGCAGGTTGTGCAGACGCTCGGCACGCGGCAGGCCGGTCTGGTGCGGCGTGTCGAGCACACGCTCGACCCAGCGCGCGTGGCTGGGCACCTCCAGCGCAGGCCCGATGCGGCGCGCCAGCTCCCACGCCTGGTTGTAGCCGCGCTCGCGCTGCCGGGCCGCGGACAGCGGCACCGGCAACAGCACATCGGGTGGCTCGAAGCCGATCTGTTCCGCGGCGGTCCAGAGCGCCTCGCTCATCAGGTCCGCCAGCGGCCTGGCCAGCTCGCAGGCACCACCGAACTTGAAGCGCGTGACCAGCCCGTCCCAGGGATACGCGTAATCGACCGCCGCCAGCGTCTGGTCGAAGGCCGGCGGGCGCAGGATGCAGCGACCACAGACCTCGTTCAGACCGGCCAGCGCCGCCGCACAGCAGCGGCAGCGGTGGCACGGGCGAAGAAACCGGCGCTGGCATTCGTCGCAGACCGCATCGCGCTGCCAGCTGGCGCAGATCTGGCAGGCCGAGCCCGGCGTCCAGCGCCAGGTGGCAGCCAAGGTGCGCCAGGCAAGAACGGGCCGTGAGTTGCGCAGAGTCATGTCCGGCTGACTATACAGTTCCGCCACCATGGCCGAACCCACCACCACCGCCCGACGCACGCCCCGGATCGACGCCGCCGCGCTGCAACGCCACCTTCGACGCACCACCAGCCACGCCGCACCCTGGCTGCATGAGGAGATCGCCCGTCGCATGGCCGACCGCCTGTCGCTGGTACGCCGCCAGCCCGCCCGGGTCATCGACTGGTGGAGCCCCACCTCGGGCAGCACCGCCCTGCTGAAGGCGCATTATCCGCAGGCCCGCCTCCTGCCGTACGGCTGCGATGACCTGCCCATGCCCGAAGCCTTTGCCGGCGCGGAAACAGGTCCGCGCTGGTGGCAGCGTCTGATCGGCCAGCAGGCACGGGCCGAAAGTTCGTGGAGCCCACCCACCGCCGAGTTGCTGTGGGCCAACATGATGCTCCACTGGGTCGATGACCTTCCGGCGCTGCTGCCACGCTGGCACGCCGCATTGGAAGTGGACGGGTTTCTGATGTTCTCGTGCTTCGGACCGGACACACTCAAGGAGCTGCACGCGGTCTATGCCGAACTTGGCTGGGGCCCGCCAGGCAGCCCGTGGGTCGACATGCACGACCTGGGCGACGAGCTGGTGCATGCCGGGTTTGCCGATCCGGTCATGGACATGGAGCGCCTGACCCTGACCTGGGACAGCCCCGCGGCGCTGCTGGCCGAGCTGCGTGGACTCGGGTGCAACACCGCGCCTGCGCGTCAACCCGGATTGCGCGGCCACGACTGGCGCCGCAAACTGGACATGGCCCTGACACAGCATCTGACTGGTGCCGACGGGCGGCTGCACCTGGGGTTCGAGATCATCTACGGGCATGCATTCCGTCCGGTCACCCGAGCGCGGATGGGGGCACAGACGGAGATTTCGCTCGATGCCATGCGTGAAATGACGCGCCAGCGCAACCCCGGGCGTGCGGACTGAGTGCGGTACAGCCGCCACGCCATGCGAAACATTGCCCCGCATTGATATCAGCGCCTAAAATTCGCAGCCTGTTCGATAGCCTTTGCAATGATCCGAATCAAATAGCCTTCGGATCGCTGCTGACGGAGATCAATCCACACCCACTGGTTTTCCGCTCCAGTCATCCGGACGCTTCCTGATGGCGGGTCGGTGCTGGTGGTGCATGTTTGCAGACAGACAAGACACTATGTCCGCGGCGGCCACCGGCCAGCCGATCTGGTAGAGAAAGAGAGCGCAGATGATGATGAAGAAAGCTCTGTGGCGCCATGCGAGCCAGTGGAGTCTGGCTGCATGTGCTTCCATGGTCACAACCATGGCACTGGCAGTGAACGATCTGCCCGGTGGTCCGGGCGTCCGTCAGATGGACTTCCAGACGCCTGCCACACAGATCGCCACCGAACAGCACTGGCTGCACGTGGTGATGATGGTCATCTGCGGTGTGATCTGTCTGGCCGTGTTCGGCGTGATGTTCTATTCGATCATCAAGCACCGCAAGTCCAGGGGGCACAAGCCGGCGAATTTCCATGAAAGCGTTGCGGTCGAGATCGCATGGACGGTCGTGCCCTTCATCATCGTCATCGGCATGGGCGCCATGGCGACCAAGACCGTCGTGGCGATGAAAGACACCACCAATGCCGACGTGACCATCAAGGCCACCGGCTACCAGTGGAAGTGGGGCTACGACTACCTGAAGGGCGAAGGCGAAGGCATCAGCTTCCTGCAGACGCTCGACACCACCCAGCGTGCCATGTCGGACGCCGGCAAGCCCGAGGGTGACAACTACCTTCTGAAGGTGGACAACCCGCTGGTCGTGCCGGTCGGCAAGAAGATCCGCATCATCACCACCGCCAACGACGTCATCCACGCCTGGATGATCCCGGCCTTCGGCGTCAAGCAGGATGCGATTCCCGGTTTCGTGCGCGACACATGGTTCCGCGCAGACAAGACCGGGGACTTCTACGGCCAGTGCGCCGAGCTGTGCGGCAAGGAACACGCCTACATGCCGATCCACGTCAAGGTCGTGACCGACGTGGAGTACACCACATGGGTCGCCGGCGAGAAGAAGAAGCTGGCCGCCTTGGCCGACGATCCGGCCAAGGAATGGAAGCTGCCGGATCTGATCGCCCGCGGCGAGAAGGTCTACGCCAACAACTGCGCCGCCTGCCACCAGGCCAACGGCAAGGGTGGCGGCCCGGTCAAGCCGCTGGATGGCTCGCCAGTCGTGCTCGACGCCGACAAGGGCAAGCAGATCGCGGTGCTGCTGCACGGCCAGAACAATGGTGCGATGCCGTCATGGAAGCAGCTCTCGGACACCGAGATCGCCGCCGTGATCACGTTCACCAAGAACAACTGGTCCAACAAGACCGAACAGATCGTCCAGCCGGCCGAAGTGGTCGCTGCTCGCAAGTAACCACGACGACATTCCAGAGGATCACTACCCATGAGCGCAGTTCTCCATCCGGGCGGTCACGGTCACGGGCATGACGACCATGCCCATGACGACCACCACGCTCCCCACGGCTGGCGTCGCTGGGTCTTTGCGACCAACCACAAGGACATCGGCACGCTGTACATGCTGTTCTCCTTCACGATGCTGATGATCGGCGGCATCCTCGCGCTGCTGATCCGGCTCGAGCTGTTCCAGCCGGGCCTGCAGTTCGTGAACCCTGAGCTGTTCAACCAGTTCACCACGATGCACGGGCTGATCATGGTGTTCGGCGCGATCATGCCGGCCTTCGTGGGCTTCGCGAACTGGATGATCCCGCTGCAGATCGGCGCAGGCGACATGGCCTTCGCGCGGATGAACAACTTCAGCTTCTGGCTGATGATTCCCGCCGCGATCATGCTGGTGTCGAGCTTCTTCATGCCCGGTGGCGCACCCGCCGCCGGCTGGACGCTCTACGCCCCGCTGACGCTGCAGATGGGCCCGTCGATGGATGCCGGCATCTTCGCGATGCACATCCTGGGCGCCTCGTCGATCATGGGCTCGATCAACATCGTCGTCACCATCCTGAACATGCGCGCGCCCGGCATGACGCTGATGAAGATGCCGATGTTCGTCTGGACCTGGCTGATCACCGCCTACCTGCTGATCGCGGTCATGCCCGTGCTGGCCGGTGCGATCACCATGACGCTGACGGACCGCCACTTCGGGACCAGCTTCTTCAATCCCGCCGGCGGCGGTGACCCGATCATGTACCAGCACGTGTTCTGGTTCTTCGGTCACCCCGAGGTCTACATCATGATCCTGCCGGCCTTCGGCATCGTGAGCCAGATCATCCCGGCCTTCGCCCGCAAGCGCCTGTTCGGCTACGCCTCGATGGTGTATGCCACTGCCTCCATCGCCATCCTGTCATTCATCGTGTGGGCCCACCACATGTACACGACCGGCATGCCGCTGACGGGCCAGCTGTTCTTCATGTACGCGACGATGCTGATCTCGGTGCCGACCGGCGTGAAGGTGTTCAACTGGATCGCGACGATGTGGCGCGGCTCGATGACCTTCGAGACCCCGATGCTGTGGGCCGTGGGCTTCATCTTCGTGTTCACGATGGGCGGCTTCACCGGCCTGATCCTGTCGATGGCCCCGATCGACATCAACCTGCAGGACACCTACTACGTCGTGGCGCACTTCCACTACGTGCTGGTGGCCGGCTCGCTGTTCGCGATGTTCGGTGGCGTGTACTACTGGGGTCCGAAGTGGACCGGCACGATGTACTCCGAAGGCCGCGGCAAGTTCCACTTCTGGGGCTCGCTGGTCACCTTCAACATCACCTTCTTCCCGATGCACTTCCTGGGCATGGCTGGCATGCCGCGCCGGTACGCGGACTATCCGCTGCAGTTCGCCGACTTCAACATGATCGCGTCGATCGGTGCGCTGGGCTTCGGTCTGATGCAGGTCTACTTCTTCCTGTTCGTCGTCGTACCGATGATGCGCGGCAAGGGTGCCAAGGCCCCGCAGAAGCCGTGGGAAGGCGCTGAAGGCCTGGAATGGGAAGTGCCGTCGCCGGCTCCGTTCCACACCTTCGAGACCCCGCCCACGCTGGACGTCACCGCCACCAAGGTGCTGAAGTTCTGATCGACCAAGGACGACCTGCCATGAACAACGAAGAAAAACGGCGCAGCAATGTGCGACTCGGGCTGATCCTGGCCACGGTGGCGCTGGTGTTCTTCGTCGGCTTCATGGCCCGGGTCGCACTGATGTCGGGGGCTGTTCGATGAGCGACTCGCGGAAGGACCTCGGCCTCCAGCGCGACAACAAGCACATGCTGGGGAAGCTGGGGGTCATCGCCGTGGCGATGTTCGGCTTCGGCTATGCCATGGTGCCGATGTACAAGTCCATCTGCGAAGCGCTCGGCATCAACATCCTCAGCCGCAGCGAGCAGCTTGACGCAGGGGTCACCGGCAAGGCCAACACCCAGGTCGACACCAGCCGCACCATCACGGTCGAGTTCGATGCCAACGCCCGCGGCCCATGGGACTTCAAGCCCGCCCAGTCTTCCGTCCAGGTCCATCCCGGCGAAGTGACCACGGTGATGTACGAGTTCCGCAACGTCCAGAACCGCACGATGTCCGCGCAGGCCATTCCCAGCTACGCCCCGAAGCAGGCCATGGCCCACTTCAACAAGCTGGAGTGTTTCTGCTTCAACCAGTACACGCTGGCACCTGGCGAGTCCAAGCGCTGGCCCGTGGTGTTCGTGATCGACCCGAAGCTGTCCAAGGACGTGACCACCATCACGCTGTCCTACACCTTCTTCGAAGTCGGCTCCAAGACACCAGCGGCACCGGTCACCGGATCGGCTGCACCCGTGCTGCGGCAAGGGGTGCGCTCATGACCCAGGAACAGCGGACTTCGGCAGACGACTTGCGCGATGCAGTGCAGCGCAAGAGTTCGTTCGGCCAGAGCATGAAGGCCGTGGCCTGGTCCTTCTTCGGCATCCGCCGCGGGGCCGATCACCAGAACGACATCAACCAGCTCAACCCCGTGCACATCATCCTGGCCGGCCTGCTCAGCGCAGCGCTGTTTGTCGGCCTGCTGGTGGTGCTGGTCCGCTGGATCGCGGGCTGAGCCAGTCCAACACGACACAACACAACATTCGCGACACGGATTCCAGGAGCAACTCATGTCGGCAACAACCAAGGGCGTGACGCCTTACTACTATGTTCCGGCGCCCTCGCGGCATCCGGTGATGACGGCCATCGGCCTGTTCTTCGTGATCCTGGGCGCAGGCCAGTGGGTCAACGGCCATGGCTGGGGGGCGTACTCGCTGCTGTTCGGCCTGCTGTGGACGGTCTTCGTGCTGCGCCAGTGGTTCGGCGAAGCCGCAGGTGAAGCCGAAGCCGGCATGCTCAGCAACCGCGTCGATGTCTCGCACCGCTGGAGCATGGCGTGGTTCATCTTCTCGGAAGTGATGTTCTTTGCCGCGTTCTTCGGCGCGCTGTACTGGGCGCGTACACAGTCGGTGCCGAGTCTGGGCAGCCTGGACAACGCGCTGCTGTGGCCAGACTTCAAGGGTGTGTGGCCAAGCGCCGCTGCCGGTGCCACCGCTTCGCCGGCGGGTGTCGTCGAGCCGTTCCAGACCATGGGTCCGTGGCCGCTGCCGACCATCAACACCGGTCTGCTGCTGAGTTCGGGCGTGACGCTGACGATCGCCCACCACGCACTGATCGCCAACCAGCGCGCCAAGGCCATCGGCTGGATGTGGATCACCGTCCTGCTGGGCGCCACCTTCCTGGGTTGCCAAGGCTACGAGTATTTCCACGCCTACCATGAACTGAACCTCAAGCTCAGCTCCGGCGTCTACGGCTCGACCTTCTTCATGCTGACCGGCTTCCACGGTTTCCATGTGTTCGTCGGCACCGTCATGCTGCTGGTCATGACCATCCGCCTGATGAAGGGCCACTTCACGCCCGAGCGCCACTTCGGCTTCGAAGGCGCCGCCTGGTACTGGCACTTCGTGGACGTGGTGTGGCTGGGCCTCTACTTCATCGTCTACTGGATGTGATGGCGTGGCGTCGGTCGACCGGCGCCCTGCCTGAAACAAAAAAGAGCGCTTCGGCGCTCTTTTTGTTGA
This sequence comes from Sphaerotilus sp., assembly GCF_041083715.1. Lineage (GTDB taxonomy): Bacteria > Pseudomonadota > Gammaproteobacteria > Burkholderiales > Burkholderiaceae_C > Sphaerotilus. The sequence continues at coordinate 10,318 of NZ_JBFPGY010000398.1, forward strand.
CCCTCCCTGGAGGCCATCGCCGTTGCACGCCTCAGCGTCCGATCGGCAGGCCCGTCGGCTCGATCCAGCCCATGAAGTAGCTCAGCAGCACGAAAAGGAAGACACTGACCGAGAGCCCAACGCGGATCGCCAGTGCACGGGCCATGCGTCCCTTGGTGGCCTGCTGATCTTCCGATCCGCGCTTGATCATGAAGAGGCCAGCCGAAGCCAGGGCGGCCAGAATGGCGACAAACGCCAGCGCGATGATGATTTTCATGACGTCGGATTATTCCACCACCACCCCATCCCTGCGACCATCTCCATGACCTTGTCCCGACATCGCCACCAACGCTGGCTGATCCTGCTGGCCACCGTCATCGGCGTGGTCGGAACAGCGCGTCTGGGCGTGTGGCAGCTGGACCGGGCGACCCAGAAAATCGAACGTCAGGCCCTGCTGGATGCACGCCTGCAGCTGCCAGAGCTGGCCGCTGCCGATCTGGCGCGCACGCCCGACGAGGTCGAAGCCCAGACGCAGCGCCGCATCCGGCTGCAAGGCCGCTGGATGGTGCGTGCGACACTGTTCCTCGACAACCGGCCGATGGACGGCCGGGTGGGCTTCCATGTGGTGACGCCGCTGCTGCTCGCCGACGGCACCGCCGTGCTCGTGGAGCGCGGCTGGGCCCCCCGCAATGCCCTGAGGCGCGAAGACCTGCCGCCGGTGAAGACGCCGGATGCAGAGGCCGTGACCGTCGTCGCCCGCATCATCCCCAACCCGTCGAGGCTGTTCGACTTCGGTGGCGTCGAATCCGGCCCCATCCGTCAGAATCTCGACATCGCCGCTGCCGCCCGCGAGTCTGGCTTGAGCCTGCGACCGGTCGCGCTGCTCCAGACCGAAGGACCGCCGGACGAGGGCCTGCTGCGCCACTGGGCCGCTCCGTCGGTCGGTGTCGACAAGCACCATGGCTACGCTGCCCAGTGGTTCGCCCTCAGCACCCTCATGGCAGGGCTGTACGTCTGGTTCCAACTCATTCGCCCGCGCAGGCAGGCCGCTTCCCATGTCGCATGACGCTCCGAATGCCGCTCAACCGCTGAACCTGTCGGTCCACGAACTGCCTTCACCATCGGCCGTACTGGAGCTGCCGCAACGCACTCGTCTGGGTCGGCTGAAGATGGCGTTGATCATGCTGGCCTGCGCATCACCCGTGCTCGCCTCGTACTTCACCTTCTATGTCGTCCACCCGACCGGCCAACCGGCGCATGGCACGCTGATCCAGCCCCCGGTCGATCTCCCGGCCGCCGCCGCGCTGCCGCTGACGGACCTGCAGGGCAAGCCGGTCGATCCACGCAGTCTGCGCGACCAATGGTTGCTGGTGGTCGTGGCCGATGGCGCCTGCGACGGCACCTGCGAAAAGCTGCTGTACGCCCAGCGCCAGCTGCGCGAGACGCTGGGCAAGGAAAAGGACCGGCTCGACCGTGTCTGGCTGGTCACCGGCGACCAGCCGCCGCGCGCCGATCTGCTGCCGGCGCTGGTCGAAGCCAGCGTGCTGCGCGCACCGCGCGAAGCGGTGGCCGCCTGGCTCAAGCCCGCGCAGGGCGAGCCACTGTCGGCCCACCTCTACCTCGTCGACCCGATGGGCGTGTGGATGATGCGGTTCCCTGCGGCATTCGAGCCCGCCAAGGTCAAGCGCGACATCGAGCGCGTGCTGCGTGCCTCCACATCCTGGGACCGTGCCGGACGCGATCCAGCCATCGTCGGCCCGGTGACCACCACGCCGGGCCTCGCCCGCTGAGGCCCAGGACCGCACGAACCGCCATGAACCCGACCGACCTGATCGACCTCGGCCCGCTGGCGCAGATCGCGCTGCTGGCGGCCGCACTGGCCACGCTGCCGCTGACCTGGCTGGCGTGGCGCCACCGCGGCGAGTCCGTGCCGCAGCGGCTGCGGGCGCTGACGCTGGTCACGCTGTTCCTCACCTTCGATCTCGTGCTGTTCGGCGCCTTCACGCGGCTGACCGATTCCGGTCTGGGTTGCCCCGACTGGCCCGGCTGCTACGGCAACTCCAGTCCGTTCGGCGCCATCCACCAGATCACGCAGGCACAAGCCACGATGCCCACCGGCCCGGTCACCCACGGCAAGGCCTGGGTCGAGATGATCCACCGCTACCTGGCCACGGGCGTCGGCGTGCTGCTGACGGTGCTGATGGTGTGGAGCATGCTGGCCGTGCGCCGTCTGCGCCGCAGCGATCCGGCGCAGGCGCGGCTGATCGCGCCGGGTTGGGCGGCACTCGCCTTCATCTGGGTTTGCCTGCAGGGCGCGTTCGGCGCACTGACGGTGACGATGAAGCTCTACCCTGCCATTGTCACCGGCCACTTGCTCGGCGGCATCGGCCTGCTCGCGCTGCTGGCCGTGCAGACCCGCCGGCATGCCCCGCAGCCACTCGCGCTGCCGGCCACGCTGCGCATGGCCGCCTGGGCGGTGCTCGGGCTCGTTGTCCTGCAGGTCGCGCTGGGCGGCTGGGTGAGCACCAATTACGCGGTGCTGGCGTGCCAGGACGTGCCGACCTGCCAGGGCCAGTGGTGGCCGCCGATGGACTTCGACGCCGGCTTCACGCTGCAGCGTGGTCTGGGCGTGCAGGCCGATGGCAGCGCCCTGCCCTTCGCAGCGCTCACGGCCATCCACGTCACGCACCGGATCGGCGCGCTGGTCGTGCTGACCGCACTCGGGCTTCTGATCGCAGCGCTGCGTCGGCCAGCGCCGCGCTATGCCCGCGGCCTGCTCGCCATCGCGGCGCTGCAGACACTCACCGGCTTGTCCAACATCGTGCTCGGCTGGCCACTGCCCGCCGCAGTGGCCCACACCGGCGGCGCGGCCGCACTGGTGGCCCTGCTGGCTGCGCTGCTGGCACACAGCCACCGTGCCGCAGCCACCTCGCTGCCGGCATCCTCCCACCTCCCGTCCGCCGTCCTGCCCCGATGAATGCCACCACCCTCACCCCGACCACACCGCGCCTGTCGCGCTGGCGCCAGTACGTCGCGCTGACCAAGCCACGGGTCGTGCAGCTCATCGTGTTCTGCGCGGCGATCGGCATGCTGCTGGCCGTACCGGGCCGGCCGCGCTGGACCGACGTTGTCACGGCCGTGCTGGCCAGTGTCGGCATCTGGCTGGTGGCCAGCGCGGCGGCGGCCTTCAACTGCCTGATCGAGCAGAAGATCGACGCCCGCATGAAGCGCACCTCCTGGCGCCCCACCGCCAACGGCGACCTGAGCCAGGCGCAGGCGCTGCTGTTCTCGGCCGTGCTGGGCGGGGCGGGGATGGCACTGCTGTACTGGCACATCAACCCGCTGACCGCGTGGCTGACCTTCGGCACCTTCGTCGGCTACGCGGTCGTCTACACCGTGATCCTCAAGCCGATGACCCCACAGAACATCGTCATCGGTGGCGCCTCGGGCGCGATGCCGCCGGTGCTGGGCTGGGCAGCGCTGACCGGCGAGGTCGGATCGGAAGCGATCGCGCTGTTCCTGATCATCTTCCTGTGGACGCCGCCGCATTTCTGGGCCCTGGCGCTCTACCGCGCCGAAGACTATGCCCGCGCCGGTCTGCCCATGCTGCCGGTCACGCACGGCAACGCGTTCACGCGGCTGCAGATCCTGCTCTACACCTTCATCCTGTTCGCGGCGACGCTGCTGCCCTTCGTGCAGGGCATGAGCGGCTGGCTCTATCTGGCCGCGGCGGTGGTGCTGGGTGGGCGCTTCATCCACTACGCCATCCGCCTGCGCCGCGAATACTCCGAAGCCCTCGCGCGCGAAACCTTCCGCTTCTCGATCTGGCACCTGTCGCTGCTGTTCGCCGCGCTGCTGATCGACCACTACCTGAGGCCCTGGCTGTGACCGTTTTCACCCGACCCCACCGGCCCGGCCGGCGACTGGCCCTGCTGGCCTCCACCCTGGCTGTACTCGGTGTCCTGGGGGGCTGCGAAAAGACACCGCCGCCGAGCTTCAAGTCGCTCGACATCACCGGTGCCGAATACGCCCGCCAGCTCGCGCTGACCGACGCCAACGGCCAGCCCTTCCTGCTGTCCAGCCTGAAGGGCAAGGTTGCCGTCGTCTTCTTCGGCTACACGCAGTGTCCGGACGTCTGCCCGACCACGCTGACCAATCTCGCCGAAACCCAGCGCCTGCTCGGCCCGGAGGGCGACAAGCTGGTCGGCGTCTTCGTCACGGTCGATCCGAAACGCGATACCGCCACGCTGCTGAAGTCCTATGTGGGCGCATTCAATCCGAACTGGGTCGCACTGCGCGGCACACCGGACGAGGTCACCGCCGCCGCCAAGGAATTCAAGGTGTTCTACCGCGAGGTGCCAGGCCGGACCGAGACCAGCTACACCGTGGACCACACCGCGGCGTCCTTCGTCTTCGATCCGCAGGGCAAGGTGCGCCTCTATGTGCGGCACGCCACGCCACCGGCCGATCTGGCTGCGGACATCAAGGTCCTGCTCGCTGCCCACTGAGCAGTGCCCGCACGGGCACCGCAGTCGTCAGCGCGCGCCCAGCGTCTCCCAGCGCTCCAGCAGCACCAGCAGTTCGTCGTCGATGGCCGCATGGCGTGCGTGCGCCACGGCAATCTTGTCGGCCGGACCGGCGTACAGCTCGGTGCCGGCCAGCGCCTCGTTCAGCGCCACCTGCTCGGCTTCGAGCGCGGCGATGCGGGCGGGCAGTTCGTCCAGCTCGCGCTGTTCCTTGTAGCTGAGCTTGCGCTTGGTGATGGCGGGCACAGCGACAGGCACCGCGGCCACCACGGCCTTCACCGGGACTGGCGCGGGGGCGTTGCGCGCCGCTTTGGCGGCCATCGCTGCCGCCCGCTGTGACTGCAGGAGCCAATCCTCGACGCTGCCTTCGTATTCCCGCCAGTGGCCATCGCCTTCGCTGACGATGGTGCTGGTCACCACCGCATCGAGAAAGCGCCGGTCGTGGCTGACCAGGAACACGGTGCCCTTGAAGTTCTGCAGCAGATCTTCCAGCAGCTCCAGCGTCTCGATGTCGAGGTCGTTGGTCGGCTCGTCGAGCACCAGCACGTTCGCCGGCCGTGCGAACAGCCGCGCCAGCAGCAGGCGGTTGCGCTCGCCGCCCGACAGGCTGCGCACCGGCGAGTTGGCCCGCGCCGGCGAGAACAGGAAGTCGCCGAGGTAGCTCATCACGTGCTTGCGCGCGTTGCCGATCTCGATCCACTCGCTGCCGGGGCTGATGGTGTCGGCCAGCGTGGCGTCGAGGTCAAGCGCCTCGCGCATCTGGTCGAAGTAGGCCACCTGCAGCAGCGTGCCGAGCTTGACCGTGCCGCTGTCGGGCTGGAGTTCACCCAGGATCATCTTCAGCAGCGTCGTCTTGCCGGCGCCGTTCGGGCCGATGAAACCGACCTTGTCACCGCGCAGGATCGTCCCGGTGAAGCCGCGCACGATGGTGCGTTCACCGTAGGCCTTGGTGGCGCCTTCCAGCTCCGCGACGATCTTGCCGCTGCGCGAGCTGGCATCGACTTCGAGCCGCACCTTGCCCACCACATCGCGGCGCGCGGCGCGCTGGTCGCGCAGCGCAGTCAGGCGGTTGA
>NZ_JBFPGY010000399.1:0-15887 GCF_041083715.1 Sphaerotilus sp.
TCACCGGCGCGGTGGTGATGGGCGTGATCTCGCAGTTCGTCGATGGCTCGCCGATGCCCATGGTCAGCGGCATCGGTGGCTGCGCGCTGATCGCCGGCGTGCTGACCTGGTTCACCCTCGCGCAGGCGGCCCGTGCGTCTGCTGCGCCAGCCCGCTGACCACACACCATGTCCGACGACCACGAGAACCAGGTTTTCCTCCCCGAGTCCTTCCTCGACCTGCACCGCGACCGCCACCGCACCCGGCTGCGCACGCCGATCGCCGAGGTGCGCGCCCGTTACGAGGCCTGCGAGGACCTGGCCCAGCAACTCGTCGCGCAGGCGCAGCACATCCACTTCGACCTCGGGGTGTCCGAGGAAGAGGTGCTCGCGCGCATCGAGGCGGGGCTGCAGTCGCCCGATTCGGGGTATGCGCCGGACGAGGCGGTGTGGGTGGCGCGGCGGCTGGCCGAGCTGCTGCAGTGGGATTGAGCCGCGGCGAAAAGAATTCCACCGAATCGGCTGTTCGCCTGCATCCAGTCCGCCGTGGCCTGCGTAAGAGACATCACCAACCTCAACCTGCTGGAGATGTCCATGAACACCAAGCTCATCCTGTCCGCTGCCGCCGTGGCGTTGCTGTCTGCCTGCGCCAGCTCCGGCCCCATGGCCCCCATGACCCCGTACAGCCAGATGGCGCTGCCGGACGCCGTGAAGGTGCCTGAGGGCCACAAGGTCGCCATGGAAACCGTGGGGATGGGCGAGATCACCTACGAGTGCCGCGTCAAGGCGGGCACCGGCATGGCGGACCAGATGGAATGGGTCTTCGTCGGGCCCGACGCGGCGCTCAGCGACCGCCGTGGCAGGATGGTCGGCAAGTACTTCGGCCCGCCCGCCACGTGGCAGTCGGCGGACGGCTCGAAGCTGACCGGTGCGCAGGTGGCGGTGGCGCCGGCCGGCGCGGGCAACATCCCGCACCAGCTCGTCAAGGCCAACCCGGCCATGGGGGCTGGCGCGATGACGGGGATCAGCTACATCCAGCGCACGGCGACCAAGGGCGGCGTTGCGCCGTCGCAGGTCTGCGCCCCCAGCAATGCCGGCCAGCGCCTGGTCGTCAAGTACCAGGCCGACTACATCTTCTGGAAGCCGGCCTGATCACGCACGGGTGCTGCGCGTGCTCAGGAGCCGGCTTTTTCCGGCTCGCGCAGGAAGATCTCGACGCGGCGGTTCCTGGCGCGCCCGTCCGCCGTGCTGTTGTCGGCCACCGGCTGGTGCTCGCCCTTGCCTTCGATCGAGATGCGCGTGGCCAGGACGCCCTGTGACACCAGGTAGTCGCGCACCGAGGCCGCCCGCTCGACCGACAGCGGGTTGTTGACCGCATCGCTGCCCTGGCTGTCGGTGTGGCCGATGACCTGCACGTGCATCGTCGCATCCAGACCATGGGCGAACTTGGTCAGGATCGGCGCCAGCGCGGGACGGATGTTCGAGCGGCCCGAGTCGAACGACAGGTCGCTCGGCACGTTCACCTTGAGCTGGTTGTCGGCCGTGCGGCTCACGTCGATGCCGGTGCCCTGGGTGGCCTGCTCCATCGCGCGCTGCTTGTCTTCCATCTTCTTGGACCACAGGTTGCCGGCGACCGCGCCGACGGCACCGCCGATGACCGCACCCGAGCCGGCCTTGCCGCCGGTGACCTTGCTCAGCACGGCGCCGACCGCAGCACCTGCCGCGGCCCCGGTCGCCGTGCCCTTCTGGCGGGCACTCATGTCGGCGCAACCGCCGAGGAGCAGCGCGGCAGACGTCAGGGCCAGGACCAGGGGACGGGAAGGAGTGAATTGCATCATGGTGGGAAAGCTCCGTTGTCGAGGTGTACCCAGCGTAGTCTGCCGAGCGCACCGGAATGCACACCATCCATTAAGACAGTGTCCGGATGTATTGAACGGTTGAAAGCGGTGTGTCGATGACGCTGGCGAGGTGACGATCGGTACCTGTGCGTGTACGGCTGTATCGGCGGCGCATCCGGGGCGACAATCGCACCCGACCCCTGATCACGAAGACGACGGACCACTGCCTTGAACCCGACCCCCCTGTTCCTGCCCTGCGCCGCCGGCGTCGAGCCCCTGCTGGCCGACGAAGTGCGCGCCATCCTGACCACAGCCGGTGCGCCGCAGGCGGCCAAGTCGGTGAAGCTCGGCCGTGGCGGCATCTCGCTGATCGGCAGCATCCACACCGCCATGCGCCTGAACCTGGAGAGCCGGCTGGCGCCGCGTGTGCTGTGGCAGGTTGCCGAAGGCCGCTACCGCGACGAGGAAGACCTCTACGACATCGCCCGCACGGTGCCGTGGACCGACTGGATCACGGCGCGCCAGACGTTGCGCGTGGACACCTCGGCGGTGCGCTCGCCGCTGCAGAGCCTGCACTTCGCGTCGCTGCGCATCAAGGACGCGATCTGCGACGTGATGCGCGAACAGACCGGCGAGCGTCCGGACGTCGATCCGCGCTTCGCCGATCTGTCGATCCAGTTGCACGTCGGCGAGGACTACGCCCAGGTGTACGTGGACCTGAGCGGTGAAGCCTTGTTCAAGCGCGGCTGGCGCGAGGTGCAGGGCGAAGCCCCGCTGAAGGAAACGCTGGCTGCCGCGATGCTGGCTGCCGCGGGCTGGCACGGCCGGGCGGAAGACGGCGACCTGCTCGACCCCTGCTGCGGCGCCGGCACCATCGCCATCGAGGCGGCGCAGATCGCCTGCGGCATGGCGCCGGGTCTGCAGCGCAGCTTCGCCTTCGAGAAGCTGGCTCCGTTCCGCGCCGAGGTGGTGGCATGGCAGTCGATGAAGGCCGAGGCGCGGTCGCGCGTCCATGCGCCGGCCGTGCGGGTCTACGCGGGCGACGTGTCCTTCCGCATGACCGACTTCGCCACCCGCAACGCCGAGCGGGCCGGTGTGGCCCACGCCATCGACTTCAAGACCGTCGATGCCCTGCAGCGCAATGCCCCGACCGAACGCGGCGTGCTGATGCTCAACCCGCCCTACGGCGAGCGCATCGATGCCAAGGGCACCGGCTCCGCGCCAGGCGGCTACCGCGATTCGCGCGAGACCTTCGAGGGCGGCGGCACGTCGCAGGCCTTCTTCGCCGCGCTCGCCACGCACTGGAAGCGCCAGTACGCCGGCTGGACCGCCTGGGTGCTCAGTCCGGACGCCAAGCTGCCGCAGGCGATGCGCCTGAAGGAGTCGCGGCGGGTGCCGATGTGGAACGGGCCGATCGAGTGCCGGCTGTTCCGCTTCGATCTGGTGGCGGGGTCGAACCGCAGCGAGCCGCGCTGATCCGTCGGGGCTGCGGCCTATCATGAGTTCCGTCACGAACCCGACGGAGATCCCTGCATGTCACTCGCCACACCGACCCGCCGCCTGTTGCTCGCCCTCGCGGCGGCTTTCGCCACCGGTCTGAGCGCCGCACCGGCCCAGGCCGACAACGGCAAGACCATCCGCCTGCTGGTCGGCTTCCCGCCTGGCGGCGGCACCGACGCCATCGCCCGCACGCTGGCCGAGCGGCTCAAGGACGAACTCGGCGCGACCGTGGTCGTCGAGAACAAGCCCGGCGCCGGTGGCCAGCTGGCCGCGCAGGCGCTCAAGACTGCCGCGCCCGACGGCACGACCTTCTTCCTCTCGCACGACCACACCATCACCATCCTGCCGCTGGTGGTGAAGACGCCCGGCTTCGATCCGGCGAAGGACTTCGTGCCGGTGGCGGGCTTCGCCACCTTCGTCAACGCACTGGCCGTCTCGGGCGGCACGCCGGCGAAGTCGGTCGGCGACTACGTGAACTGGGTCAAGACGGCCGGCGGCGGCAAGGGTGCGGTCGGCGTGCCGGCACCGGCCTCGGTGCCGGAGTTCCTGGTCAAGGTGATTGGCGAGAAGTACAAGGTCGACCTGGTCTCCGCACCCTACCGCGGCAGCGCGCCGATGATGGCGGACATGCTCGGCAACCAGATCGCCGCGGGCGTCGGCTCGGTGCCGGACTTCATCGAGAACCACAAGGCCGGCAAGATTCGCGTGGTGGCCGTGCTCGGCGGTGCGCGCCAGGCTGCGCTGCCGGATGTGCCCACGTTCGCCGAGCTGGGCCTGGCCGGCTTCGAGGACGTGCCCTACTACGGCGTCTTCGCACCGGCCGGCACGCCGAAGGAGACGATCGACCGCTTCGGCGCCGCGCTGTCGAAGGTGATCGCGCAGCCCGATGTGCGCGACCGGCTCACCGGGATGGGGCTGACGGTCGGCTACATGCCCGCCGAGCAGCTGGGCCAGCGCGAACACGCCTACAAGCAGGTCTGGACGCGCCTCATCAAGGCCAGCGGCTTCCAGCCGCAGTGACGACCCGGGCTGGCCAGGCGCTCCTCAGCGCATCTGGAACAGCTCCTGGTGGAAGTGCTCTGCGCCCAGGCCCCGGGCGCGGCACTGCGCGCGCAGCGCCCGGCCGAACGCTGCCGGACCGCAGAACCAGACGTCCGAGCGCGCCCACTCGGGCACCACGGCGGTGATCCGGTCCATCGTCAGCGGGTCGTCGCGTCCATCGACGAGCACGTGCAGCCGCACCCCGGCCCGGGCGGCATCCTCTGCCAGGCGTCGCTGTGCCGCATCCTCCAGCACCCGTGTGGACCAGAACAGATCGACTGGCGCCGCGTGCGGCGAGGCCTGTCCCGCCAGGGCCTGCAGGCGGGCGATGAACGGCGTGATGCCGATGCCGCCCGCCACCCAGATCTGGCGCGGTCGATCGGTGTCGAAGACGAAGCGGCCGTAGGGGCCTTCGAGCGTGCAGGCGTCGCCCACCTGCAGCCGCTCCGGCAGCGTGCGGGTGTGGTCGCCGTCGCCCTTGATCAGGAAGAACAGGCGGCCGTCGCTCTGCCAGGACGAGGAGATCGTGTACGGGTGCGCGCCCTCCTTCCTGTCGAAGGTGACGAAGGCGAACTGGCCGGCCGCGTGACCATCCCAGCGGCCTTGCAGTTGCACATCGACGCGCAGCACCTGGCTGTCCGGGTGGTGTTCCAGCGCCTCGACGATGCCGCCCACCTTCCGCTGCACGCCCACGCGGCGCAGCAGCGAGACCACGGCAGCGGCCGAGCCGAACACCATCAGCGCAGCGCTCAGCGGACCGAGCACGCCGCCCCAGTAGCTGAACTTCATCAGCACCACCGAGTGCGCCACCAGTGCCAGGTAGACCGCTGCCAGCCAGCGGTGCGTCTTGAAGACCGGCCGGTACGGCAGCCGCTTGACCAGTGCCAGCGCCAGCAGCACGACCATCACGTAGAAGGCGTATTCACCGATCGTCTCGGCCAGGTGGCGCTGGCCCTGGAAGAACTGGAAGACGGGGTTGGTCTCGGGCACGCGCGGGCCGCGGACCGGGCGCGTGACCCAGCCGAGGTCGATCAGGTAGCGCGGCGACTTGGACAGCGCCCAGTGCGTGATCGACAGCACCAGCCCGGTGATGCCGAGCCACTTGTGCAGGCGGTACATCTTGTCGAGGCCGCCCAGCAGCGGCTCCAGCCGGCGTGGCCGCACGGAGAGGACCATGCCCACGCTCATCACGGCGATGCCCAGCACGCCGGTGAGGTTCGTCAGCGATGCGCGCCAGACGAAGTAGTTGGGGTCGCTGGCCAGCCAGGCGGGATCGGCGAAGGCCCACAGGGCGGTCAGCGCGGCGACCAGCCCGAGGTAGAAGCGTTGGATGGGTTTCATGGCTGCCATCGTAGAAATCCTTGCCTGACGGTTTGCCGATGTCCGCCTGACAGCTTTGTCAGCCACGGCCCGCATGCGCGGCGGGACAATCCCGGCCATGAAACTGCTGGTCATCGACGACGACGCACGGGCACTGGCCTACCTGGGCCGGGGCCTGCGCGAACAGGGCTTTGCCGTGGACACGGCGGCCAACGGGGTGGATGGCCTGCACCTGGCACGCACCGGCGGGTACAGCGTCATCGTGCTCGACGGCATGCTGCCCGGGATGGACGGACTGGAGGTGCTGCAGCAGTTGCGCCAGACCCACCAGACGCCGGTGATCATGCTGACGGCCCGCGATGGCGTGGCCGACCGCGTGCAGGGGCTGCAGCAAGGCGCGGACGACTACCTGGTCAAGCCGTATTCGTTCACCGAACTGGTCGCCCGGCTGCAGGCGCTGGTGCGCCGCGCCGGCCCGCGCGAGACGGGGCCACTGCTGCTCGGGGACCTGGTCGTCGATCCGGTCTCGCGCCAGGTCGTGCGCACCGGCCAGCGGGTCATGCTCACGGCCAAGGAGTTCACGCTGCTGCTGACGCTGCTGCACCGGCGCGGGCAGGTGCTGTCCAAGACCGTGCTGGCCGAGCTGGTGTGGGACATCCACTTCGACAGCGACCTGAATGTGGTCGAGGCCGCCATCAAGCGTCTGCGCGCCAAGATCGACGAAGGCCACCCGCAGAAGCTGCTGCACACAGTGCGCGGCATGGGCTATGTGCTGGAGCAGCGCAGCGAGGTGGCCGGATGAGGCGCCGGTGGCCGGGATCGATCGCTGGACGGCTGGCGGGGCTGTTCGCGCTGCTGTCGCTGGGCGTGTTCGGCCTGAGCGCGGTGGTGCTGTACCGCGATCTGAAGGTCGAGATGGCCCACGAACGCCAGCACGCCCAGCGGACCAAGCTGGAACTGGTGGTGCAGATGATCGACCGGGTGCGCGACGGTGGCCCCGTCAGCGCGCACTGGCCGGCCATCGCACAGGAGCTGGAGGTGCTGCACCACAGCGACCGCTCGACGCGCTTCTGGGTGTTCTGCGAGGAAGGCAGTCCCCAGGGCTGCAGCCAGGACTGGACGGAGTCCCCGAGGCAGGTGTTCAGCCAGGAGCTGCGCGGGCTGCCGCCGGGGCACCGGGTGCGCGTGGTGCTCGGCAGCGAGGAAGGCCGGATGCAGGACACGCTGCAGCGCTTCGCGTGGCTGATCGGGGTGGTGTCGCTGTCCGGGGCGCTGGCACTGGCGCTGCTGGGCGGTGCGTTGGTGCGCTGGGCACTGTGGCCGGTGCGCCAACTGTCCGAGGCCACACGCACCCTCGGGCCTGACCAGCTCTCGCAGCGGCTGGCGGTGCCCGATGCCGCGTCGGAACTGCACGTGCTGGTGCAGGCCTTCAACGGCGCGCTGGACCGGATGGAGCAGGCCTTCGTTCAGCTGGAGACCTTCAACGCCAACGTGGCCCATGAGCTGCGCTCGCCGCTGAGCACGCTGATCGGCTCGACCCAGGTGGCGCTGGCCCGACCGCGCGAGGTGGACGAACTGCAGGAGGTGCTGGCTGGCAATCTCGAGGACGCCGAACGGCTGGCAGCGATGGTGCGCGACATGCTGTTCCTGGCCCGTGCCGACCACGGGGCCCGCGCCGATGCGCTGCAATGGGTGGACCTGCGCGCGCTGGTGGCGGAGACGGCCGAGTTCTTCGAGCCGCTGCTGGAGGACGAGGGGCGCCGCCTGGTGCAGGACGTTCCCGAGCGGGACGCCGTGCTGGCCCATGTCAACCCGGGCCTGCTCAAGCGGGCGCTGTCGAACCTCATCGCGAACGCGCTGCAGTACGGGGACCCGGGCGAGCCCATCGTGATCGCGCTGGCTGCGGAGCCGGCGGCTGTGCGCCAGTGCCGGCTCGATGTGGTCAACGCCGGTCCGCCGCTGGACGAGGCCACGCGGGCACGCATGTTCGACCGCTTCTACCGCGCGGACGTGTCCCGCGGCCGGGAGGGCGGGCACGCCGGGCTGGGGCTGGCCATCGTCAAGGCGGTGGCCACCATGCATGGCGGCAGCGTGCATGTCCGCTGCCATGCGCCGGGGCGGGTGTGCATCGGCCTGTCGCTGCCGCTGGCGGGCACCGCGCGCGCGGCGGTCACTGCAGCATGAAGGTCTCGTACTCCAGCCGGTGCAGCTTGCTCTCCAGCGCCAGCATCGCCACGAACACCGTGACCATCATCGCCAGCGCCACCCCGTAGCCGTAGAACGACGCCCCGAGCTGCAGCGTGATGAGCGACAGCCCGACATTGAGCACCAGCAGCAGCGCCGTCAGCCCGAACACGACGCGCCGCCGGTCGAGGTAGAAGAAGATGTTCAGCAGCCCCAGCAGCACCACCTGCAGGCTCGCTGCCACCACGTCGAGGTAGAGCAGCGGCAGGTACAGGTGCGAGATGCCGAGCCAGTCCAGCACCCGGGGCGCGGCCAGGATCACCAGCAGCACCGTGATGCCCTGGATCTTCAGGATCTCGTACAGCCCTTGCCGAATGGTGAACACCATCTCGTCGCGCAGGCGCTGGATGTTGCCCAGCGAGCCGCCCTCGCGCACGGCGTCGTAGAAGCGCTCGTAGTACTCGACGAAGTCGGTCTCGATGCGCACCAGGAACACCGCCATGCCCGGGATGATCGCCAGGTAGGCGAGGAAGGCCGGGATGTCGTAGATGACCGAGGCCCGCAGCGGGCCGATGATCGCCTGGCTGACCTCCGGCGCGGCCCAGAAGACCAGCTTGTCGGCCCATACGCCGAGGTTGTAGAACAGCCCGACCCAGACCAGCGAGGTGAACATCGCGCCGCGCTGGAGGAAGTCGAAGGCGATCAGCCGCTCGGTCGGCAGCGTGCGCAGCACCATCACCAGCATGCCGGCGAGCAGCACGAACTGCCCGACCACGAAGCCCAGCAGCAGCCCCTCCATGCCCAGTCCGCGCAGCAGCAGCGCCCCGGTCACGCTCACGCCGTAGCCCAGGCCGAACAGCGCGACGATGGTCTTGTACTGCTTCATGCCCGACAGGAAGATCGTCGCCAGCCAGATGCCGCTCATCACCACCAGTCCGCTGGCGAAGGAGACCCGGAACAGGTTGCTCTGTCCGGGGAACAGCGTGGCCACCGCCAGCAGCCCGAGCAGGCCCGAGCCGACGACGACGATCAGCAGTGCGCCGAGGAAGTTCGGCGCGATCATCGCCTGGCGCTTCTCGAACAGCCGGTCCGCCACCCAGCGGGTGAAGGAGAGCTGGATCGGCCCGGTCAGCACCAGCGACAGCATGATCAGGTAGGTGACCGAGACCTGAAACTGGGTGATCTGGCGGTCCGGCACGGTCACCGCCGAGACCAGGCCGATCACCAGGATGCCCAGGATGGACAGCACCCACGGCCCGGAGCTGATGATGCCCGCGTAGGCGTAGGCCTTGAACAGTCCGGCGAAGCTGTCGCGCCGCAGGAGCTTTCTCAGCTCGAAACCGATGCCTGCCACGTCAGGGCCCTTTCATAGATGTCCCGGTAACGACCGAGCATGCGTTCGAGCGAGTAGTAGCGCTGGACCCGCGCCACGCCCGCGTCGCTGGCCCGCTGCCAGGCAGCGGGGTCGGACAGCAGCTCGACGGCCGCATCGGCCAGCGCCTTCGGATCGGCCAGCCCGACCACGCGGCCGGACGGGCCGAGCGCCTGGTCTTCCCCGTCCAGCCCCTCGATGAGCTGGCGGCACGAGCCGACGTCCGTGCTCACCGCTGGCACGCCCGCGGCGAAGCCTTCGAGCAGCACCAGCGGCAGCGCCTCGCTGATCGACGACAGGACGACCAGTCCCACCTTCGGCAGCAGCTCGGTGAGCTGCTGGAAGCCGAGAAAGCGCACCCGGTCCTGCAGGCCGAGGCTGGCGATCAGCAGCTTGCATTCCTCGGCGTAGGCGGGGTCCTCGTTCTCGGGGCCGGCGATCCAGCCCTCGGCCTCGGGCAGCTGGTTGACGACACTGCGCAGCGCGCGGATGTAGGTCTTGACGTCCTTGATCGGCACCACGCGTCCGATCAGGCACAGCACCTGCGGCACCGCGGCGGGCCGCAGTGCGCGCAGCGGGGTGAAGCGGGCGATGTCGATGCCGTTGGGGACGGTGGTGGTGCGCTCGCCGCGGGCGCCGTCGGCGACCTGGCGGCGGCGGTTGGCTTCGTAGAGCGCGATGATCTGGTCGCTCGACTCGTAGCAGGCCTTGCCGATGCCCTGGAAGAAGCGGATCCAGAGGTCGCGGAAGTAGCTCAGCTCGGTCAGGTCGCGCTGCAGCACCGAGCGGTTGTCGGCGATCCAGCGCGCGCCGAACAGGTCGATCTTGCGCTCCTTGGTGTAGATGCCGTGTTCGGACAGCACCAGCGAGCGGCCGTGCCGGCGCTTGCACATGGCGCCCAGCAGCCCCGCGTAGCCGGTCGAGACGGTGTGGAAGGCCTTCACCGGGATCAGGTGGTCGGCGATGCGCTTGAGCTTCCACAGCGGCGCGTGCATGGTGCGCACGGTCCAGAAGTAGTCGACGAAGGAGGGGTCGGTGCAGCGCTCCTCGTACTGGGCGCAGAGGTGGTCCCAGGCCTGGTCGCCGCGCAGGAAGTGCGCCTCGCCGAGCTGGTCGTCGAAGCGGTCGATCACCGCGCCGAACAGGGCCTGCGGGTCGGTGCCGGCGGGGCTGTCCTCGGGGTCCTGCCAGTGGCGGTGCAGCGCCTTGACGTGCGAGAAGGCGGCTGGATCGGTGCGCAGCGTGCGCTGGGCGGGCCGGTCTTCGTTGTCGAAGATGTAGTGTGCCTCGACGTGGACCAGATTCGGCGGCAGCTGGTAGCGGATCGGGCCGTAGTCCTCGGGCCGCGAGCCGAGGAACACCACCGCGAAGGTCAGGTCGGGGAAGCCGGTGATGATCTGGTGCACCCAGCTCGACACGCCGCCCGAGATGTAGGGGTAGGTGCCTTCGAGCAGCAGCGCGATGTCGGCCGATTCGGCACGGGGTAATTCAGTCAAGGGCGCTCTCCTGCGGTTTGCCAGTAGCGCACCAGCGCGGCCATGCGCGGGGTCACGGTCAGCGGATCGATGCGGTGCATCAGGGCGCGCACGCTGCGCCAGTCGCTGCGGCGGTAGGCCATCTCGGCCAGGTAGGGCAGCACGCGGTTGTCGGGCAGGCCATCCTCGGTGGCGCGGATCAGGTCGTCGCAGGCACGGTCGATGTCGCCCTGCTCCAGGTGCATGCGCGCGAGCAGCTGGCGCAGACCGCCGTCGCCCGGGTCGAGCGCGATGGCCGCCTGCGCGTGCTCGATGGCGCGGGCCAGCGTGTGCTCGCGCACGTCGCCCTGCACCAGCGACTGGTAGACCAGCTCGAAGTTCAGCTCCGCCAGGTGGCGCAGCACCTCGATGCGGCTGGCGCTGTGGCGCTGCGGCTCGGTGGTGAACTGCTCCAGCAGCGCGGCCTGTTCGGAGATGCGGGTGCGCAGCGCCTTTTCCTGCGTGTCGAGCAGGCCGTAGGCGACCAGGCGAAGATCCTCCACCGGGTCGCTCAGCAGCTTGCGCAGCAGGTCGCCGGCGATGCGGGCAGGCTTGCTGGCGATGGCGTTGAGGGCCCGCGTGCGCAGCGGGGCGGCGGCGTGCACGTCGGTCAGCAGCTGCCGGATGCTCAGGCCGCGGAACAGCCGTGCCGGCCCGCGCACCGAGAGCAGGAACTCCGGCGGCGCCGCCAGCCGGAAGTGGGTGTCAGGTTCGTGCGCCGGCAGCAGCCGCATCACGACCACCGCCAGCAGCAGCGCCACCAGCCCGAGGAAGGGGATGAAGAACGCCAGGCTGAACAGCAGTGCCAGCACCGCCAGCGGCGGCTGGCGCAGCCGCCCGGGCAGCAGCGGGTACAGCACCACGGCCAGCACCACGCAGGCCAGCGCATGCACGCCGACATAGGCGCCCAGCCGCAGGACGTCACGGTCGCCCGTCCACAGCAGCAGCAGCGCGGCGCCGACCTCCAGCGCCAGCGCAAGCAGGAACTGCAGCGGGTTCATGCGCTGGTGCCTCCGAGCACGCCCACCAGTGCGGGTGCCAGCGGTGCCTGGCCGAGCGTCATCACGCGGTGCTGGATGCCGAGCGTGGCCAGATCGGCCTGGTGCGGCGCCAGCCCCTGGCGCTCGGCGACGTAGGTGGCCAGGCTGTGCAGGTAGCCATCGACCGCCGTGCGGCCGACCAGCGGCATCAGCGTGACCAGCCGTTCACGGTCTCCTTCCAGCGCATAGGGCCAGACGACATCGGGCGAGCGGGCGCGGCGCTCGGCCAGGCGGCGCTGGCTGGCGGCGTGCTCGGGGTCGCCGAAGGTCAGCACCACCACCTGGCTGGGCAGTCGGAACTCGCGGGCGATGCGGTCGAGGCGGCTGGCCTCTTCCGCGAACTCGACCGGGCAGTTCGGCAGGTGGGCGAGCAGGCCCGGCACCTCGTCGCTGACCAGCGCCGCGTCCGAGAACGACGAGCACAGCACGGCCATCAGCTCCAGCGCCTCGTCGTGCAGCGCGAGGAAGGGCATGCGGCTGACCACCAGCAGCGCCTGCTCGCGGTGGGTGCCGAGTACCAGCGGCGCGGCGACAAGGTGGCTGGTGGCCGCCTCGTGGACCGGGAAACCCGCCTGCACATGGGCGAGGCGGCGCTGGTCGAGCGCGTACTGCACCAGTGGATCGGTCAGCTGCACGGGCACCGGCTGGCCGACGCTGGCCAGCGTCGTGCCGTGCGCGGCGCCGGGGGTGAGCGTGATGACCTGGGCGCTCTCGATCTGGCAGTGCACGCCGAGGAAGTCGAGGAAGGCCTTGGCCGCCGCCGGCGCGGCGAGCTGGCCGGCCAGCGAGCGGGCGCGCATGTCGCCGAGCGCCTGGCGCAGCGTCGAGGGCTGCAGCAGCAGGTCCTGCTCCAGCACGTCGTGCGAGCGCTGGACCATGAACAGGCGGTTGGTGACCCGCTCGATGCGGTCTTCGAGGTAGGCGTTGGCCTGCGACAGCCGGCGGATGCGCGAGCGCCACAGGCCGCTGAACTCGCCGCAGACCATGGTCAGCAGCAGGCCACCGAGGAAGTACAGCACCGGGAAGGCCGCGGACGGGTCCGTGCCCTGCAGCAGCCGCCACGCCACCAGCACCATCAGCATGGAACTCAGTCCCGCCAGCACGCCGTAGCGCAGCGCGATCAGGATCGGCGCGAACCAGGTCCACGGGATCGGCGCGTGGGTGAACAGCGGATCGTCGGGCGAGACCCAGCGTCCGATCGCGATGACGCCCAGCGTCATCACCACCACTTCGAGTGCGACCCAGCCCACCCTGGCGCGGGGAGACGCCAGTGCGTGCAGCCCGTCCTGGGCGGTCGCGTCGGCCGTGAACTTGGAAACCAGCATGGCGCGGACCCCGGAGTTCAGCGCAGCGCCAGATCGCCGAGCAGGTCGCGCATGAGCTTCTGGCCCACGGCGGACAATGCTTCGCGGCTCCAGCCGGACCTGGCGCCGGTGGCGGTCCAGACCACGTCGCCCGAGCCGAGGTCGATGACCTGCAGCACCAGGCCGACGGCCGGCTCGCCGTCCACACCGACCTTGTAGCGCCACTCGTCCACCGCGCCGGTCAGCGCGTAGCGGATGCCCTGTTCGGCGGCCCAGCGCTGGGCATCCTGCTGCACCTTGCGGTCGGGCAGGTCGCCCATCAGGTCAGCGGCCGGCAGGGCCGGCGGATGCACCAGCGTCTGCACGCCGCGCTGGCGCAGCAGCGATTCCAGGATCACCTCGGCACGCAGGCCGGCCTGTGGCGTCTCGGTGTGGTTGGCCATGGGCAGGATGACCCACTTGGCGCCCGCGTCGAGCTGGACGGCGCTGCGGGTGCGGTCCATCACGGAGCAGCCGGCCGCGGCGATCGCCAGCAGCATCAGGGTCAGGAGCTTGAAGAGCTTCGGGAGGCGGAGGTCGGTGAACTTGGGCATGGTGGGATTCCTAGGCGGGTTCCGGGTCAGATCGGGTCAGAACGGGAGGACGTAGCGCAGCCCCAGCGCGCGGGCATCGCTGCTGGTGCCGGACCGCGTGGCGCTGAACTGGACCAGCAGCTGGTCGCTGCCCAGCAGCCGGCCTGCGGCGCCGACCGTGGCGCCGTAGCCGGCACCCAGCCGGCTGTGGTGGGTCAGGCTCAGGTCGACGAAGGGGCGCCAGGCGCGGGTATAGCTGTCCCGCGCAGCGAGGCCGGCGCTCAGGCCCACGCCGTGCAGCGCGAAGCTGTCGGGCACGAAGAACGTGGCGTCCGGCTGGCTGCCGTCCGGCGTCAGGCGGGTGGTCCAGTCGGGCAGGGCGTTGCCGGTGCGGCGGTAGCGGGTGTAGTTGCCGAAGGCCCGCACGCGCAGCTCGGGCGTGGCGCCGCGCAGCACCTGGCCGACTTCCCAGTCCAGCCCGAGTGCCGAACCCAGGCGCTCGCCGCTCTGCAGGTCCAGCTGGGCTGCCCGCAGCGTGACGCGCACCGGGCTGGTCTGCGCCAGGCGCAGATCGGCGCTGAGGCGGGCTTCCTGCTGGCGGCCGGCGACGGAGAGCGGTGCCGTGTCGGTGGCCCGGGCGTTGAAGCCGAGGTCGGCGCGCAGCTGCAGGCGCGACACCGGCTGCACGCTGGCCGACAGCGTGCCGGTGGCGAACGAGCGCTCGGCCGAACGCTGGCCCAGCGAGGCTTCCACCTGCAGCGCGCGGTCCGGCTGGAACTGCAGCAGCGCCGAGAGTGCGCGGTCCTGCGCGGCGATGAGGCCGAGTTCCGGCGTGCCGGTGCTGCGCGAGAGGCCGGCCCGCTGGCTCGACTGCTCCGCGCCGACGCGCAGCCGCATCGTTTCCGACAGCGGCAGCCACAGCGCCAGCGACTGGCGGTTGGCGTGCACCGCGTCGCGGTCCAGGTCCAGCCCGTACTCGACGCGGCGCGACTGGCGCCACGCCGCGTCGGTGTAGGCCTCGTGCTGACCGTCGTCGTCGTGCAGCTGCAGCTGGGCGATGCGCAGCGTCTGGGCGCGTGCCGAGTGGCCGAGCGCCTGCAGGGCTTCGATGCGCAGGCCCGGCGGCAGGCGGTCGGCGTCGGGGCTGTCGAGCAGCTCGCCGATGCGCACGAGGTCACCATCGTTCAGGGCCAGCGTCATCTCGGCCCAGTCCGGCCGGGCGAGGGTGGTGCCGTAGCGGCGCCACAGCCACAGGCGGGCCTGGTCGTGCTGCTCGGTCGAGAGCATCCAGCCCAGCACCAGTTCCAGCGCCGCGGCGCGGATGCTTGGCGACACGGCTGTGCCAGCCAGCAGTCCGTCGGGGCCCGTGAGCGTGGCGATGGCGCGCAGCTGGCCGTCGCCCTGCGTG
The DNA here is from genome assembly GCF_041083715.1 of Sphaerotilus sp. Taxonomy (GTDB): domain Bacteria; phylum Pseudomonadota; class Gammaproteobacteria; order Burkholderiales; family Burkholderiaceae_C; genus Sphaerotilus. The sequence continues at coordinate 15,072 of NZ_JBFPGY010000399.1, forward strand.
GTGGCGAGCTGCAGGCGGGCGAGCTGCAGTTGCAGCGCCTGCACGAGATCCGGCGGCACTTCCGCGCGCAACGCCGGGTCGCGCAGGCGCTGGCGGGTCAGGGCCAAGGCCTGGCGGCGCACCTGCTGCGCCGACTGGACCATGCCGGCCGCTTCGAGCACGTCGGCATAGCCCGCCGACCACATCGGGTCGTTCGGGTGCAGCGGCACCTGGCGGTGCCAGAACGGCAGCGCCTGGCTCGGTTGTTCGAGCACCAGGTACCCGGCTGCGTAGGCGGGGTCGTAGGCCGGGTTGGCGATGGCCTGCGTGCGCCAGGTCGACAGCATGCGCTGCAGCTCACCCTGGGCACCGGCGTCGATCAGCATGAAGAGGTAGGCGATGCGGGTGTCGACGTGGTCGGGCGAGGCCTCCAGCGCGCGGCGCATGTCCGACAGCGCCGCCAGCATCTCGTGGCGGGCCTGGTGCCACTGCGCGCGCAGCACCCAGAAATACGACTCCGAGGCCACCGCCTGTTCCGCCTCGGCACCGAGGCTGCCGAACAGGCGCTCCATGGCCTTCAGGTCGTGCGCGCCCCACCAGAGATCGAGCGCAGCGACCAGGTAGGACGGCTGCTTCAGCTGGTCCCACGCCTTTTCGGCGAAGCGGGCCGCGTCCTGCGGGCTGCGGGTGCGCAGCAATTGCAGCAGGCGGTCGGCCTCGATCGGGTCGAGGTCGCCCTGGCGGGTGGTGATGGTCAGGGCCTGCAGGGCCTGCGATTCGATCTGCAGCGTCCAGGCCAGGTTGGCCAGCAGCCGCCAGTAGCCGAGGTCGGTCTCG
>NZ_JBFPGY010000400.1:0-15864 GCF_041083715.1 Sphaerotilus sp.
TGTATAAGAGACAGCGCGACATCTTCTGTCGCGGGCCCGGCGCTGGTCGTGTGCGGATGCAGCGCGTGGTCAGCCGCCCTTGCGCACCTTGGCGATGAGCTGGTCGGTCAGTGCCAGCGCACGGACCTGCCCCTCGGACTCGGGCGTGTTGTCGCCACCGGCCAGCGACGGCGAGGTGTAATACCGCCCGTGGATGCCGAGCGCCGGCACACCATCGATCTTGTAGGCCTCGGACAGCAGCTTGCCCTGGCGAACCTTGTTCTGCATGCCGAAGGAGTTGTACATCTCGGTGAACTTGGTGCGGTCAGCCCCGTTCTGCACCGCGAACTCGATCAGCGCCTCGGGTCTGTCGAGCTTCTGGCCCTGCTGGTGGATCGCGTAGAACACCTTGCGGTGGATCTGCTCGACCAGGCCGAGGGCCTCCAGCGTCGCGTAGAAGCGCTGCTGCGGCTCGAAGTTGGGGCGGAAGCCCACATGCACGCGCTTGAAGGCCACATCGGCCGGCAGCTTCTTGATCCAGGCCTCCAGCGTCGGCTCGAACGCGTTGCAGTGCGGGCAGCCGTACCAGAAGAACTCGATCACCTCGATCTTGCCCGCAGGCGCGGACACCGCCACCGGCGTGGACAGCCGCACGAAGTGCTTGCCTTCCTGGAACGCACCCTGGGCCGAGACCAGGGGGCTGACACCGGCCAGCGCGAGGGCGGCGGTGCTGCCCACGACAAACTCACGACGCTTCATGCAATGTTTCCTTTCGATGATCACGACGGATCAGAGTGGGTCCGTGCAGCAAGGTTCAACGCGGCACGCGCACCAGCGCCGCTTCGCCATAACCGGACGCCGTCGTCTGGTCGCGCATCCGCTCTGCATCTTCGCGCGTCTCGAACGGCCCCAGGCGCACACGGTACATCAGGCGTCCGGACTGTTCCCGTTCCGTGATGCGGGCTTTCAGACCCCCCATCGCCAGCTTGGCTCGCTGCTGCTCGGCGTCGTCGGTGCTGACGTAGGCACCGACCTGCACGAAGTAGACAAACGCGTCAGCCCCCGGCTTGGCTGACGCACTGGCGGCCGTGGCCGCGGCCGATGCATGGGCTGCCGCCGCACTGGCCGCCCGCGCCGGCGCGCTGGACGCCGCGGCCACACCGGCCGCGGCATTCGCGACTGCGCTGGCCACGGCATCCTGGGTGGCAGCCGCAGGGCTGGGGCTGCCATCCGTGCGCGCCAGGCCCGACCCGGGCTTGGCCGGGTTCTTGCCATGCAACGGCGAGTTGGGATCCCAGTGCTTGTTTTTCTCGATCTCGGCCGCATCCTGTTCGGCGGTGCGCTGCGGCACCTTGTCCAGGAACGGGATCGGGGCCTTGGTCACGTAGAGCGCCACGCCCAGTGCCAACACCAGGCCGACCAGCAGCCCCACCACCATGCCGACGCCGAAGCCGCCGCGCTGTGTCTTGCCATTCGATGCCATCGCCAATCTCCTACATCTTGCGTGGTGCGCTGACGCCGAGCACCGCCAGCGCGTTGCGCAGCACCTGCGCGGTGGCCTGCAGCAGCGCCATGCGGGCTGGCATGGCCGCGGTGTCGCCATCGAGGAAACGCACCGCAGCGTAGTAGCTGTGGTACGCCGACGCCACATCGCGCAGGTAGAACGCCACGTCGTGCGGAGCCAGATCCACCGCCGCCCGGCCCAGCATCTCCGGGTACTCGGCCAGCCTGTTCATCAGTGCCACCTCGGTCGGCGCGATCAGCCCCGACAGGTCGGCCGCGGCCAGCGCGGCCGGTGACACGTCGCCCTGGTGCTCCTCGGCGTACTTCGCCAGCACCGAGCAGATGCGCGCATGGGCGTACTGCACGTAGAACACCGGGTTCTCGTCGTTGGCCTGCAGCGCGAGGTCCACGTCGAAGACGAACTCGGTGTCGGCCTTGCGGCTGATCAGGAAGAAGCGCACCGCGTCGCGGCTGGTCCAGTCGATCAGGTCGCGCAGCGTGACGTAGCTGCCGGCGCGCTTGGAGATCTTGACCTCCTCGCCGCCCTTCATCACCGTGACCATCTTGTGCAGCACGTAATCCGGGAAACCCGCCGGGATGCCCACACCCGCGGCCTGCAAGCCGGCGCGCACGCGGGCGATGGTGCCGTGGTGGTCGCTGCCCTGCACGTTGACGACCTTGTCGAAGCCGCGCTGCCACTTGTGGATGTGGTAGGCCACGTCCGGCACGAAGTAGGTGAACGTGCCGTCGGACTTGCGCATCACGCGGTCCTTGTCGTCGCCGTAGTCGGTCGAGCGCAGCCAGAGCGCGCCGCCTTCCTCGAAGGTCTTGCCGGCGCCCACCAGCTTCTGCACCGCCTCGGCGACCCGGCCGCTGCTGTAGAGGCCGGACTCCAGGTAGTAGTGGTCGAAGCGCACGCCGAAGGCCTGCAGGTCCAGGTCCTGCTCGTGGCGCAGGTAGGCGACCGCGAACTGGCGGATGCTGTCGAGATCGGCCGGGTCACCGGAGGCGGTGAATTCGCGGTCATCGGCCTTGACGGTGGCCTGCTGGCGGAAGGCCTCGGCGATGTCGCCGATGTACTCGCCGTTGTAGGCCGACTCAGGCCAGCCGGCGTCGCCCGGCTTCAGGCCGTTCAGGCGGCACTGGGTCGAAGTGGCGAGCGTGCCGATCTGCACACCGGCGTCGTTGTAATAGAACTCGCGGTGGACCTGCCAGCCCTGGGTCGCGTAGAGGTTGCACAGCGCGTCGCCGAGCGCACCCTGGCGGCCATGGCCGACATGCAGCGGGCCGGTCGGGTTCGCCGAGACGAACTCCACCATCACACGGCGGCCGCTGTCCGCGCGCACGCCGAAGCGCTCGGCCTCGGCCAGCACCTGCGCGACCACCTGCTGGCGGGCGGCGGGCTTGAGACGGAGGTTGATGAAACCGGGACCGGCGATCTCCATCGCCTCGACCCACTGCTGCGCCGCGGGCTGCGCCTGCAGCGCCACGATCAGCGCCTGCGCGAGCGCACGCGGGTTCTGCTTCAGCGGGCGGGCGAGCTGCATCGCCAGCGTGCAGGCCAGATCACCATGGGAGGCCTGCTTGGGGTTCTCGAAGGCAGGCTCGACCGCCGCACCGGGCGCGATCTCGGCCAGCGCGTCACCGAGCGCGGCGAGGAGTTGCTCTTTGGCTTGAATCATGCGCGGATTCTACGGGGCAGGTCGGCGCGCAATCCGCACTTGTCCCGGCGGCCCGGGAGTGAAAAGATCGGTGATTGCCTTCTGACCTTCCCATGATCGACTGCACCGCACCGGTTCTGCCCCAGCGCATCGGCAAGTACCGCGTCGTCCGACGCCTCGGCGAAGGCACGACGAGCGAGGTCTTCCTCTGCCATGACGAGTTCAACGACCGCCCCGTCGCGGTCAAGCAGGTGCGCGCCAGCGTGCTGAGCGACACCAACGATGGCCACATGTTCTCGCGCTTCTTCGCCTCGGAGGCAGCGCTGGCCGGCCGGCTGCACCACCCCAACGTGGTCGAGATCTTCGATGCCATCCCGGACCCGGTGGCGCCCTACGTGGTCATGGAGTACGTGCCCGGCACCACGCTGCGCGCCTTCTGCCAGCCCGGCCACCTGCTGCCGCTGGAGCAGATCGTCGAAATCGGCTTCAAGTGCGCGATGGCGCTGGGTTACTGCTACCGGCAAGGCCTCGTCCACCGTGACGTCAAACCGGCCAACATCCTGACGCTGACCCAGGGCCACAACACCGAGATCCACGACATCAAGCTGACCGACTTCGGCAGCGCGCTCAACCTGACATCGGATGCCACGCAGGTCCACCGCGTCGGCTCGCTGGCCTACATGTCGCCCGAGCAGCTCGACGGCAGCGAGCTGGACGCGCGGGCCGACATCTACGGCCTCGGTGCGGTGCTCTACCACCTGATCGCCGGACGTGCCCCCTTCGAGGCGACCAGCCAGGCCAGCCTGATGCACCAGATCTGCCACCTCCAGGCGCCGAGCCTGGTGGGTCTGCGCACCGGGGTGACACCGGCGCTCGATCAGGTGGTCCAGCGCTGCCTGGCCAAGCGCGCCGACGACCGTTACGCCTCGTGGGATGCGGTGGGCGAGGCGCTGTCGCAGCTCATCACGATGCACCACGTGCCGCGTGGCACCTCGCAAGGCGTGCTCGACTCGGAACGCTTCACGCTGCTGCGCACCCTCGACTTCTTCACCCAGTTCGGCGACGTGGCGCTGTGGGAAGTCGTGCACCGGGCACGCTGGCAGCGGTTTCCGGTCGGCCACACCCTCTACAACCGCGGCGAAGAGGGGCGCACCTTCCACATCATCGCCAGCGGCGCGGTCGAGGTCTACCGTGACGCCCGCCGCGTCGCGCAGCTTGGCGCGGGCACCTCGGTCGGCGAGATGGCCTATCTAGCGCCCAATCCGGAGCTGCGCCGCCACAGCACCGACATCGTCGTCACCGAGTCGGCCACCGCCATCTCCTTCACGCCGGAGACGCTGGCACGGCTGAGCCCGCAGACCCGCCACCTCTTCGACGAGGCCTTCATCCGCGTGCTGGTGCGCCGCCTGCATGCCGCCCATGAGGCACTCGCCCACCCGCGGCGCATCCTCTGATTCCCTATTGCCGAAATGGTGCAGTCCGGTTTCAATGCAATCGGCGACCTTCTGCCGCTCAACCAAGGAATCGACCATGAAGACACTGATCACCGTGCTGGCCCTCGCACTGGCCGGTCTGGCCACCACCGCCCACGCCGCTGACGCAGCCTGCGAAGCCAAGGCGGGCGAGAAGAAGCTGGCGGGCGCCGCCAAGAACAGCTTCATGAAGAAGTGCGAGCGTGAGTCCGGCGGTGCCGCCGCGCAGAGCGCCTGCGACGCCAAGGCGGGCGAGAAGAAGCTGGCGGGTGCGGCCAAGAACAGCTTCGTCAAGAAGTGCGTGAAGGACGCCGCTGCCGGCTGATTGATCTCCCTTCGTCCGATGTGCAGGCCGCGCCTGCGCCGGGCGGTCCTTATCATGCAGACATGGACACGCTCTATCTCGGGGTCAAGACCCTGCACATCATCTTCATCGCCAGCTGGTTTGCCGGGCTGTTCTACCTGCCCCGCATCCTGGTCAATCTGGCGATGGTCGCGCCCGACAGCCACGCCGAGCGCGAGCGCCTGCTCCTCATGGCGCGCAAGCTGCATCGTTTCTCGACGCTGCTGATGGCCGTCGCGCTGGCGAGCGGCCTCTGGCTGTGGCTGGGCTACGGCCTCTGGCGCGGACCCGGCAACGGCTGGCTGCACGCCAAGCTGGCGCTGGTCGTCGCCGTGATCGGCTTCCACCACGTCAATGCGCGCCTGCTGCGCCGGTTCGAGCACGCTGCCAACCAGCGCAGCCATGTCTGGTTCCGCGTCTACAACGAGGTGTCGGTGCTGCTGTTCGCGGCCATCGTCACCCTGGTGGTGTTCAAGCCCTTCTGACACATCGGTCTGCCGATGCCCGCCTACCGATCCTCCTCCTGGCCGCTGGCCTGGATGTGGGCGGGCCTGATCTTCTACGCCAGCCTGCATCCCTTCTGGCCCTGGCAATGGCCGGTGCAACCCCCCGGGCAGGACTGGCGCGACCTGTTGTGGCTACCGATGTCGCGCTACACGCGCTTCGATTTCTGGTCCAACTACCTGGCCTACCAGCCGCTCGGGCTGCTGCTGGGGCTGGCCTGGCTGCGGGGCGGCCTGCCACCGTGGCGTGCAGGCCTGCAGGCCACGCTGGTCGGCGTGCTGCTGTCGCTGTCGATGGAGTGGACGCAATACTTCCTGCCGCTGCGCGTGCCGTCGCGGATGGACTGGGCGCTCAACAGCGCCGGCGCCCTGACGGGGGCGGTGCTCGCGCTGGTGCTGCAGCGTCTGGGCCTGCTGGCGCACTGGCAACGCCTGCGCGACGGACTCTTCGTGCCACACGGCACACTGGGTCTGATGCTGCTGCTGTCATGGCCGATCGGGCTGCTGTTTCCGACACCGGTGCCACTGAGTCCGGGCCAGGGTCTCGTGCGGCTGGCCACGCTGCTGGACAGCTGGCTGGCCGGCACGCCATTCGCCGGCTGGGTGCCGCTGCCCACGCCTGGCAGCACGCTGGCGCCGGGCATCGAGGCGCTGGTCACCGCGCTCGGCCTGCTCGCGCCGTGTCTGGTGAGTTTCGTGATGCTGCGCCGCGCTCGCCACCGGCTGGTCACCCTGGCAGGCGCCTGCGCGCTGGGCATCAGCGCCACGGCCCTGTCCACGGCGCTGAATTTCGGTCCGGACCACGCCATGTCCTGGCTGACGCCGCCGGTGCTTCCGGGGGTGCTGATGGGACTGATCCTGGGCGGTGCACTGGCGTTCATGCACCGTCGGGTGACCGCGACCATCGGGCTGGTCCTGCTGACCATCCTGATCGCACTGGTCAACCAGACCAGCGCGGATCCGTATTTCGCCCTGAGCCTGAAAGCCTGGGAACAAGGCCGCTTCATCCGCTTCCATGGGTTGGCGCAGTGGATCGGCTGGGTGTGGCCACTGGCGGCTTTGATATTCCTGATGATCCAGGTCATCACACCCCCCAGGCCGCGCCCCCCGGATGCCCCGCAGGCAACGTCCCCGACAGCCTGACTCCTACAATCCCGCCATGCGCACGCCCAGCTACTACCAACGCCACATCTTCTTCTGCCTGAACCAGCGCGACAACGGCCAATCCAGCTGCGGGGACCACCCGGCACAGGCCGGCTTCGACCGCTGCAAGCAGCAGGTGAAAGCCGCCGGACTGGCCGGCCCCGGCCAGGTCCGGGTCAACAAGGCGGGCTGTCTCGACCGCTGCGCGGGTGGCCCGGTCGCCGTGGTCTATCCCGAAGCGACCTGGTACACCTTCGTCGATGACAGCGACATCGACGAGATCGTCGAGTCGCACCTGAAGAACGGCCAGGTCGTCGAACGTCTGGTGCTGCCGGCCCATGTCGGCCGCTGAGCGGATGGCTCGCCGATGAACGCCCAGACCGAACGCCTGCACGTGGCCGGACCGGCCGGTGCCATCGAGGTGGCCGTCGATCGGCCGCCGGGCATCGACACGCCGCGCGGCGTGGCCGTGCTGGCCCATCCGCACCCGCTGTTCGGCGGCACGATGGACAACAAGGTCGTGCAGACCATGGCCCGCGCCTTCCTGCAGATGGGCTACCGCGTGGCACGCTTCAATTTTCGCGGTGTCGGCACCACCGAGGGGGTGCACGACGAGGGCCGTGGCGAGAGCGACGACCTGCTCGCCGTGGTCGCCGCGCAGCGCATCGCAGGCCTGCCGCTGGCGCTCGGCGGATTCTCGTTCGGCGCCTACGTGACCACGCTGGCGGCCGCCCGGCTGGAAGGCGAGCAGCGTGCCGAACGCCTGCTGCTGGTCGGCCCGTCCACGCAGCGCGCCCGGCCGGCCGATGTGCCGGAAGACACCGTGGTCCTCCACGGCGAGACCGACGACGTCGTGCCCCTGTCCGCCGTGCTCGACTGGGCTCGCCCGCAACACCTGCCCGTCACCGTGGTGCCCGGTGTGGGCCATTTCTTCCACGGTCAACTGCCCCGCCTGCGCCAGCTCATCGTGCGCAGCTGGCACTGACCCCTGAACCTGAATCGACTCCACCGATGAAACGACTCCTTGCCACCCTGGCGATGGCCCTGGTCCTGCCGCACACCCTGGCACAGACCCCGCCGCAGCCCCCCGAGATCGCCGCCAAGGCCTACGTGCTGCTCGACCTGAGCGCCGACCAGGCCCTGGCCGGCCGCAACCCCGATGCCACCGTCGAGCCCGCATCCCTCACCAAGCTGATGACCGCCTACCTGGTCTTCCAGGCGCTGCGCGACAAGAAGCTCACCCTCGACCAGGAACTCACCGTCTCCGAGCGTGCCTGGCGCACCGGCATGACCGATGCGTCACGCATGTACATCCAGGTCGGCAACAAGGTGAAGGTCGAAGACCTCATCAAGGGCATGATCGTGCAGAGCGGCAACGACGCCACCGTGCTGCTGGCCGAGGCGATCGGCGGCTCGGTGGAAAACTTCGTCGCGATGATGAACCGCCAGGCGCAGGCCTTCGGTCTGAAGGTGTCACAGTTCAAGAACCCGGAAGGCCTGCCCGCGCCCGGCCATGTCAGCACGGTGCGCGAACTCGGCACCATCGCCACGCGGCTGCTGGTCGACTTCCCCGGCGATGTGCGCTACTACGCCATCAAGGAATTCACCTACAACAAGATCACGCAGCAGAACCGCAACCTGCTGCTGTGGCGCGACCCGAGCGTGGACGGCCTGAAGACCGGCTACACCGACGCGGCCGGCTACTGCCTGATCGCCACCGCCAAGCGCGATTTCCCCAACGGCCCGCGCCGACTGATCAGCGTGGTCGTGGGGGCCGCCTCCAAGGAGGCGCGTGCCGTCGAGAGCCAGAAGCTGCTCAACTGGGGCTACAGCGCCTGGGACTCGGTCAAGGTCTACGACGCCCGCCAGGTGATCACGCAGGCCGAGGTCTGGAAGGGTGCCGCCGCCGCCGCCAAGCTGGGCACGCAGTCACCGGTGGTCGTCTCGGTGCCGCGCGGCGAGGGCGGGCAGCTCAAGACGCAGCTCGTGCGCACCGACCCGCTGATCGCGCCGCTGACCAAGGGGCAGCAGGTCGGCACGCTCAAGGTGCTGTCGGGCACGCGGGTGGTGAGCGAGATTCCGGTGACCGTGCTGGAGCCGGTGGAGCAGGCGGGCATGTTCGGCCGCGCCTGGGACACACTGCGCCTGTGGATGCGCTGAGCGGGAGCCGGACATGAGCGATCCCCGGGACATTCCACCCGAGCAGTCACTGATCGAATACCCCTGCGACTTTCCGATCAAGGTCATGGGTGCGAACGTGGCAGGCTTCGCGGTGGCCATCGCACACGTGGCCCGGCAGTTCGATCCTGGGTTCGACGCCCTGACCATCGAACAGCGCCCGAGCAAGGGTGGCAACTACCTCGGCCTGACCATCACCATCCGCGCCACCAGCCGGGCGCAACTCGACGAGCTGTACCGCACGCTGACGACGCACCCGATGGTGAAGATGGTGCTCTGAACGTCCGGCTGCCGGGGCCGGGGCCGGACGTGACTCACATGTCCAGCAGCCAGGCGATCACGCTCTTGGCCACGAAGCCCACCATGCCGAAGGCCAGCACGACGAACAGCACGAAGGTGCCGAAGCGGCCGGCCTTCGCCTCGCGCGCCAGCTGCGCGATGACAAACAGCATGTAGAGGATGAACGAGCCGATGCCGACGGTCAGTCCGAAGTGGGCCAGTTGTTCCTCGTTGTAGCCGAACATGGGCAGGAGTGCGGGGCGCAGTGCTGAGGGGTCGGGGGAGAAGGGCGCCGCGATCTTACGCGCAGAGCCTGCGGCGACACTGCGGTTGCAGCGGTGAATGGCTTGATCCAGCGCAAGCCCGCTGGCTGACGCGCACCGCAGCCGGTCAAGGTGCTGCGTACAGATCCCGGTAGGCGTACCAGCTCGCGTGGCCGAGCATCGGCACGACGAACACCAGTCCGACCAGCATGGCCCCCAGTCCGAGCAGCGTGAAGCCCATCACCAGCGCGGCCCACACCGCCATCGGCAACGGGTTGTCCAGCACCGTGCGCCAGCTCGCCAGCACGGCTTCCCAGACACCGATCGGCCGGTCGAGCATCATCGGAATCGCCACCACGCTGGACGCGAACACCGGCGCCGCCAGCAGACCACCCAGCGCCAGCCACAGCTCGAACAGCCACGAGTCCCGGTTGGCCACCACGTGGCGCAGGAAATCGACCGGCGTGTCGATCCGGTGCGGTGCCAGCAGCGTGATCAGCGCGGCCGAGGTCATCACCCAGCAGGTTCCGGCGGCCGCCAGCAGCAGGCCGAACACCACCAGCCGCCGGTCCAGCGACCGCCACACGGCCACCACGGTCGACCAGCCGGCCGCCTCGCCCCGCTCCAGCGCCCGGCTCACGGCGTACAGCCCGGTCGCCAGGATGGGCGCCACCAGCAGGAACCCCGACAGCGACCCTGCCAGCACCCAGAACCGGTCCTTGGCGAACAGCATCAACAGCAGCCCCAGACCGGCCAGCAGGGTCCCATGGCCGAAGCTCACACCCGGAACCTGACGGATGTCATGCCAGGAACGTTCCAGCCAGGTCATGGGCTGCAGCGGGCGCAGCAACCGAACGGCAGAGGGGGCAACAGCGGGGGCATTCATGTCTCCGATGCTAGAGCCAGACGGGCTGCAGCGATACCCGTGCCAGCCCCGAGGCGCCGCGACATATCATCCCGGCATGATCTCCCCCGGCCACGACACCGCCACACAGCGTTACCTCAATGCGCTGGCCCTTTTCGATGAATTCGTGCGCACCGCAGCCAGTACGGCGCCCGATGCGGCGGCCCTGCGCGGACTGGAGCGGCGATTCGCCGAACGCATCGAGATCCAGCCCAGCTACTGGAGCCAGATCAAGGGCCGCTCGCGCCAGATCGGCGAACGGCTGGCGCGCCAGTTCGAGCAGCGCTGCGGCAAGCCCGCCGGCTGGCTGGACCATCCGCAAGGTGCCGCTGCACCAGCGGCGGCTGTGGCAGCACACGCGACCAGCTCCGCAGCGCGCCCCCCCGACACCGGCATGCCGCGCGACGAGGACGAACGCTTCATCGTCGAACTGGTGCTGACCTACTACCGCCGCAATCCGCAGCGCGCCCGCCAGCGACTGCTGGATCTGCTGGGCGAGGTTCTGACGCCTGCACCGGTCGCGCCACCGCCGCCCGCACCACGGCCCACGGCAGCCGCTGCCGACGCAGCCCTCTGGGCACAGGCCCGCCAAAGCATCGCCCCCCTGAAAAAGAAACGCTGAACACCACACGCACACCGCTTGGCCGGCCTCCTGATCGGCAAAGTCTTCACAGATTGATAAACATTCGTTTATCATCTGAGCAACACTCCCCTTGAACCGACACCCACCCGTGTCACGCCCGGACCGTGCTGTCCACGACGACCCAGGCGCGCCGCGGCATGGACTGCCCGGTTCTGCGGAATGACCCTCATGAAGAAACCGTTCCAGTGGTCGATGTACTGCATGAGACCCCGCGATCCCTGATCTCTCGATGAAAGCCGGCCATGTCCCACCTGTTCGCGCACCTGTCCCTGACGTCGCTGTCGACGCTGATGAACCGCCCGCCCGGGAACACCGCTTCCGGCTCCTGGCTGCAGACGCTGCGCCAGCGCCGGGCGCGCCGGCGCCTCGACGGAGAACAGGCCGCGCTCGAAGCGTGTGCCAGCGAAGGGGCCGAAGTGGCGCTGCGTTCGGTCGAACTCGACGGGCAACGTTACGGAGCGCTCTACCGAAACGGCGAGCTGATCTGCCTGCTGCCCCAGGTGCAGGAAACCTGACGGGTCACCCGGGCCTCAAGTCCGGCCCAGACGCCGCCGATAACGCCGATATCCCCTTCCCCGGAGCCGAACATGCTCGCGCAGCCCCTGCCCGATCTCGATGCCTGGTCGCGGTACCTCACGAGCCGACCGATCCCGGTCCTGTCCGACACGGCGGAAGAGCTGGGCCTACTGGCCGAGGTCGAAGCCCGACACGGCACGGTCGATGCCCACCTGATCAACGAGGCCATCGGCAACGACCCGCTCATGACGTTGCGTGTGCTCACCCACGCGACACGCCACCGGGCCGATCGCCAGGTGACCGATGTGGACACGGTGACGGCCGCCGTTGTGCTCATGGGCATCGGGCCGTTCTTCCGGACGTTTTCACCGCTTCCGGTGCTGGAAGACCACCTGCAAGCCTACCCGCAGGGCATCGCGGAAATCCACCGGCTGATCCGCCGGTCCTGGTGCGCGGCCAGGCTGGTGACCGAGTTCGCGTTGCTGCATGCCGACAGCCACGCCATCGCGCTGCAGAAGGCGGCACTGCTGCATGGGCATGCGGAAATCCTGCTGTGGTGCCATGCACCGACGCTGGCGCAGGCGCTGCTGGAACGCCGCGAACAGGCCCCGCACCGGGATGCCGCAGCGCTCGAGCAGGACGTGCTGAACGTCGCGCTGGCTCCCCTGGAACACCGGCTGGCCCAGGACTGGAGCCTGCCGTCCACGCTGCGGCGACTGACCGACCCCGACGACCAGCGCAGCCTGGTGCTGCTGCAACCACAGCGCCGCCTGCTGACCCTGGCGCTGACGCTGGCCGAACGGCTCGACCGCGAAGGCGCACAGGCCACGCCGACGCTGGATGAGCTGGAGGAACTCGCCTCGCTGCTGACCCTGTCGACGCCTGCGGTGCAGCGCCTGATCGACAACACCCTGGCCTGACTGGACAAGCTCAGATCGGCAATGCGTGCTGGAGCTTGATCTGATCGAGCACGAAACTGGTTCGGCATTCCTGCACGCCCGGGTGCTGCAGCAGCGTGTCCATCATGAACCGGCCATGGTGCGCCATGTCAGTCACCACAACCCGCAGCAGGTAGCTCATCGCGGTGCTCAGACAGACACACTCGACGACTTCGGGCCAATCCTGGACGGCTGCGCGGAAGCGCTCGGCGATCCGCGCCGCTGACGTGTCGGCCGGCCGCTGCAGCTGCACCTCGACGAAGGCAGACAGCGCCAAGCCCAGCTTGTGCGGCGGCACGATCGCGGCGTAGCCGGCGATGACCCCCGCGTCTTCCAGCCGACGCACCCGCCGAAGCACGGCGGATGCCGACAACTGCACCTGCGCAGCGAGTTCGTCGTAGGTGATGCGTCCCTGCAGTTGCAGCGCGGCAAGAATGCGCCGGTCCACGGCGTCCAGCGTCAATTCGGAATCCATCGAAGAATCATTGCAGGAATGATCCGTACCATCCTGAATCAGCGCTGAGGACATGCGGGCCGTGCACACCGCTGTCGCAACAGAGACAACCCTCGGTCATGGCTACGGGCAAGCCCCGAGCGTTGATCCTGACACGCAGCTGAACAATCGGGACTCTGTTGAACCGACCGATCCGGAGTCTCCCCATGCACACCACCACCCGCCCCTGGCTGCAGAGCTATCCGGAAGGGGTGCCCGCGGACATCGATGCCGGGCAGGCGCACCGTTCGCTGGTCGATCTGCTCGACACCAGCTTCCACCGCCACGCCAGCAGGCAGGCGGCCCTGTTTCTCGACCAGCCGATCACCTTCCGCACCATCGACGAACAATCGGCCGCACTGGGGGGCTGGCTGCAGGCCAGGGGGCTGGCCCGCGGTGCGCGCGTGGCACTGATGATGCCCAATCTGCCCCAGTACATGGTGGCCATCGCCGCCGTGCTGCGTGCAGGCTTCGTCGTCGTCAACGTCAACCCGCTCTACACCGCGCGCGAACTCCAGCACCAGCTCGTCGACGCGGGCACCGAGGCCATTGTCATCCTGGAGAACTTCGCCGGCACGCTCGCGGAGGTCCTCGTGCAGACGCCGGTGAAGCATGTCGTGCTGGCCTCGATGGGCGACATGCTGCCGCCGTGGCGGCGCCACCTGGTGAACTTCGTGGTGCGCCATGTGCGCAAGATGGTGCCCGAATACCGGCTGCCGGACGGGGGCGAACGCAGCGTCACGCGCTTCAATGACGCCGTTGCGGCAGGCAGCCGCCTGACACTCGCACGCAGCGCCGTCGGCCCCGACGACATCGCCTTCCTGCAGTACACCGGTGGCACGACCGGCGTGTCCAAGGGGGCGACGCTGCTGCACCGCAACGTGGTGGCCAACATCCTGCAAAGCGAAGCGTGGTTCCAACCCATGCTGGACCGCCTCGGCGACCAGCCGATGACCAGCGTGTGCGCGCTGCCGCTCTACCACATCTTCGCCTTGACGGTGTCGTACTTCCTGGGTGCGCGGCTGGGCCATCGGCTGATCCTGATCCCGAATCCGCGCGACCTGCCGGCACTGATCGGCGCGCTCAAGGGCCACCGCATCCACATGTTCCCGGCCGTCAACACGCTCTACAACGCACTGGCCCACAACGCCGAGTTCGCGCGGCTGGACTTCTCGCAGCTCGTCGTCTCCAACGGCGGCGGCATGGCGGTGCAGAAGGCCACCGCCGAGAAGTGGCTCAAGGTCACCGGCTGCCCGATCGCCGAAGGCTACGGCCTGTCGGAAACCTCGCCCGTGGTCACGGCCAACCGCATCGACCTGAAGGAGTTCACCGGCACCATCGGCCTGCCGGTGCCCTCGACCGACATCGCCATCCGCGACGACGACGGACAGGACGTGCCCATCGGCCAGCCGGGCGAGATCTGCATCCGCGGACCGCAGGTGATGGCCGGCTACTGGCGGCGCCCCGACGAAACCGCCCAGGTCATGACCGCCGACGGCTACTTCAAGTCCGGCGACATCGGCGTGATGGACGAGCACGGCTACCTCCGGATCGTCGACCGCAAGAAGGACATGATCCTGGTGTCGGGTTTCAACGTGTACCCGACCGAGATCGAGCAGGTGGTCAACCTGCACCCCGGCGTGCTCGAGTGCGCAGCGATCGGCATCCCGGACATGCGCACTGGCGAAGCAGTCAAGCTGTTCGTCGTCAAGGACGATCCGGCCCTCGCCGAAGAAGACCTCATCGCTTACTGCAAGGACAACTTCACCGCCTACAAGCGGCCGAAGTCCATCGAGTTCCGCGACGAACTGCCCAAGAGCACCGTCGGCAAGATCCTGCGCCGCGCACTGCGCACCTGATATCCACCGTCTCTCCACAGTCTGCGCACCGCCCACTGGCGCTTGCACACCGGCTCCTCACCGGTTGTTCACAGCTTTCCCACGCAGTTGGCCGCGCCGCAACGACAGGCCAGACGGCCTTCGTGGTGTGTTTCACCGTAGTTGCAGGTGATTTCCTCGCCGACGGGAATCGCCCGCATCGCGTAGATCTCGATGCGGCCCTGCCGGATGCGCAGCACCGCGTTGGGTGCACAGGAATGGTTCGTGAAGCGCAGCGGATCGCTCGATCTGGACGCATCGATCGCTCTTCTTGGTGAAATTTCCACCATCATGATGCGTTCCATCGTCTTCACGCGCTCCCACGCTTCATGGACGCTGATCATCTCGCCCCGGATTTCGCCGATCTTGCGGCGTGCCGGAATGGCTTCGCCGGCAAAGGCACCGGTGCCCTCGATCGGACTGGGCGCAGCCAGGACAGCGTACTTCTGAGGGTTGGCAGGCGTGCCCATGGACGGATCCCCGATCGTGAAAGCCGTGGATGGTACGGGTTGCCGTCATCGGGGCAGGCAACCGTGCATGCGCACCACCTGTGACGGGCTGCACGGAACAACTCTGTGGAGAAGCGATGAACAGGTGTGGAGTTGTTCATGGAAAACCAGCCTCCCGGAAAGTTGATCCCTCTGACTCCCGTGCTGCTCCACCGGGTCGCACACAGACTTCTCACCAGCTCAAGTGGTTGATCTACAAAGGAAAAGCAGGGTTGTACACAAAAAACAGGCCCCTCTATTACTATGTACTATCTATAAAAAGATAAATAACAGTACAGAAGAACAAGACGTCGGCACGGACAGGAAGAGAACCTCCACGCTTCACCAGACATGAAGACGCACCACGCCACGGAAGAAGACACGGAGAGACTTGGCCCCATCGCACCCAGGCGCCAGATACAGGCAAACCCGGATCGGCCAACCACAGGCCAAGCTGGCACGCATCTTGAAAGACAGCAGGCCTTGCCAGCGCAAGGCCACAGGCCGCTGGCAAACCATTCCCCGGTTTCTTTCATCCCCAGTCGGAGTCTGCATCCATGAATCACAAGCTCAACGTCGTCATCGCAGCAATTGCCTTTGCAGCAGCCAGCCAGGCCAGCGCGCAGGAAGTGGTCAAGATCGGGCACGTGGGCCCGACGAGCGGGGGCATCGCGCACCTGG
>NZ_JBFPGY010000401.1:0-15852 GCF_041083715.1 Sphaerotilus sp.
GTCGCGCGCCGCCTGCAGCTGCAGTTCGCGCTCGCGTTCCTCGGAGACATCGTCGATCAGTCCGTAGACGCGGATCTCGCCGTCCTGCAGCACGCGGGTGCGCGTGCGCTGGCGCAGCCACCGCACGCCGCGCTGCGGATGGCGGATGCGCACGGTGACGTCCGTGCTGACCGAGTGCGGCTCGTCCAGCCGCTGCTGCTCCAGCAGGGGCGCATCCTCGGACAGCACCCGCAGCGGCAGCAGCTCCGCATGCGGCAGCACCTGGGAGGCCACCAGCCCAAGCATGTCGTACACGCGGGCGCCGATGTAGAAGTAGCTGTCCCGGTGGGGATCGGTGACGAACACGCCCTCGTCGATCGACTCGACCAGTTCGCGGTAGCGCTCCTCGGACTCGCGCAGCTGCTGGGCGTCGCGGCGCTGCTGGGTCACGTCGCGCAGCTGGCAGATCACCACCGTCGGCCGCCCCAGCCGGTTGCGCACGGCGACATAGCGGGCGCTGATGACGCGGTCACCATCGGCGGTCGGTCGCTCGAACTCGTGCTCGATGGCGTCGTGGCTGTCCACCGCCCGCATCAGGCAGGCCTGCACCCGCTGCTGCACGCCGTGGCCCAGCAGCTCGTCCAGATCCCAGCCACCGACCTGCGCGCTGTGGGCCGAGAACTCCAGCTCGGCATGCCGGTTCAGCGAGACGACCCGGAACTTGTGCGCGTCCAGCACCACCAGGCTGATCGGGATGTGCTCGGTGAGCACCGCCAGCAGTGCACGGCCCTCGTCGATGCCGAACTCGTGCTCCTTGCGGTCGCTGATGTCGCGGCAGACACAGACCACCTGCGGGCGTCCGGATGTCTCGTCGACGACGACCTGCGCGTCGATCTCCAGCCAGTAGGGATTGCCCGGCAGCATGTCGTCCCGGCCGCGCCGCGCGACAAACTCGCGCACGAAATCATCGCCGCGCACCAGGCCATCGCGCAGCAGCAACGCCAGTCGGGCATCGTCGGCGTCACCGAGCAGCACATCCCAGAGCGTGCGGCCGCAGATCCTGCTGGGTGAATGGCCGGTCGCCTGCACGAACGCCGGATGGGCCCACTCGATGACCCCCTCGGCATCGGTGATGACCGCGCCCCGACCAACCCGCGCGGCCAGCAGGGCCACCCGCGCCAGCCGCTGTGCCGAGAGTTCCGCTTCCCGCACCTGTTCGTCCCGGGCGGCCAGATGACCGAGGTGCAGTCCGACCAGTTCGAGCAGTTGCCGCAGCGCGGGTGTCGACTCGGCAGGGTTGTGGAACTCGATGGCCGCCACGGCGCAGTGCCTGTGCACCACCGGCAGCGCCAGTACCTCACGCACGCCTTCCGGGCGCCAGGGCAGCTTCGGCTGCGCTGGCGCCAGCACGGCCAGCACTGGCCGCAGGAGGGCCAGTGCCGTGCCCAGCGGCGCCTCGCTGGCATGGGTGGTGGCCATCTGGCCCAGGTCGATCAGCTCTTCGGTCGCGTTGTCGAGCAGCACCCAGGGCTGCACCAGCGCGCCCTCGTCACTCCAGTCGCTCACGCGCAGCAGGCAGGATCCGCTCGCCCGCAACCACAACCGCAGCACCGGCGCCACGAGACAGAGGCCTTCCTGCAAAGTCGCGGCCAGATGCAGGCGGCGCGACAGCAGCAGAGCCTGGGTCTGCGCCTGTTCGTCCGAGATGCGCGGGGGCGCGTCGTCGCCGCCGGACACCGTGATCAAGCCGTCGGGCACCCCCAGCGCGCCAGGGGACGTGCTCACACAGATGTCGAGCGACCACGGATGGTCGGTCGTGCGGGCTTCGTCGGTCGGCGGCAGCATCGGCGTCGCGTGAACCGCGGACGCCGACGTCACGTCGGTGGAGGGCATGGCAGGCCTGGGCAAGGGTTTGTCAGATCGGACACACAAGCATAGGTGCAGCCCGGCCTGTGCCCGATGCGCCGATCGGCTCAATCGCGCAATTTCGCCGAAGTCTCGCGCAGGGTGTCCAACTCGTTGCAACTGCGCCCGATCGTCAGGAAACCAGTCCCTACAATCCCTGACATGTCGTCACCCCCCGAGTCCGGATTGCACCCTGTGACACGGGCCATCCTGCTGTGCATGGCAGCACTGGCCCTGCTGGTGTCGATGCAGTGGCTGGCCCAGTCGCTGAGCCCACCCACCGCGCAAGGGCGGCTCGGCTGGGCCGTCGCCCTGCTGGGATTCGGCCTCGCGACCATCGGCTGGACCGCCTCGCACCGCAGCACGCGACCGACCGCCACAGCCGCTGCGGCCCCCACCGCTGTGCCCGACGGGCTGCGGCTCACCACCGCGCAGTCGCTCGCGCTGCAGACCCGGCTGCTGCGCGGCCTGCCCGGACCGGCGCTGCTCGTGCGCACCAGCGACGCTGCACCGCACGTGCTGGCCACCAACAACGCAGCCCAAGCCACCTTGCCTGCCGCGGGTTCGGCCGCGCTCGGCAGGATGGCGGGCGAGTTGCTGACGCAGAGCCAGACCCAGACGCCCGACGCGGGCGTGCAACGCCTGGACCTGCCGGGCAACTGCTGCATCCTGTGGCTTCCGCCCTCGACGCCCCCCGTGGAGCCCCAGGGCGACTCCGCGCCCGGGCCGGCCCCGGTGGCGTCACCGGATGCCGCCGACGACGACCGCTCGGCCATCGTCTACACCGTCTCGCACGACCTGCGCGCGCCCATCCGCGTCATCGAGGGCTTCACCCGCATCGTGCGCGAGGACTACGGCCACCTGCTCGACCGCGTCGGCAACGACCACCTGGAGCGTGTGCTCGGTGCGGCAACGCGCATGAACAGCATGATCGATTCGCTGCTGGCACTGTCGCGGCTGTCCACGCAGGCGATCGAGCCGGTGCCGGTCGACCTGACCGACCTGGCCACCCAGGTGATCGCGGAGCTGCGCCAGCAAGCCCCCGAGCGCCAGGCCGACATCCGCATCGAAACCGGACTGGCCACGCGGGGTGATCCGGTCCTGCTGCGCGCGATGCTGGACAACCTGCTGGGCAATGCCTGGAAATACGCGTCCCGCCGCGAGGTGACGCACATCGAGTTCGGCACCACCCGGGTGGCAGGTCGACCGGAGTTCTTCG
Organism: Sphaerotilus sp.; assembly: GCF_041083715.1. Lineage (GTDB taxonomy): Bacteria > Pseudomonadota > Gammaproteobacteria > Burkholderiales > Burkholderiaceae_C > Sphaerotilus. The sequence continues at coordinate 3,104 of NZ_JBFPGY010000401.1, forward strand.
TGCGCGACAACGGTGCGGGCTTCGACATGCGCTTTGCCAGCAAGCTGTTCGGCGCCTTCCAGCGGCTGCACGGTGCCACCGAGTTTCCCGGCACGGGCGTCGGCCTGGCGTCGGTGCGCCGCATCATCCGCCGCCATGGCGGCGACATCCGGGCCGAGGCCGCGGTCAATGAAGGTGCGACCTTCTACTTCACGCTCGGCGGAGCGACGCGCTCAGAGTGAGCCCGGCAGCGCCAGCTGCTCCAGTGCCTCCACCATCGCAGTGCAGGTCAGATCCAGGCGGCGCCCCTCCTGGACCGACAGCCGCTGGAGCCGCTCCAGCGCCGGACCGCGGGCCAGCGAGAAGCGGTGCATCACGATGCCGACCGCCATCGCCACCACGGTCGGCAACACCGGCGCATCCGGTGACGCCTCGACAGGCACCGACACGCTGACCACCGGCACCGGGCCTGTTTTCACGGCTGGAGCGCCAGTCCGTTGGCGCACCTCGTCCAGCGCCGACGCCACCGCCGGCACCAGCTGTGCGATGTCCAGCGGCTTGACCAGCAGCGCCAGCGCCCCGAGCGCCTGGATGCGCGCCAGCGTCACCTCGTCCGAAAACGCCGACAGGAACATGAACGGGATCTGCAGCGCCTCGCGCAGGTAGTGGGCCACGTCGTAGCCGCTCATGCCGTCCATGCGGATGTCGAGCAACGCCAGGTCGGGCCGGTGCTGGCGGGCCAGCAGGATGGCGTCGTCGCCGTTGTCGGCATCCAGGATGTCGAAGCCGGCGTGCTTCAGGCCATGCACGACCGTGGCCAGCACGAGCCGGTCGTCGTCCACCACCAGAATCCGCCCCCGCGGGGAAGTTGCCGACTTGTCTGACACCATGGACATCCTGGGTGGGGTGGAGAAAAAACCAGGCTGGATTGTCGCGCAGGTCGCTCCGGCGGTACCGCCCCTCCTCAAGGGGTTGTGCGCTCACACCGGACCACGGGCGGCGCCAGCCGCAGCGCCGCGACCACCTGTTCATGCTGCTGCGTCAGCGACAGCGTGGCACTGCGCCGTGGCAGCAAGGCGCTCACCAGACCCAGGCCCGACACAGTGTCCGGCCGGCGATCCAGCCGGAACTCTGCCGGCAGCCGCCCCTGGTTGCCGATCTCGACCCGCACCGCTTCAGGCTCCAGCAGCAACCGGCACATCACCACCGAAGGCGCCGGGCTGTGTTTGATGGCGTTGGTGAACAGCTCGTTGAGGGCGAGGGCGATCGGAATCGACTCGCTCTCCGGCAGCAGCCAGCGCCAGCCCGGATCGCCCTCGACCGTCAGTGCGATCGCTCGGCCGAAGGTGCGCTGCACCGACTGCGCGATCGCCTCGATGACGCTGCGCACGGCCAGCAATCCGGTGTTGCCGACCTGCAGCCCGTACACCTGGGCGATCGCCTGCACCTGGCCGACCACCTCGGCGATGATGGGCTGCACCTGCGGATAGCGCACCACCGCCTGCTGCATCAACCCGGCCACGCCCTGCAGGTTGTTCTTGATGCGGTGGTGGACCTCCTGCACCAGCATGTCGCGCCGGGCGATCGCCGCCTCCAGTTCGGCACGCTGCGCCTCGCGCTGCGTGGTCACGTCGGTGGAGACCATCAGGATCTGGTCGACGCGGTCCTCGGAGCGGGCCAGCGGCAGGAAACGGGCGTCCCAGATCTCCACGCGACCGGCGCGTTCGATGCGGTATTCGCGCGGCGTGACCACCAAGGGATGCGCCAGTGCCTCGTCGATGTCGGACTGCAGGCTGGCGCTGGCCACCGGCGGATGGAGCTGGACCAGCGAGCGGCCGACCGCCTCCTGCGCCGGCAAGCCGCACAGCGTCGCCGCCGCGCGGTTGATCTGCAGCACGCGCAGCGTGGCGGCATCACAGACCGTGATGGCCATCGGTGCCGCCTCGATGATGTGCTGCAGCGAGGCCTGCGCCTCGGCGATGCGCGCCTCGGCCTGGCGGCGCTGGTCGATGTCCATCAACGCGAAGGTCATCTCGCGGTCTCCCTGCAGACCCAGCGTGGCCACCGCGTTGCCGACCACCCAGAAGGTGCGCGCATCCCGCGCCTGGACCCGGCACTCGAACTGCAGGGCTTCGCCGTCGCGCAACTCGCCGAACAGCGGAACCGTGCGCCGAAAGGGATGTCCGGCTTCGTCGGTGGCCACGATGTGCAGCGGCTGGCCCATGAAATCGCCCAGATCGCCGCCAAACATGCGGCGCGCCGACCGGTTGAGCCACGAGATGCACCCCAGCTCGTCCGCGGTGACGATGCCGACCAGCACCGAGTCCAGCACCGCGCGCGTGCGGTCCGCCTGCTGGCCGAGCACACTGGCCATGCGCTCGTGCTCGCTGGCCAGGTGCGCGAGTTCGGCCTGCTGGGCCTTCAGCCGCGTGATCTCGGACAGCACGGCGATCGCCAGCGGCTTGCGCCCGGCCGGGCCGGTGCGGCGGATGGTGACGGCGTACCAGTGGAGCGTGCCGTCCTCGTTCTCCACGACCACTTCGGTTTCGTACAGCTCGCCCCGGTCGAGCACCGCATCGAGCTGGTCCAGCGCGCCCGGCACGCCACCGGCCAGCAGCTGGCGGATGGTGCAGCCGACCGCCGTCCCCGGCGCCAGACCCAGCATGCGCTCGAAGCGGCTGTTGCACTGGAACAGCACCTGCCCGTGCAGCGACGCGATACCGGCGGGTGAGCTTTCCAGGATCGTCGACAGCTCGCCAAGCAGCTGCTCCGCACGCGCCTGGGCGAGATCGCGCTCGTCCTCGGCCGAGCGGTCTTCGAGCATGCACATGTAGCGCCGGCGCCCGGCCCGGACCTCGTCGCAGCGCAGCAGCGCCCGCACCCAGCGCGTGTGGCCATCCGCATGGGGCAGCGCGCCTTCGCTGCTGACCCAGGCACCGCCGGGCGACATCGGCTGCGCCATCGCGCCCTGCGTCCAGTTCAGCAGCGCCCGCAGCGGCGCCGAGGCCTCGCTCAGGTCCACCAGCGGCCCGCCGGCCAGCGCCTCGAAGCCCTGGTTCGCGCGCAGGACCAGTCCGCGGTCATCGAACAGCGCCATGCCCATCGGGCTCAGATCGAACCACTGGTCCAGCTCGCGCGAAAAGCGCTCGGCCTGCTCGCGTGCCGCATGTTCGGACGTGGTTTCCTGCAGCACCGTCATCAGCAGCCTGCGCCCGCCCAGCGGCCCACCGCCCGTGGCATACCGTGTCGAACGCACCCAGCGCGCACGCCCATCCATGTCCATCAGACGCGACTCCCGCAGCGCCGGGCCGATGAATTCCGCGGGTTCTTGGTCGAGGCGGCCACGGTCCCGGCGGGTGATGTCGCGTTCATCGGCCGGGCTCAGCGCGATCGGATCGGTCCCGATCAGCGCCTCGCGCGTGCGGCCCGTGAGCGCGAGGAACGCATCATTGACATCCAGCAGGCGAAAGGATTCATCCTGGAGCATGGCGGGAAACGGGGCCGCCCACAGCATCGCGCGCAACTCGCGCAGTGGCCGCTCGATCAGCGTCAGCGGCATGCGCGACGACGTCGACGCGGCACTGTCCGGGGGCAGACACAGCACCCACGAGCCACTGTCCAGCCGCGACAGCGAGGGGCCGGACCCGGCACCGCTGCCTGGCGGAAAGTACGCCTCGATCCGCCCGCCCGCCAGCACGGCACGCAGACGGTCCTGCAGCGGCTGGCCCAGCGCGGGACCGAGATCCGCGAGATTCATGCCGGGTTCGCAGGGCAGGCGACGCAGTGCGGCCTGGTTGGCATGGACCAGTCGGGCCGAGTCGTCGAAGACCAGCACGGACTCGACCAGTGCATCCAGCAGGGCATGGGGCAGCTTCATGCTGCCAGTGTAAGCAGCGCACTGCGGCGTGCAGGACGGCCGGACGCTCAGCCGAGCTGGAAGGCGCAGGCCAGTGCGTGCAGCAATGCGCGGTTGACGTGGCGCATCTGGAAACTGTGCCGCGACACCGTTTCGCGCACATCGTGGCCACTGCCGCCTTCGAGCGTGCGCACGAGGTCGAGTGCAGCGTGGTATGGCCCGCGCTCCTCGGCCAGCGCCTGGTAGACACCGTCCGGCACCGGCAGCGTTCGCAGCAGCTCGCTGAACGGGCGCTGGAACATGCGGTCCAGCAGCGAGAACACCCCGCAGATGAACATCTCGTTGCGGTGCTCCGGACTGCAGTCCTCGCCGGCCAGCGCCTCCATCAGCAGGCCGCGGCGCACCGCGGCGTACATCACCGGACGCTGGTTCTTGTCGCTGCCGGCCGTCACCAGCAGCAGCGACAACCAGCGCTTGAGTCGCTGGTAGCCCAGCAGCATCACGGCGTGCGAGAACGAGGTGACCTCCACCGTCAGGCCGAACACCGGCGAGTTGATGTAGCGCATCAGCTTGAAGGCCAGCGCCGGATCGAACTTGAGGGTCGCTTCCAGCTGCGCCAGCGGAGCCTGCGCATGGACCAGGTTGATCAGCTGCAGTGTGACCTGCAGGTCCGGTCGCGGCGCACCGCCAGACCGGGGAGCCACGACCGTCTCCTCGACCGGCCAGCCCAGCACGGCCACCGCGCCCCGCCGGAACGCACCCTCCATCTGCTCGATGGTCTGGACACCTTCCTGGAAGAAACCGATCGAGCGCGTCACGCCGGCCGGCACCGGGCCGCCGTCCAGACGCCGTTCGTCGGCCAGATCGATGATCGCGTACTTGAACGCACCGAGCAGCGCCCGAGGCAGCGGCTGGTCGGGCCGGCCGGACAGCAGCAGCGTGTTGCCGTTGTCGGCCAGTTGCAGGATCGAGTCACGGTGCACCGGATCGCAGGCCATGAACTTCGGCACTTCGATCATCACGTTCGCGGAAGGCTGCACCATCAGCAGATCGGCCAGCAGCCCTTCGCAACGCACCGACAGCACGACGCGCGGCCCATCGGCCGGCCAGACCTGGCTGACGGCCGTGAGCAGCTCGCCGACAGGCAGCCAGCGGGCATGCCCGAGCGGGAACACCGACAGCCGCGTGGCCATCACGTTGCGCTGGCTGTCGATGATCGGGCAATAACTCAGGGCCACCTGCCCGAGGATGGGAGCGTCCGGGGACTGCATGGTGGGAGACACGCGCCGTGTCAGTTGCTGATGTAGTCGAACAGGGAAAGCTTGCGCACCATCGAGTACGACTGAAGCGCCGCCTGGTAGGCCGTCTGCTTGGTGGAGAAGTCCGAGATGCCCTGTGCCATGTCAAGGTCCACGGCGTCCGAACGGGTGACCTTGTCGGACAGCACCTGCGTCTGTGTGCGCTGGTCCAGTCCGTCCATCTGGTTCAGCGACTCGCCGGCATGGGAGCGCCCGACTTGCAGGTTGGCCAGCACCTGGTCCAAGTCGCGCAGACCCCGGTTGACCGCCTGCGCCTGGTCACCAGCATTCGGTGGAACGGTCGCAGACGATCCCAGCACGTCGATGACCCGATCCAGCGCACCGAAGACGCTCAGCCCCGGGCTGGACGGCTCGATGGTGAACTTGTCCCCGGTCGTGGCCGTGCCCGTGATGTTCACGCTCATGCCGGGCAGGCCCGCGATCGGCGTGCCGGACGCATAGTCATGGCTGTTGCTGGCCGCATCCGGAACAGGTGTGCTGCTGCCATCACTGCCGATGAGGTTCACGCTGTAGCGCGTGGGCGTGCTGAACGTGACCTCGTAGCGCTGCCCATCGGTCAGCGTCAGGGCGGCAGGGTCGCTGACCTGGCCCGCGCTGACCCAGGCGGTGCTGCCGGAAGCCACCTGGCGGTCGGTCTCGAACACGCCGTTGCCGGTGCGGGCCTTCAGCCAGAGGGCCTCGCCATCGACCGACATCGGCAGATCCTCGGACAAGGAACCGGCCGCCTTGCCCGACGTGCCCTGGTACTCGACACCGACACCCGCATCGGTGAAGGGCACACGGTCATTGCCCTGGCCGCCGAACACGTAGTGACCGGTGCCATCCTGCGTATTCGCCACCGACACCAGCTGCCCCTTGAGCTGCTTCAGGCGATCCGCCAGCAGCGCACGGTCCGCGTCATTCATGGTGCCACTGCCGGCCTCGACCAGCGTCTCGCGGGCGGTCTGCACCAGGTCGACGGCGTTGCCGATCGACGACTCGGCGACCGTCATCGCATTGCGGCTGGCACCCAGCGTGCGCAGCAGGCCCTCGCTGCGGGTCTGGTCGGCCAGCGCACGTTCGGCGCGTGCAGCACCTGCGGGGTCATCACTGGCACGGTCGATGCGCTTGCCGCTGACCATGCGTTCCTGGGCCTTGGACAGCTCCTCCTGACGGCGCGACAGAGACAAGAGGCCAGACTGCTGGTTCAGGGCCGAAGCGATGCGAGACATGTCGATCTCCGATTCAATGCAGATTCAAACGCGATGGGCATATGGTGCGCCCGCTCAGCCCATGACCGACAGCATGGTGTCGAACAGCTTCTGTGCGGTGCCCAGCACCTTCGCCGCAGCCTGGTAGCTCTGCTGGTACTGCAGCAGATGCGCAGCTTCCTCTTCGAGGTTGACCCCGGTTTCCGAGCCGAGCTGGGCCTTGTTCATCGCCGCCAGACTGGCAGAGGACTCCGAGTCTGCAGTCGCCCGCTGCACCCGTACCCCCAGGCCCGAGATCAGGTGGGCATGGGCGTCACTGAAGGTCTTGCCGTCGATGTTGGCGGTCTTGGCCAGGTTCTGCATCACCAGTGCGTTGGCATTGCCCGAACCGGAGGCCGTCGCCCCGGCTGCCGCGAGCTGGCGCGGATCGGTGATGGCAACCGTGGTGCTGCTGGCCGCCGAGCTGACGGGCTCCAGCTGGAAGCGGTCCTGCGCAGACATCGGCGCACCACTGACGTCGAAGGTGAATCCGTCCACCTGCGCGCCGCTGTCCAGTCCACTGAAGACGGTGCCGTCCGACTGCCGGGTCACCTGGTAGCGGGTGTTGTCCGCCGGATCGAGCTGCAAGGTGTAGTCGCTGGCCTGCAGCTGACTGCCCTGCCCGGCCACCCGGTTGATCGCGACCTTGGCGGCGGACTCGCCACTGCTGTCACGTGCATTGAAGGCCGATGCCCAGACCTTGGGATCGCCGACACTCAGCAGGGGTTTGCCGACCGCACCGTCCAGGTCGGTTCCCTGGGCATGCTGGGTGTTGACGCTGTCGGCCAGCGACGTCGCCAGCAGACCCAGCTGCGCACGGGCATCGACCAGGTCTTCGTTCTGGAACTTGAGCAGGCCGGAAATCGAGCCCCCACCGATCGAGCTGCCCGTCAGCTCGCGCTCGTGTCCGTTCAGATCGACCACGATGCGCGACCGCTCTGGCGCATTGGCGTCCGGCACGGCTTTCAGGTCGTGGCTGGTGACGCCCATCACCAGCGGCTGGCCACCACCGACGAACAGGCTCACAGAGCCGTCCGGCTTACCGTCTCGTCCGCGGTTGTCCACGCGGTTCACTTCGATGTGCTGGCTGAGCTGTGCGATCAGCTGGTCACGCTGGTCCATCAGGTCGTTGGGCTGGTCCTTGGCGTTGCCCGTGCCGGTGAGCTGGCCATTGAGCTTGGCGATCTGCCCGGTCAGGCCGTTGACCACCGACACCTCGTCGCTGAGTTGCTGGGTGGTCGAGGTCTGCAAGGTGTCGAGGTGTTCGCCCGTGCTGCGGAATCGCGACGCCAGGGTCTCGGTGTTCGACAGCACGACCTCACGCACCGACTCATCCTTCGGCGCAGCCGCCATGTCGCCAAACGAGGCAAACAGCGTGGACGCCGCCTGCCCCAGGCCTTGCTCGCCCAGCGCATAGCCGCCTTCGAGCTGGTTCAGCATGTCCACGCGGGTGGTGTCGGCCGAGGACTGGGCCTGGGTCTGGTTGTTCTGGGTGGCCAGGAAGCGATTCGCTGCCCGCTCGATCGTGTCGACGGCCACGCCGCCGCCGATGTAGCCGACCCCGGCGTTGCGTCCGGCCACCGTCGTGAGCTTGACGGACTGGCGCGAATAGCCCTCGACCGCGGCATTGACGATGTTGTGGCTGGTCGTGCTCAGCTGGGTCTGTGCGGCGAACATGGCCTGCAGACCCACCGTCATCAAGGAGTTCGTGCTCATGGTGGTCGGCTCGGAGATTGGTTAGGCTTGTATATCGGCAGTCTGGCCGGATCGCCCAAGACTGCGTTGCAGGCGTTGCGTGGTCTGGATCACGCGGGAGAGCTTGGCGGCGTAGTGCGGATCCGTCGCGTAGCCTGCCCGCTGCAGTTCGCGTGCGAAGGCGCTCGGATCGTCGGTCGCACGGCGGGCCGAGGCGTAGCGCGGACTGGTGCCGATCAGCTTGGCGTAGTCGCGGAAACTGTCCTCGTACGAGCTGTAGGCACGGAACTGCGCCTGCACCTTGCGCGGCTCGCCGTCGATGACCTCGGTGGTCGTGGTGGTGACCGTCGGCCCGTTCCAGCCTGGGCCGGCCTTGATGCCGAACAGGTTGTACGAATTGCTGCCGTCCCGGCCGCGGATCTCGCGCCGCCCCCAGCCCGTCTCGTGCGCCGCCTGGGCGATCATGAAATCGGCGGGAATACCGCTCTCCGCGGAAACCCGGGCAGCGGCCTGCGCCTGGGTGTTGACGAACTGCTGCGCATTGCTGCCATAGGGCGTGACGGTGTTGTCGGCCTCGGACTCGGTCGCACCGGACAGGGCCGACACGGCGTTGCCGGCGGCCATGCCCGGCGTGCCGGCCCGGATACCCGGCAAGGGCAGGAAACGCGGATGACCCGGCGCCGGTTCGGCCGCCGAGGCCACACCCATCTGGCGCTCCAGTTGCCGGGCGATCGCCGTGGCCAACCCGCCGGGCTGGCCCGACAGCTGCATCGCGTACTGCTGGTCGAGCATGTCGCCACCCATCGTGGTGGCCGCGTTGGACAGCATGCCGCTGTCCATCGTGGTCGCACGCATGCTCTTCATCAGCTCCTGCATGAACAGGGACTCGAACTGGCGCGAGACCTCCTTGATGGTGTCGGCCGGGTTGCGGGCCGCCGCGCTGCGCAGCGCATTGAGCGATGCGCCGCCTGCAGCGAGCTGCTGTGTGGAATTTTGGGTGGAAGACGGGCGTTGCATGTCAGTTCACCTCAGATCACTTCCAGTTCTGCACTCAGGGCACCAGCGGCCTTGATCGCCTGCAGGATGGCCAGCAGATCGGCCGGCGACGCCCCCAGCGAGTTCAGCGCCTTGACCACGTCGGTCAGCTTCGTGCCAGCGGGCAGCTGCACCAGTGCACCGCCGTCTTGCTGCATCTTGATGTCGGTGCGCTCGGTCACCATGGTCTGTCCACCCGACAGCGGCCCCGGCTGGCTGACCACGGGTGTGGTGCTGATGGACACCGACAGGTTGCCGTGCGCCACGGCGCAGGCGCCCAGCGTCACCGCCTGGTTCATCACCACCGAGCCGGTGCGGGCATTGACGACGATCTTGGCAGCCGGTGCGGCCTGCTCCAGCGACAGGTTCTCGACATCGGCCATGAAACTCACGCGCTGGTCCGGCGTCGGCGGCATCTTCACGCGGATCACACGGCCATCCACGGCCGCAGCCGTCCCCGCACCGAAGCGCGCATTGATGACCTTGGCCACCTCGCGGGCGGTGTTGAAGTCGCTGCTGTTGAGATCGAGCTGCAGGAACTCGCCCTGGGCCAGCGGATTGCCGACCGCGCGCTCGACCGTGGCACCGCCCGGGATGCGGCCGGCCAGCAGGTGGTTGACCTGCACCTTGGAGCCGCCCGAAGACGCACCGGCACCGGCCACGATCAGGTTGCCCTGCGCCAGCGCGTAGATCTGGTTGTCGGCACCGCGCAGCGGCGTGCCGATCAGCGTGCCGCCACGCAGGCTCTTCGCATTGCCCAGCGACGACACCGTCACGTCCAGCGGCTGGCCGGGCTGCGCGAAGGCCGGCAGCGTGGCGGTCACCAGCACGGAGGCGACGTTCTTGAGCTGCATCCCGGTGCCCTGCGGGATGGTGACGCCGAGCTGCTGCAGCATCGCATTCAGGCTCTGGGTCGTGAACGGGGTCTGGGTCGTCTGGTCGCCCGTGCCGTCCAGACCGACGACCAGGCCATAGCCGACCAGCTGGTTGGGCCGCACGCCCTGCACGCTGGCGACTTCCTTGATGCGCACGGCCGCCTGCGCAGGCACCACCGCCCCGAACAGCGCCCCCACGAGGAAGCCCAGGCTGATCCACAGCCAGCGGCTCGGGTGAGAATGCAGAAGGTTCATGGCCATCGCTCAGATCGGCATCAGGTTGAGGAAGTAGCGCGACAGCCAGCCGATCTTCTGGGCATCGGCCTGGCCGCCCCGGCTCTTCTGCTCGACGCGCACATTGGCGATCTGCGCCGAGGCCACGGTGTTGCCCGGCTGGATGGAGCGCGGGTCGATCTGGCCCGAGAAGCGCAGCACGTCGACGTTGTCATTGACGCCGATCTGCTTCTCGCCCGCGACGATCATGTGGCCGTTGGGCAGGACCTCGATCACGACGGCGGTGATGGTGCCGCTGAAGTTGTTCGAGTTCTCGGTGCCGCCCTTGCCGCTGAAGGTGTTGGCGCTCTCGCCACCCACGCCGAGCTTGCCGAGGATGCCCGCCGGCAGCAGCGGCGCGGCGGTGATGGCGCCCGACAGAGCGCCCTTCTTCTCGACGCTGCTGGTCGATGTCGCGCTGGCGGTGACCCGCTCGACGATCTGCACCAGCAGCGTGTCGCCGACCAGGCGGGCGCGGTGGTCCTCGAACAGCGGCCGGTACTGGGCATGCTGGAAGATCGCACCGTTGTTGACCACCGGCCGCACGGTCGGATAGGGCAGCACCGGCTCCATCGGCGCCAGATCGACCTTGGCCACCGATGGTGCGAGCTGCTGGCAGCCGGCCAGCGTCCCGGCCAGCACCAGCATCAACGCAGCGATCCGCATGGTCACAGCTGCGTCAGACGCGACAGCATCTGGTCCGAAGTCGTGATGGCCTTGGAGTTGATTTCATAGGCACGCTGGGTCTGGATCATGGCCACGAGTTCCTCCACGACGTTGACGTTGGAGGTCTCGATGAAGCCCTGGGACACGGCACCCATGCCATCCGAACCGGGCGCGGCCGCCACGGGAGTCCCCGATGCGGCCGTCTCGGTGAACAGGTTCTGCCCGCGCGGCTCCAGCCCGGCCGGGTTGACGAAGGACGCCAGCGTGAGCTGGCCCACCGTCTGCGGCGCCGTCTGGCCGGGCATGGACACCGACACCTTGCCGTCCTGCGCGATGGTGATCGACTGCGCATTGGGCGGAATGGTCACACCGGGCTGCACGAGCTGGCCATTGTTGGTGACGAGCTGCCCGGTCGCGTTGAGCTGGAAGGCGCCGTCGCGGGTGTAGCCGGTCGTGCCGTCGGGCATCTGGACCTGGAAGAATCCATTGCCCTTGATCGCCACGTCCAGCGGGTTGGTCGTCTGCTGCAGACCACCCTGGCTGAACTGGCGCGAGGTCGCGACCGTGCGCACACCGAGGCCGACTTGCAGGCCGGTCGGCAGCTGCGTCTGCTCGCTGCTGGACGCACCGGTCTGGCGCAGGTTCTGGTACATCAGGTCCTCGAACACCGCGTGCGACTTCTTGTAGCCGTTGGTGCCGACGTTGGCGAGGTTGTGCGAGATGACGTCCAGCTGGGTCTGCTGGGCCTCCATCCCGGACTTCGAGGTCCACAGGGAGCGCATCATGGTGGGAGTTCCTTGTTCGGGTACGTCGGTGAGGTCAGTTCATGGACAGCAGCTGCTGGGCATGCTGCTCGTCCTTTTCGGCGGTCTGCATCGACTTCATCTGGGCTTCGAACTGCCGGGCTGCGGCGATCATGGCGACCATCGTGCCGACGGCAGAGACGTTGGAGTTTTCCAGCGCACCGTCCTGCACCTGTGCCGCAGGATCGGCCGGCAAATCGCCCCCGGGCGCGCGGAACAGCCCATCTTCGCTGCGCTTGAGCGGCGACTGCGGCGTGACCAGCTTGAGCTTGCCGACCGGTCCGGGTGCACTGCCGGGCGTGCGGGCACTGACCGTGCCGTCGCTGCCGACACTCACCTCGGCATTGGGCGGCACGCTGATCGGCCCGCCGTCGCCCAGCACGGTCAATCCGCTGCGGGTGACCAGCGTCCCTTCGGCATTGACTTCGAGCGAACCGGAGCGGGTGTAGGCCTCCGTGCCGTCCAGCCCCTGCACGGACAGCCAGGCATTGCCCTTGACCGCCACGTCGAGGTTGCGCCCGGTGGGAACGACATTGCCGGGCTCCGGGTTGTAGCCGGTGGTGGTTTCCAGCGCATAGGCGCGTGTCGAGGCGCCGTCGCCCCGCACCGGCACGGCACGGAACGACTGCAGCTCCTCGCGGAAGCCGTTGGTGGACACGTTGGCGAGGTTGTTGGCCAGGACGTCCTGGCGCTGCATCGTCGCCTTGGCGCCCGACATCGAGAGGTAGATGCGGCGGTCCATGTCGGTCTGGCCCCGTGTCAGCGCAGGCTGACCAGCGTCTGCATGATCGAGTCCTGGGTCTTGATGGTCTGCGCATTGGCCTGGTAGAGGCGCTGCGCGGTGATCATGTTGACCAGTTCACCCGTCATGTCGACGTTCGACTCTTCCAGCGCCCCCGACTGCAGCACCCCCAGCGTGCCCGACCCCGGGATGCCCGACACGGGTTCGCCCGCCTGGGGCGCATTGACCCAGGCATTGCCGCCCACCGGTCGCAGCCCCTGCGGATTCTGGAAGCTGG
>NZ_JBFPGY010000402.1:0-4854 GCF_041083715.1 Sphaerotilus sp.
CCTTCACCTGACCAGCCAGTGCGGCATCGTCCTGGCCGAGGGGCTTGACGACCACCAGCGACGGCTCGTCGCTGTGCAGCCGCGCGTATTCGCCGTTGGCCTTGGCTTCGCGCAGTTCGGCCAGCACTTCGGCACGGGTGCGCGGGGTGGCGCTGGCGGGCGGGTTGGGCAGGTTGGTGGCGCCCCAGATGTAGCTCTTGCCTTCCTTGCGGGCCTGGGTCAGTTCGGCCAGCACTTCGGCGCGGGTCTTGGAGGCGCCGATGCTTTCATGCTTGAACGTGGGGACCGCGTCATCGGCCAAGGCGTTGAAGGACAGGGCCGAGGCGATGAGCAGGGTGGAGAGGGTGAGCTTGTTCATGATCGTGATTTCCTGAGAGCATCCGGTTCTGGGTGAGGCGTCCGTCGGGGATGCGTATCCGGCGTCGTCCATGCAGTGCACTTTATAGTTCCTGATTGCATGAATAAATTACCTATTCGTGCTTACAGTATTTGTGTTTCGTGAATTGTCGAAGGAGATATGCCATGGGCAGCGATCGATCCGGCGATGAACTGCAGGCACAGGGCACAGCGCTCTGGGCGGAGCTGGTGCGCGCGGCTGGCATGCACGGGCACCCCTGGCGGCAGTTGGTGCTGGCAACCACCTGTGCCGTGCGCGGGGCGCAGGCGCGCACGGTGGTGCTGCGCGAAGTCGATCCTGCTGCCCGCGAGCTGGTCATCTACACCGACACCCGCTCGCCCAAGGTGGCACAGCTGGACCGCGATCCGCGGGCCCAGATCGTGTGCTGGTCGGCGGCGCTGGGCTGGCAGCTGCGACTGGGCTGCCTGGTCACCAGCGAGTCCGACGGGCTGGACGTCACCTCCCGCTGGGCGATGCTGCGCCACACCCGCGCCGCGCAGGACTACCTCTCGCCGCTGGCGCCCGGCAGCGTGCTGTCGGTGCCCGGCGACTCCTCCGGAACGGCACCGGGCGCGGTGCGCGGTACCTTCACGCTGCTGCGGGTGCAGGTGCAGGAGATGGACTGGCTGTCGCTCGATCCGACCGGACACCGCCGTGCCGTGTTCGATTACCGCGACGCTGTGCCCTGTGCGCGCTGGCTGGTACCGTGAAGTTCAGTCTGCTGCGCGCGCAGCCACGGTGCTGCGGTGACAATCGATGGCGCTGTGCACATTTGCCGGCCTCCGCCTTTTTTTCGACGTTTCCTGACGAATAGAGCCACCGTGTCCGCATCGCCCCTGACGCCCGCTTTCGCTGTTTCCCCCACCTTGTCCGTGCCCGATCGGCTGGCCGTGCGACTGGGTCATGCGGGGTTGGTGCCGTTCGTGCTGGGCGCCGTGCTGGCGATGCTGGTGCGGGCCGACGTGCTGCCCTACGTGGTGCTCTCGCTGTCGGTCTATGCGGGGATGATCGTGTCCTTCCTCGGCGGCATCCACTGGGGCCTGCTGATGATGGCGCACGATGCCGCTCCGCGCCGGCTGGCCTGGGCCGTCACGCCGACGCTGCTGGGCTGGGTGTCGGTGGTGATGCCGCCACACGCCGGGCTGGTGATCCAGGCGCTGCTGTTGATCGTGTGCTACCTGGTCGATCGGCGGGTCTACCCGGCCTATGGCCTGTCGAAGTGGCTGACGCTGCGCTTCAGGTTGACGCTGGTCGCGTCGATGAGCTGTTTTCTCGCGGCCGCTGCCTCCAGCAACTAGGCCTGATCCACCGGGACTCTGCATGCTCCGCTACCACCTGGAGATCGACGATCTCCGCAGCCACCATTTCCGCGTCACGCTGACGCTGCCGAACCCGGCGCCGGCGCAGCGCCTGTCGCTGCCGGTCTGGATTCCGGGCAGCTATCTGGTGCGCGAGTTCGCGCGCCACCTCTCGGCCGTCGAGGCGCGCCAGGGCCGCCGCGCGGTCACGCTGACGCAGCTCGACAAGCACACCTGGCAGGCCGATTGCACCGGCCGCGCGGCCCTCACGGTGAGCTGGCGCGTCTACGCCTTCGACAACTCGGTGCGCTGCGCCTGGCTCGACACGCAGCGCGGCTTCTTCAACGGCACCGGCGTGTTCCTCTGCGCCGAGGGCCGCGAAGCCGACGAGCACCGCGTCACCCTCGGCCCGCTGCCGGCCGGCTGGGACATCGCCACCGGTCTGCCCGAGGTCGGGCCACGCGAATACGCCGCGCCCGACTACGACGCGCTGATCGACCACCCCTTCGAGCTGGGCACCTTCTGGCGCGGACACTTCACCGCGTGCGGTGTCGTGCATGAATTCGTCGTCTCCGGCGCATTGCCGAGCTTCGACGGCGAGCGGCTGCTGACCGACACGCGCCGCCTCTGCGAGGCCCAGATCCGCTTCTGGCATGGCGAGGCCCCGGCGCCGTTTGCCCGCTATGTCTTCCTGCTCAACGCGGTCGACGACGGCTACGGCGGGCTGGAGCACCGCAACAGCACCGCGCTGATCTGCAACCGCCGTGACCTGCCGCGCCGCAGCGAGCCGGGGCTGAACGATGGCTACGTGACGCTGCTCGGCCTGATCAGCCACGAGTACTTCCACACCTGGAACGTCAAGCGCCTGAGACCGCACGACTTCGCGCCGTACGACCTGCGCGGCGAGAACTACACCACGCTGCTCTGGTTCTTCGAGGGCTTCACCAGCTACTACGACGACCTGTTCCTGGTGCGCACCGGACTGATCGACCAGACGCGCTACCTGCGGTTGGTGGCCAAGACGGTCAACCAGGTGCTGGGTACACCCGGTCGCCAGGTGCAGAGCGTGGCGCAGTCCAGCTTCGACACCTGGGTCAAGTACTACCGCCCCGACGAGAACAGCGCCAACGCCACCGTCAGCTACTACACCAAGGGCTCGCTGGTGGCGCAGGCGCTGGACCTGACGCTGCGCCAGGAGGGCAAAGGCACGCTCGACGACGTGATGCGCGGACTCTGGGCGCGCAGCGGTGGCGGCCCGATCGGCGAGGACGACATCGCCGCCGTGCTGGCCGAAGTGGGCGGGCGCCCATACGCCACGGAACTGGCGGCCTGGGTCCACGGCACGGGCGACTTGCCGACGCAGGCCTTGCTCGCCGCCCACGGCGCGGACTGGCAGCGCGAGCGGCCGCTGTTCGCGCAGCGCCTCGGGGCCCGCCTGAGCGAGTCGCCGCAGGGGTTGAAGGTCTTGTCGGTGCAGCGTGGCGGCGCTGCCGAACAGGCCGGGCTGGCGGCTGGCGACGAGCTGCTGGCGCTGGGTGACTGGCGCGTGGTCAAGCCGGAGGATCTGGCTCTCTACGGTGCGTTCGAGCAGCCGCTGCCGCTGCTGGTCGGCCGCGACCGGCGCCTGCTGCGGCTGACGCTGCCGGCGGTGACGGCCGAGGGGGCGGTGGCGCTGGGCTGGCAGACGCGCCCGGTGGCGCGTGTGAAGCGGCTGCGGGCGGCCTGGCTGGGCGAGGCTGGCGTCTGATGGACACCCGGACCCGGTGATGCGCGGCGCGTGGCTTCGGTCCCGGGCGGGGTGGGGGCTGGTGGGTCTGGTCGTGCTGCTGCACGGGCTGGCACTGGACGGACTCGGCCAGGCGCTGGCACCGACCGAATCTGCCGTGCCATCGATGTCCCGCATCGAAGCCACCTACACCCGCGTGGTCGTGCAATCCGCTGCGCCGACCGGGCCACCCGCGGCCCCGGCGGCGCCTCCCGCTGTGCACCATCGGCCGCGGCCTGCCGCTGCCCGGCCTGTCGCCACGCCCGCCAGCGAGGCCGCTGCGGATGTCCCGGTCGAACTCACCGTCTCGGACCCGGCCCCCGCCGCATCGGAGCCCTTGTCGGACCCGAATGCGGCGCCCGGCTCGGTGGCCGCACCACCGCCGGCGGTAGCGCCCGCAGACGCTGCGCCGCAGACGGCCGTGGCGGCCTCCGGCCCCGCCTTCACCTGGCCGGTGTCCACCCGGCTGATCTACACCCTCGACGGCTGGTACCAGGGCGAAGTCCATGGCGATGCGCAGGTCGAGTGGCTGCGCGACGGCGACCGCTACCAGGTCCACCTCGACGTCCGCATCGGCCCGCGCCTGGCGCCGCTGGTCGCGCGCCGCATGAGCAGCGAAGGCCGCATCACGCCGGACGGCCTGCGACCGCAGCGCTACGAGCAGGCCACACGCCAGCTCATCGGCCGCAACCGGCTGGTGCAACTGGCATTTCCGGACGAGCGCAGCGTGCAGCTGCAGGACGGCCGGCTGGTCACGGCACGTGCCGACGTGCAGGACACCGCCAGCCAGTTCATCCAGATGGTGTTCCTCTTCTCGACCCAGCCGGCGCTGCGCGAGAAGGGCGGGCGTGTCGAGTTCGACCTGGCGCTGCCGCACCGGGTGCGCCGCTGGGCCTACGAGGTCGGCGACACGCTGCCGACAACGACACCGCTGGGTGCGCTGGAGACTTTCCATGTCCGCCCGGTGCCCGCGAGCGACAGCGTGGCTGAACCCCTGCGAGAAGCCCTCCCCTCCGGCGGCAGCCTCCTCAGCACGCAGATCTGGTACGCACCGACGCTGCAGATGCTGCCGGTGCGCATCCGCATCGAGCAGGACGCCGAGACCTGGGTGGACCTGCACCTGTCCGAGGCACCGAAACAGGCGGTACTGCCATGACGGCACCACAAAAACGAACGGTCGTTCTATAGTGCGGCGCAGCACCCAACCCGACCAGGAGACCCTGTGACCATCCCCGAACAGACCCCCTATGAAACCCTGATCGTCGATACCCGCCCCGGTGTCGGCGAGAACGCCCTGCGCTACGGCTGGATCACGCTGAACCGCCCCAAGGCGCTCAACGCGCTCAACGACACGCTGATGGACGAACTCGGCGCTGCGCTGCTGGCCTTCGACG
>NZ_JBFPGY010000403.1:0-4820 GCF_041083715.1 Sphaerotilus sp.
GCGTAGCCGCGCTCCATCAGGTGGACACAGGCGTCGGCCAGGTCGTCCACATAGAGGAACTCGCGCATGGGGGTGCCGCTGCCCCAGACGACGTATTCGTCATCGCCGCGCAGCTTGGCCTCGTGGGCCTTGCGCATCAGCGCGGGCAGCACGTGGCTGTTGGCGAGGTCGTAGTTGTCGTTCGGACCGTAGAGGTTGGTGGGCATGGCGCTCACGTACTGGCGGCCGTGCTGGTGGTTGTAGGCCTCGGCGAGCTTGATGCCGGCGATCTTGGCGATGGCATACGGCTCGTTGGTGGGCTCCAGCGGGCCGGTGAGGAGGTAGTCCTCCCGGATCGGCTGCGGGCAGTCGCGCGGGTAGATGCAGCTGGAGCCCAGGAACATCAGGCGCTGCACGCCGGCGAGGTGGGCGCCGTGGATCAGGTTGGCCTCGATCAGGAGGTTCTGGTAGAGGAAGTCGGCGCGGTAGAGGTTGTTGGCCTGGATGCCGCCGACCTTGGCCGCGGCGATGAAGAGGTAGTCGGGCCGCTCCTGTTCCAGGAACGCCTGCACGGCGCGCTGGTCCAGCAGGTCCAGCTCCGCGCGGCTGCGGGTGACGATCTGGGTGTAGCCGCCGGCCCGCAGGCGCCGCACCAGTGAACTGCCGACCATGCCACGGTGTCCGGTCACGAAGATCTTGGAGTGCTGGGCAATGGTGTTCATGGGTGTGGATGGAGGGCCCGTGGCACGGCGCGCGTTCAAAAAGAAATCAAGATGTAACTATTGCGATTAACTTCGCAAGCCGTCGAGTGGCCAACTTTGGAGGCCATCGCCTGGGGGCAACACTGGATGGCGCATACGTGCAAAGATCGCTTGCCGGATCTTAGTAGATCGGATCGAGATCACTGGTGTCCAGCACACACATCCGGATAAGAACAGGAAACGAGTCGTTTTTCTCACGGTCAATGGGCAATCACCCGCGTACTCGATCCTGACGCACACCATGACACGGCAGGAAGACGCAGCCTATCCATGTCAGCATGCGCTCATGCTGTCTCGACAACACTGAATCGCGTACGGACCACACAACTGCGGGGGTTGAGCTTCCCTAGGAAACCACTCAGACTTCTGGTAGGAGTGGATAATTTCACTTCAGTCGCGGGCGACAAGCCAGTGGCTCTTATCTATACGTCAGGAGCGGAAGCATGACTTCACAATTCAAGGTTCAGGGTTCAATGAAAGGGTTGCTGCTGGCAACTGCGGCCGTGGTGGTCACGATGGCCTCCATGCAGGCCAACGCGGCGCGTCCGACAACGCCCGTGACGCCGCCGCCGGCCGTGACGCGTCCGCCGATCCAGCAGACGCCGCCGCCGCCGGTGATCGTGGTGCCGCCTTGCAAGCGCGGCGGCCCTGGCATCACGCCGTGCTGATGCACTGACACAACCACGGTCCAGCTGATGAAGCATCAGTCCTGGGCCCAGCAGGCCGAACGCGGCCTGCTGGGTCTTTTTTTTGTGTCGCTGGTCTGGCTGCCCTTGCCGCTGGGAAGCAACCGGCACTGGGCAGCGGCGTTCTTTGCCGCGCTGGTGTGGGTGTTGCTGGCCTTGAGTGGCCTGGTCCGACTGGCCTCGGCCAGGTCCGCAGCCACCGGCAGCCACCAGACGAGCCTGGGTAGCCATGTCGTGCTGGCGCTGCTGGTCCTGTTCACCGCGTGGGTGAGCCTGCAGCTGACGCCGTTGGGCTACACCGAGGACGTGCACGAGACCCGGCTGTACATCCTGAGGTGCATCGGCTATGTCGGCGCCTTCTGGCTGGTGCAGTTGCTGGTGACCTCGGACCGGCGGCGCATGACGGTGCTGGTGGGCCTGCTGAGCGCTGGCGTGGTGCAGGCGCTCACCGCGATGGTGCTGTTTTCAGCCGCCGACAACTACGAGTTCCTGAATTTCGAGTTCGCGCAAGGCACCCGGGCCACGGGCACGTTCCCGCAAGCGGATGCCCTGGCGAACTACCTGCTGCTGACGCTCTCGGCGGGGTTGGCGGTGATGCTGGCGCAGATGGGCAGCAGCCGGCCAGCGCCCCGAACGGTCACATGGCAGCACCGCGTCCACGCGGCCATGGAATTCATGATGTCGGGCAAGATGGTGGTGCGCCTGATGCTGATCATGATGGTGATCGCGCTGGTGCTGACCCGCTCACGCATGGGCAACGGGGTGTTCTTCCTGAGCCTGTTCGTCGTGGCGGCCTGGGTGATGGGCGCCTCGCGCCAGCTGCGCAAGGCGGCGGGCATCCTGATGGTGAGCCTGCTGCTGGTGGACACCATCGTCATCGGCCAATGGGTGGGGCTGTCCAAGGTGATCGACCGGATGGAGGCGACGGAGATCGCCGCCCAGGCGGCATCGGCGCAGGCTCCGGCGGAGTCGACGGCGGCGCCCCGTGCGCCGGTGCACCCCGAAGAGTCCCTGCACGAGCGCACGCGCCCGGCACGGGATGCCCTGGCGATGCTCCGGGAACGGCCCTGGACCGGGTTCGGCGGCGGCGCGTTCTACACCGCCTTTCCCCGCTACAAGGTCGAGTCGCTGCAGCTGCCCTACAACCACGCCCACAACGATTACGTGGAGATCGCGGCGGATGTCGGACTGCCGGGATTGCTGCTGCTGGGGGGGGTGGCGCTGCTGACGGCCATGCGCGTGGTCCAGCTCATGCGGGACCGCAGCACACCCCATGTGCGTGGCGTGGCAGCCGGGGTGGGCATGGGGTTGTTGTGCGCTCTCCTACACGCGCTGGTGGATTTAAATCTCCAGATAAACGCCAATGCAATGACGCTCACCGTACTATTGGCCGTGGTCTGGAGCGTACCTACAAAGCGCACAACCACGTCACTTCGGTCTAGGTAGTCCATTTCATGAATCAAATCCAAGTTGCTGCGCCGGCTGTACCGGCGCAGATGGCTCCTCCTTTTGCGCCGGTGCAGTTGGGCTTGTCCGAGGAAAGCAAGCTCGCACTGCTGGACCACTGGCGCAGCGTCAAGAAACGCAAGTGGCCCATCCTGGGCCTGGCGACGGCACTGGCTGCGCTGGGCGCCGCGGTGGCGTTCTCGATGACACCCGTCTACCGATCGACGGCGACCGTGCTGATCGAGCCAGGCAAGCCGAAGTTCCTCTCGATGGAGGACATGCTCGGTGGCGCGATGCAGACCAAGGAGCACTACCAGACGCAGGTGGAAATCCTGAAGTCCCGCGAAGTCGCCCTGCGCACCGTGAATTCGATGAAGCTGTGGACGGATCCGCAGTTCGATCCACGCAAGTCGGACGCCAGCGTCACGGCCAGGATCAAGTCGATGGTCGGCCTGGCAGCACCCCAGAAGGACTGGACCGAAGAAGCGCTGGCCGACTCCGCAGTGAAGCCGGTGATGACCAATCTGAGCGTCGAGCCGGTGCGCTTGAGCCAACTGGTCAAGGTCAGCTTCGACTCGCCGGATGCCCGTCTGGCGGCCCGCGTGGCCAACGACATCTCGTCGAACTACATCGACTCCGACCGCGACGCCAAGTTCAAGCTGGCCCAGAGCCTCAATGGCTGGCTGGAGAAACGCGCCTCGACACTGCGCGAGAACCTGCTGGAATCAGAGAAGGCGCTGCAGGCCTACCGCGAAGAGAAAGGGCTGATCAGTCTCAGCGGTTCGGCGCAAGGCCTCGCCGGCATGCAGATCAGCGAAGCCAGCCAGCGCCTGGCGGAAGCCCGCAGCAAGCGCATGCAGCTCGAAGGCACCTACAACATGGTGGCCGGCGCGAGCAACAGCGATTACAGCAACGTGCCCGGTGTGGCCAACAGCCCGGCCGTGCAACTGGCCATCCAGCAGGAAGGCGCAGCGCAGAAGCTGGTGGTCGAGCTGTCCGAGAACCTCGGCCCCAACCACATCAAGATGCAGGAAGCCCAGTCGGCGCTGGCAGCGGCCAAGCGCTATCTGGCGGAGCAGCGGCGCGCGGCCGCCCGCAGCCTGGTGCAGGAGTACACGCTGGCCCGTCAGGCCGAGAAGTCACTGGAAACTGCCCTGAACTCGGCCACGGGCAACGTGCAGGACGTGAACCGCAAGGAGTTCCAGCTGCAGGTGCTGGAGCGCGAGGTCAGCTCCAACAAGCAGCTGTACGACTTGTTCATGAGCCGCGCCAAGGAAATGGACGCGGGCAGCGATCTGCAGGCCGCTGTCGCCCGGATCGTCGATCCGGCGGTGGTGACGACCACTCCGGTGCGCCCCAACAAGGGACAGATCATCCTGGTGGCCTTCGTGCTGGGCCTGATGACCGGCGCCATGGGTGCTGTCCTGCTGGACCGGCTGGACAACACCATCAAGGGCAGCGAGTCGGCGGAAATCAAGCTGCAGCAGCCGGTGCTGGCGGTGTTGCCGGCACTGACCGGCGAGGCGCTGGAGAACGTGGCGACCCTGTTCATCCGCGAGCCCAATTCGCACCATGCGGAGGCCATCCGGACCGCCCGCACGGGCATCCAGCTCTCGGACGTGGACCAGCGGCACCGCCTGATCATGGTGACGTCGAGCGTGCCGGCCGAGGGCAAGACCTCGACCTCGATCAACCTGGCGCTCGCGCTGGCGCAGACCAAGCGCACGCTGCTGATCGACGCCGACATGCGCCGCCCGCAGGTGGGTGTGCGACTGGGCATGGCCTCCAACGCCAAGGGTCTGTCCAACCTGGTGACCGGCTCGGCCACGCTGAAGGACTGTGTGCACCAGATCGAAGGCAGCACGCTGCTGGTGATGCCCTCGGGCGATGTGCCGCCGAATCCGCTGGACCTGCTGGTGTCGCAGCGCTTCAAGGACGTGCTGCGCCA
>NZ_JBFPGY010000404.1:0-4815 GCF_041083715.1 Sphaerotilus sp.
AGCAGCAGGTCCAGCAGCGCGCCCTCTTGTCGTTCGATGCACTCGACCTCCTGGCGCACACCCGGCCGGTTCATGAGTTCCACGGCGACTTGATCATGGATTCGCATGCTTGATGTCCTTCATGCGCTTGGCCACAGCCGCTCATCGCGCAAGGGGGCGTTGGAATTTGGTTTCATACCTCCTCGCCGTGCAGCAGAGCCGGGTGCACCCGTGGCATGCTGCTTTCCATGACGCCGCAGAACCTGCTCCACCTGTTGTTGCCCGGCCCGGTCCTCGCACCGTTCGTCTATGGCGCGCTGCTCTACGGCGTGCGCTATCTGGTGATGGCGCTGGCGCTCTACGGCCTGGCGCGGCGCGGCTGGGGCCGTGCGGTGGATGCGGCCTATCCAGCAGGCGATGACCGGGCAGCCCACCTGCGGCGCGAGCTGGGCCACGCGGTGGGCACGGTGCTGGTGTTCGGGCTGGTCAATGCGGTGCTGTTCGGCACCGGGCTGGTCCGGCACACCCAGCTCTACTTCCGGATCGACTCGGCACCGGCCGGCTGGTTCGCGCTGAGCGTGGTGCTGGCGCTGGTGCTGCACGACGCGCTGTTCTACGCACTGCACCGGCTGATGCACACCCGCGCGCTGTACCGACGCACACACCTGACGCACCACCGCTCGGTGCGCCCGACGGCCTTCGCGGCCTACAGCTTCCACCCGTGGGAGGCACTGGCGGAGGCGCTGCTGGTGGTGGCGATCCTGTTCGTGCTGCCGATGCACCCGCTGGCGCTGCTGGCCTTCCAGACGGTCTCGACGCTGATCAACGTCTACGGCCATTGCGGCCGCGAGTTCTACCCGCCCGACTGGCACCGCCACCCGATCGGCCGCTGGATCAACACCTCGACCCTGCACGCCCACCACCACGCCACCGGCCGCGACAACTACGGCCTGTACTTCACCTGGTGGGACCGCTGGTTCGGCAGTGCCGATCCGGCGCGGCGCTGATCCGGTCAGGCCAGTTCAGGTCGCGAATTCGCGCACCGTCAGCGCGGTGTCGCTGGGGTCGGTGGGTGCAAAGCGTTCGGCCTGCGCCAGCGGCCAGTAGATCTCGTAGACGTTGTGCGGCCAGTCGCAGTCGCCGCGCTCGGCCGCCAGCAGCTCGCCCGGCCGGACGAAACAGAGCTGGTTGCGCAGCAACCGCACCTGGTCGTTGCTGACGCGGCGCACGATGTGGCCAGCGGTGATCTCGCCGGGATGGCGCAGACCAGCGGCCTGGACCAGCTCCTGCAGCGCATGCAGCGTGTTCTCGTGGAAGCGGCGCACGCGCTCGATCTTGTCGGGCACGACCAGCGCGCGCTGACGGCCCGGGTCCTGCGTCGCCACCCCCGTGGGGCACTGGCCGGTGTGGCAGTGCTGGGCCTGGATGCAGCCGAGCGCGAACATGAAACCACGCGCCGAGTTGCAGTAGTCGGCGCCCAGCGCCATCGCGCGGGCGATGTCGAAGGCGCTGACGATCTTGCCGGACGCGCCCAGCCGGATGTGCTGGCGCAGGTTCAGGCCGACCAGCGTGTTGTGGACCAGCAGCAGCCCGTCCTGCAGCGGTGCGCCGACGTGGTCGGTGAACTCCAGCGGCGCAGCGCCGGTGCCGCCCTCGGTGCCATCGACGACGATGAAGTCCGGCCGCAGCCCGGTGGCGATCATCGCCTTGCAGATGGCGAACCACTCCCACGGATGCCCGATGCAGAGCTTGAATCCGACCGGCTTGCCACCCGAGAGCGTGCGCAGCCGGTCGAGGAACTGCAGCAGCTCGACCGGCGTCGAGAACGCGCTGTGCGCCGCGGGCGAGACGCAGTCCACCCCCACCGGTACGCCCCGCGCCTGCGCGATCTCGATCGTCACCTTCGGGCCGGGCAGCACGCCACCGTGGCCGGGCTTGGCGCCCTGCGACAGCTTGACCTCGATCAGGCGCACCTGCGGGTCGGTGGCGTTGGCGACGAACTGTTCCTCGCTGAAGCGGCCCGCGTCATCGCGGCAGCCGAAGTAGCCGGAGCCGATCTCCCAGACGAGGTCGCCGCCGTGGGTGCGGTGGTGCGTGCTGATCGAGCCTTCGCCGGTGTCGTGCATGAAGCCGCCCTTCTTCGCACCGCCGTTGAGCGCGAGGATGGCATTGGCGCTGAGCGCGCCGAAGCTCATGGCCGAGATGTTGAACACGCTGGCGCTGTAGGGCTGCGCGCAGCCGGCGCCGATGGTGACGCGGAAGTCGTGCGAGGCGAGCGTGGTCGGCGCCAGCGAGTGGTTGAGCCACTCGAAGCCTTCCTGGTGCACGTCGAGCTGGGTGCCGAAGGGACGCTTGTCCGGGTCGCCCTTGGCGCGCTGGTAGACCAGCGAGCGCTGCTGGCGCGAGAAGGGCGCGGCCTCGTTGTCGCTCTCGATGAAGTACTGGCGGATCTCGGGGCGGATGAATTCCAGCAGGTAGCGCAGGTGCCCGATCACCGGGTAGTTGCGCAGCACCGAGCGCTGCGACTGCCGCAGGTCGCGCACGCCGATGCCCAGGCCCGCGACGCCGACGAGCGCGATCCAGGGGTCGAGGTGCAGGGCCCACCAGCCGATCCCGCCGCCCAGCGCCATGGCGCCGCAGCAGAGCATGACCAGGTAGCGGATCGGGAAGTAGCGGTCCAGCGCGGTCAGCCAGTCGGGCATGGGCATTCCTTTTGTGGGTCACAGCCGTGGGCAGGGGGCCCATGATGGCGGCCCGGCATGCCACATGCCAGAAGAATTGCGTGGTGTTGGGGGTGGACTTCGGATGAACCGATCTGGTGCATGGCGCGGATCATCCACGGGACTGAACAGCAGTCCCGCGGCCCAAGCCAGCACAAGAGTCCCACACCATGAAGTCCCTGTCGATCTCCACCCGTCTGTGGCTCCCCCCGCTGCTCGTCACCGGCCTGCTGTTGATGGTCGAAGGCTGGGCGGTCCTGCACAGCCGTGCCGAGATCGAGAACGCCCGTGCCGCCATGGCCGCCCAGTTCGACAAGCTGGACAAGACAACCCAATGGGCAGGACTGACCGAGGCCAATGCCGCCCGTGCGCTGGCGGCGCTCAACAGCACCGATGCAGGGCTGGGCGCCCGGCTGAAGCCCGAGATCGAGGCGACCTCCGCGCGCATCAGCACGCTGCAGCAGACGGTCGAGGCGCAGTCGACCCTGCCCGAGGAGGTCACCGCGCTGGAGAAAGTCAGCCAGGCACGCAAGGCCTATGTCGACTTGCGCAAGCAGCTGGGCACAGCCCGCACCGCGGGCACCGACGTGCCGGAAGCCGAGATGTCCCGCCTGCGCGGCGCACTGGCGGCCTACATCGGCGCGCAGCGCGAAGCGGTGTCGCTGCAGTTCCACCAGGCCGACACCATCGCCGAGCGCACCTTCACGCAACAGAGCCAGACGGTGGCCGTGGTCGGCGTGGTGATGCTGGGCCTCGCAGCCTTGCTGATGACATCGACGCTGCTGACGGCCCGTGCCATCCTGCAGCCGGTCCAGCAGGTTCTCGAAGCCACCAACCGGATCGCCGGCGGTGATCTCGGCCTCCAGGGCGACACGAGCCGACAGGACGAGATGGGCGACATGATGCGCGGGCTGGCCCACATGGTGGCGGCACTGCGCACGCTGGTGCGCGACGTGCGCTCCGGCGCGGTGTCGATGCAGTCCGCCAGTGCCGAAATCGCCGTCGGCAACGCGGATCTGTCGCGGCGCACCGAACTCGCCGCCGGCAACCTGCAGGAAACCGCCGCGTCGATGTCGCAGCTCACCAGCACCGTGCAGAACAGCACCGACGCGGCCCTGCAGGCACACCAGCTCGTCACCGCGGTCGCGGAAGCGGCGACGCGCGGCGGCTCCGTGGTGGCGCGGGTGGTGCAGAACATGGACGAGATCACGGCCTCCAGCCGCCGCATCGGCGACATCACCGGCGTGATCGACGGCATTGCCTTCCAGACCAACATCCTGGCGCTCAACGCCGCGGTCGAAGCCGCCCGGGCAGGCGAGCAGGGCCGGGGTTTCGCGGTGGTGGCCAGCGAGGTGCGCTCGCTGGCGCAGCGCTCGGCCGAGGCGGCGCGCGAGATCAGATCACTCATCGCTGCCTCGTTCACCACCGTCGACCACGGCGCCCAGCTCGTGCGCGACGCTGGCAGCACGATCAGCGAACTCGTGGCCTCGGTGCGCCAGGTCTCGGACATCATCGGCCGCATCACCACCGCCTCCGACGAACAGAATCTCGGCATCCGCCAGATCGGCCAGGCCCTGCAGCAACTCGACGATGCCACCCAGCAGAACGCCGCACTGGTCGAGCAAAGCGCCGCCGCCGCGGACAACCTGCGCGACGAATCGCTGCGGCTCAGCGAGGCCGTGCACAAATTCCGGATCGAGGAACCAGCGCAAGCCTGAATGTGATGGATCGGGCACCCTGGCTGACCGGATAGCCCGAGGGACTTGCCCACCCGGCGACTGGCTCACACAATGCGCCAACACCGGTCCTGTAGAGACCGCCTCTCATTTCAGGATCGGATCTCAGGACATGTCGTTGCGCTGGCGCGCCGGGCTCGGCCGTGTGGTCGGAGTGGGCTGGATGATGCTGTCATCGGCCGTCTGGTCGGCGCCTTCCGTGGCGGAACCGGGTGCAGGCGCAGGCGCAGGCGGCAACCTCGCCGCAGCCACGCCTTATCCAGCCGCGCTGCGGCTCACTGTCGTCGATGCCGTGCTCGGCATACTCGCCCACACCCGCTGGCCGCAGCGGCCAGCGCGGCCCCTGCTGCTGTGCGTGAACGAACGCAGCAGCTGTCTCT
>NZ_JBFPGY010000405.1:0-15691 GCF_041083715.1 Sphaerotilus sp.
TGAAGCTGCACATCCGTCCGGGCGAGAGGATCGGTGTGGTCGGGCGCTCTGGTGCCGGCAAGTCCACCATCGTCAACCTGCTGCTGCGCTTCCACGATGTGCAATCTGGGCGCATCTTGGTTGACGGTCAGGACATCGCCTGTGTCGCGCAGGACAGCCTGCGCGAGCACATCGGCATGGTCACGCAGGACACCTCGCTGCTGCACCGTTCGGTGCGCGACAACATCCTCTATGGCCGTCCCGATGCCGGCGACCAGGCCATGATCGATGCGGCCGGCCGGGCCGAGGCGATCGAATTCATTCGCACGCTCAGCGATCCTGCCGGTCGCCAGGGGTTCGATGCCCACGTCGGTGAACGCGGGGTCAAGCTCTCAGGGGGACAGCGCCAGCGCATTGCCATCGCCCGGGTGATGCTCAAGGACGCGCCGATCCTGCTGCTCGACGAAGCCACCAGCGCGCTCGACTCCGAAGTCGAAGCTGCCATCCAGGCCAGCCTGTACGCGCTGATGGAGGGCAAGACGGTCGTGGCCATTGCCCACCGCCTGTCCACCATCGCCGCGATGGACCGCCTCATCGTGCTCGACCAGGGGCGCATCGTCGAGCAGGGCGACCACCAGAGCTTGCTGGCGCAGGGCGGGCTGTATGCGCGGCTCTGGGCGCGGCAGAGTGGGGGTTTTCTGGGTGAGGAAGAGACTGAATGTAACGGTGAAAATTCACCGCTTTGATAATTCAATTGCCTGTTCTCGCTACAGTTCTCATTCGCGTGGAAAGGTGCGCCATTGCGATGCCATCGAATGGGTACACTCTTCGAATTACCTGCCGTCGATTGATGTCACATGGCTCTAGCCTCTCCGGGAAACTCGCCTGCTGTGTTTGATCTGAAAAGCGCCACGCTCACGTTGGTCGCTCTGGTGGTGAAGTCTCCCCACTTGCGGGAACTGGCGGAGCAACTCAAGGTCCGACTGGGGCCATCGACTGAATTTTTCAATCAGGATCCGGTCCTCATCGACCTGGCGCACATCCATGATTCTCCGGACGAGATCGATTTCCGAGGGCTGATCGAACTCCTGCGCAGCTACAGCATGGTGCCGGTGGCGGTCCGGGGTGGATCGCCCGCACAGATGAGCGCAGCCCAGGCGGTGGGTCTCTGCGAGGTGCCTCCGCAGGAAGGGCCACCGCCTTCACGGGCCTCCGCCTCCGCGCCTCCCGTCGTGTCGCAAGCATCGTCGATCATGGTGATTGACCGTCCTTTGCGCTCCGGACAGCAGGTCTACGCCAAGGGCTCCGATCTGGTCATTCTCGCGCTGGTCAACCATGGCGCGGAAGTGATTGCGGATGGCAGCATCCACGTCTATGCCCCGCTGCGTGGCAAGGCAATTGCGGGTGCGACGGGGGATGTGAATGCGCGGATATTCACCACATGCATGGAACCGGAATTGATCTCCATTGCCGGGATATACCAGACCACCGATCCACCGCTGCCGCTGGAAGTTCGCGGAAAACCTGCCCAGGTTCGGCTGGATGGTGACACCCTGATCATCGAACCCATCAAGGCCTGACGCGTGCGCGGCATTTCCAGGGCGGATGTTTCCCCCAAGTCAGCAAATAACAAACAAGTCAACAGAAAGGACCTCGACGGATGGCCAAGATCATTGTGGTGACCTCCGGGAAGGGCGGCGTCGGAAAAACCACCACCAGCGCCAGCTTCGCTTCAGGGCTGGCGCTCAGGGGACACAAGACGGTTGTCATCGATTTCGATGTCGGCCTGCGCAATCTCGACCTCATCATGGGGTGCGAGCGCCGCGTGGTCTATGACCTCATCAACGTCATCAACAGCGAAGTGCACCTGCAGCAGGCCCTGATCAAGGACAAGCACTGCGAGAACCTCTTCGTGCTGGCGGCCTCCCAGACGCGCGACAAGGAAGCGCTGAACAAGGAAGGCGTCGGGCGGGTGTTCCAGGAACTGGTCGAGATGGACTTCGAGTTCATCGTCTGCGACTCGCCGGCAGGCATCGAGACGGGCGCGATGATGGCGATGCACTATGCCGACGAGGCGCTGGTGGTGACGAACCCAGAGGTCTCGTCCGTGCGCGACTCGGACCGCATCCTCGGCATGCTCAGCTCCAAGACCTTGCGCGCGATCGAAGGCCGCGAGCCTGTCAAGGAGCACCTGCTGATCACCCGCTACAACCCCACCCGGGTTCAGGGCGGGGAGATGCTGTCGATCGAGGACATCCACGAGATCCTGCGCATCAAGCTGATCGGTGTGGTTCCGGAGTCGGAAGTGGTGCTGCAGGCGTCGAACCAGGGTGTGCCGGTGATCCACATGGCCGGAGCGGATGCGGCCGAAGCCTACAAGGATGTGGTGGCGCGTTTCCTGGGCGAAGAGAAGCCGATGCGGTTCATCGAACTGGTGAAGCCGGGTTTCTTCAAGCGGTTGTTTGGCGCGAGGTGACCCCATGGGGTTTCTATCATTCATGCTCGGTGAAAAGCAGAAATCCGCGACGGTGGCCAAGGAACGCCTGCAGATCATCCTGGCCCACGAGCGCACGTCGCGCAGTGCCAGCCCGGACTACCTGCCCGCGCTGCAGCGCGAACTGCTGGCCGTGGTGACCAAGTACGTGTCGATCAGCCCGAGCGACATCAAGGTCCACCTGGAGCGGCACGACAACCTCGAGGTGCTCGAAGTCAAGATCGAATTGCCGGACGGGCCTCGCGTCAGCTTCGACACTCAACGCTCGGGTGGCGGTGCCTGACAGCGCATGACCGTCGATTCGCCCCGCCAGCCGCAGGGCGTATGGCGGCCCCAGCGTGGCGTGGGCGTTCCGGTGTCGTCCATCTGCGCTTCCACCGTGTCCCACGTGCGCACGCCGCGGCGGTCCACTGACATGCGCAGCACCCAGCCGGTGCGCGCCGGTGGCAGCGTGAAGCCGTCGAACACAAAATTCCCCAGACTCCAGATGATCGGCCGGCCCTTGTAGGTGTCGGCGCCCTGGGTGACATGCGGATGCCCGCCGACCACAGCGTCTGCGCCTGCGTCGATCATGCGCCGGGCGAGTTGCTGCTGGCGGACGCTGGTGTGTGGCTCGCGCTCCCAGCCCCAATGCATGAAGGGGATGACCACGTCGGCACCCGCTCGCCGCGCGGCCCGGATGTCGGCGACGACTTCACGGTCGTCGCTCCAGGCGATGCCGGGCCAGGTGGTGCCGGCCTCGAACGCCCGCGGCTTGAACTCGTTGTAGCCCAGCACGGCGATGCGCAGTCCCTTGCGCTCGATCCACAGCGGTGCGTGGGCGGCCTGCAGGTTGTCGCCGCCGCCGAAGACCGCGATGCCCGCCGCCTTCACGCGCTGCATGGTTTCCACGAATGCGCCGCGGCCGTAGTCACCGGAGTGGTTGTTCGACACGGCCAGCGCATCGAACCGTCCTTGCAGCACCGGCAGCACCTTTGGATCGGCGCGGAAGGTGAAGATCTTGCTGTCCATCGGCTGGCCGGTGGTGGCGATCGGGCACTCCAGGTTGCCGATGGTGTAGTCGGCGTCGCGCAGCACCGCGTCGAACGCCGCCAGCGGATCGCCGCCCGCCGCGATGGTGCGCCCCGGGCCGTCGTCCAGCATCACGTCGCCAGCGAAAATCAGGCGCACGGCAGACGCCTGCGCCCTGGCGGCCAGCGCAGCAGGCGAGAGCACAGTCAGCGCCAGCAGGACGGTCACGGGCAGCACTTGTTGCAGGCGGATCATTTCGTGGACTTCCATTCGCACCAGTACTGCAGTTCGCCGTCGCGCACGGGTTCGTAGACGGTCTGGTGTCCGGTGAATCCACCGCTGCGCCGTGGTGCGGCGTAGCGTCCCTGGTGGATCAGCACCGGTCCGTCGTCGCGGTCGGCGAAGGTTTCGATGCGGACTTCGTCGGGTAGCCCGCGCGTGCGCTGCAGCACGAGGCGGAAGCGGAAATATGAACCGATCTCGACGGGCGCGACCGCCAGCGTGCTGGCCACGGGCCCGGCCTCGATGGTGCGCGTCTCGCCGCCATAGTCGACGTGGCAGCGCACCCGGTCTGCCGCACTGGCCGCGAGCGGCAGCAGCAGGGCGACCGACAGCACTGCGTGGAAGAGCGGGTCAGGCCTGTGCATCGAACTGGTCCGCGTTGCGCCCGCGGATGTCGGCGTAGAAGGCCTTGATGGTGCGCATGTCACGCTCGATGTCCCCGGTCGGGTGGAACACGGGGCCGAGGCCGCCGACCTTGCGGGGGTAGTCGAGGTAGGCGAGCACGATCGGCACCTGGGCGTTCAGGGCGATGTAGTAGAAGCCCGTCTTCCAGTAGCGCACCTTGCTGCGCGTGCCTTCGGGCGGCACGATCAACTGGACCGGTCCCTTGGCGTCCACCAGTGCCTGCGCAGAGGCGGCTACCAAGTTGGTCGAGGTCTCTCGGCGCACGGCGATCCCACCCAGCCAGCGCATCAGGCCGCCGAATGGCGCACGGAAGATCTGCCATTTGCCCATCCAGTGGATGTTCAGGTTCAGCACGAAGGCGACCATGAGCGTGTACGGCAGATCCCAGTTGCTGGTGTGCGGCGCGGCGATGATCACGCACTTGGCGGCCTCGGGCGGCAAGTGACCTTCGACCTTCCAGCCGGACAGGCGCAACACGGCCGCGGAGAGCGCCCGGAAGGCGCTGTTGACGCCGGGGGTGTCGAAGATGGTGCGGTGCATGGGGACGCATTCTCGCCTGCCCGGATAATCCGCCCATGCAAGAACCTACGAACGCTCCCGACTCCTTTTCGCGCCTGCCGCTGTCGCCGGCCATGCTGGCCAATCTCGACCAGCTCGGCTACACGCGGATGACCCCGATCCAGGCTGCCAGCCTGCCCCTGGCGCTGGCCGGCCACGACCTGATCGCACAGGCCAAGACCGGCAGCGGCAAGACGGCGGCGTTCGCGCTGGCGCTGCTGGCCCGGCTGGACGTGGCGTGCCAGGACGTGCAGGCCATGGTCCTGTGCCCGACCCGTGAACTCGCCGACCAGGTCACGCAGGAGATCCGACGCCTCGCCCGCGCGCAGGACAACATCAAGATCCTGACCCTGTGCGGCGGCTCGACCATGCGCCCGCAGATCGACAGCCTCGCCCACGGCGCGCACATCGTCGTCGGTACGCCCGGCCGCATCGGTGACCACCTGGAGCGCGGCAGCCTGGTGCTGGGCGTGCTCAACACGCTGGTGCTCGACGAAGCCGACCGCATGCTCGACATGGGTTTCCACGACGACATCGCCTCCATCGCCCGCCAGTGCCCGCGCCAGCGCCAGACGCTGCTGTTCTCGGCCACCTACCCCGAAGGCATCGCCAACCTGAGTCGCCAGTTCATGCGCGACCCGCGCGAGGTCAAGCTGCAGGAGGTGCACGCGCCCAGCAAGATCCGCCAGCACTGGTACGAGATCGCCGAGGACCAGCGCCTGCACGCGGTGACGCTGCTGCTGAAGAAGTACCGCCCCGAGAGCGCGATCGCCTTCTGCAACACCAAGCAGCGCTGCCGCGATCTGGTGGACGTGCTGGTGGCCTCGGGTTTCGAGGCGCTGGCGCTGCACGGTGACCTGGAGCAGCGCGAGCGCGACCAGGTGCTGATCCAGTTCGCCAACCGCAGCGCCTCGGTGCTGGTGGCGACCGACGTGGCGGCGCGTGGCCTGGACATCGCGCAGCTCGAAGCGGTCATCAACGTGGACATCACGCCCGACACCGAGGTCCACATCCACCGCGTCGGCCGCACCGGCCGTGCGGACGAGGAAGGCCTGGCCTTCAGCCTCGCCAGCCTGGACGAGATGGGCCGCGTCGGCCGCATCGAGGTGCTGCAGGGCCGCGAGACGGTGTGGTCGCCGCTGGCCGAGCTGTTCAACGCCGAGGTCGAGGACGCGCCACCGCTGGTGCCGCCGATGCAGACCATCCAGATCCTGGGCGGCCGCAAGGACAAGATCCGCCCCGGCGACGTGCTGGGCGCGCTCACCGGCGAGGCCGGCTACACGGCGGCGCAGATCGGCAAGATCAACGTCACCGAGTTCCAGACCTACGTCGCCGTCGACACCAAAGTGGCACGACAGGCGGCCGACCGGCTGAGCAAGGGCAACATCAAGGGCCGCAAGGCGAAGGCGCGGCTGCTCAAGGACGTGCTGGCCGAGTCGGCGGCGCGTGGTTGACAGGGACCAACGGATCGGTGGACACCAGGAGCGCAGACCATGGGCAAGGACAAGGACAAGAATGGCAAGAAGTCGGACGACCATTCCGACCACCTCGGCAAGTCGGCCTACGCCGAGGCGCTGGAGCCGTTGGAGGTCGAACTCAACCGGCTGGCCCGCTGGGTGGCGCACCATGGCAAGCGGGTGCTGGTGGTCTTCGAAGGGCGTGATACCGCTGGCAAGGGTGGGGCGATCAGTGCAGTCAGCAGCTGCCTGAATCCGCGCCAGTGCCGCACCGTGGCGCTGGCCAAGCCGACCGAGATCGAGCGCACGCAGTGGTATTTCCAGCGCTACATCGCGCACCTGCCCGCGGCCGGCGAGATCGTGCTGTTCGACCGCAGCTGGTACAACCGCGCCGGCGTCGAGCGGGTGATGGGCTACTGCAGCGAGGACGAGGTGCAGCGCTTCCTGAAGCAGGCGCCTGTGTTCGAGAAGCAGCTCGTCGATGACGGCATCCTGCTGTTCAAGTACTGGCTCACCGTCGACCAGGCCGAGCAGGAGGAGCGCTTCGCCGAGCGCCGCAGCGACCCGCTCAAGCGCTGGAAGCTCTCGCCGATCGACCTGAAGGCGCGGCTGAAGTACCGCGAATACGGCACAGCCCGTGATGCGATGCTGGAGGCCACCCACACGAAGCACGCGCCGTGGACGCTGGTGGACTTCAACGACCAGCGGCGTGGTCGGCTGACGCTGATCCGGCATCTGCTGGGCCAATTGCCGGACTGCGATGTGCCGGAACAGCGCATCGAGTTCGAACCTTTGCCGGCGCCTCCCGCGCGTGAATCGTTCACCGGACCGCTGCGGCCGATTCCGTCCATCTGAACCGTGAAACCCGAACCATTGACGACCATGAAACACCTGTTCACCCGTGGCGTGCTGCCGTTGATGCTGGCGGCGCTGGCGCTGCTGACCGGCTGCGACCAGCAGAAGATCGCGAAGCTCGAAGAGGGCGTGGCCACCGAGATGGACGTGATGCGCGAGTTCGGCACACCGCTCGACATCCAGCGCCTGGACGATGGCACGCGGGTCTTCGAATACACCCGTCAGCCGGAAGGCAGTACCAACTACTTCATCACCATCGGCCCGGACGGCAAGATGGCCGGCCTGCGCCAGGTGCTGCACCCGAGCTACTTCGCCAAGGTCCAGCCGGGCATGTCGGTGGCCGAGGTGCGCCGCCTGCTCGGTCAGCCCGCCGAGAAGCAGGCCTTCCAGCTCAAGAAGGAGGAGGTCTGGGACTGGCGCTGGCTCGATGGGCAGACACGCAAGGTGTTCCGCGTCACCTACGACTTCGACGGCAAGGTGCTGAACGCCGCGTCGCTCGACGATCCGCGCGATGTCTACCAGGGCGGCGGCAAGTGACTCCCGCGCCCGGCGAGGCGACCACGCTGAAGTACCTGCGCGGCTACCCGGTCGATCTGCAGGCGCAGGTGCTTGAGCTGGTCGCCCAGGACAAGCTCGGTGCCCTGTTGTCCAGGCGCCACCCCGAGCCGCACGAGGTCCGCACCGACCGTGCGCTCTACGACTACACACAGGAACTCAAGAGCCGCTACCTGCGCAGTGCCGAGCCGATCGCCAAGGTGCTCTACGACCCCAAGCTCAAGGTCATCCAGCACGCCCTGGGCACCCACACCACCATCTCGCGCGTGCAGGGCGGCAAGCTCAAGGCCAAGCGCGAGATCCGGGTCGCCAGCCTGTTCCGCGAGGCACCGGCGGCATTCCTGAAGATGATCGTGGTGCATGAACTCGCCCACCTGAAGGAGCGCGCGCACGACAAGGCCTTCTACGCGCTGTGCTGTCACATGGAGCCGGACTATCACCAGCTGGAGTTCGATCTGCGGCTGTACCTGACGCACCTGGACCAGCGCGCGGCGGCGGGGATGGTCAGCGTCGGCGCAGCGCCCTGAGCACGGCGAGTCCACCGGCCCCTGTGGCCACCATGGCCACGCCGACCAGCGCGCAGGCCGGTGTCGGCCAGGCCAGCCCCATGAGCTGGCGCAACCAGGGCACCCCCATGAGCGCGAGCAGCAGCACCAGCACCGCCGCGCCCATCCGGATCAGCCAGGGATTGCGGGCCATGCTGGTCGCGCGCGGGCTGCGGTTGGCCAGCGTCAGCAGGTAGACGCCGGCCACCAGCGCCGTGAACACCGCCGTGCGTGTCTGGGCTGCGTCGGTCTGCCACTGCCCCAGCCAGGCATCTCCGGCCAGCAGCACTGCCGCGAGCCACGTGCCCTGCAGTCCGCCGTCGACCAGATTGCGCCAGGAAAACGGTGAATGCTCCGCAGCGCGCGGCGGGCGGGTCATCACGTCGGCGGCTTCCGGCTCCGCCTCGAACACCACCGAACAGGCCGGGTCGATCAGCAGCTCCAGCAGCACGATGTGCACCGGCAGCAGCAGCACCGGCGCATGCACCAGCGCCGGCACCAGCGCCAGCGCGATGATCGGGACATGCACGGCGAAGGTGAACCGTGCCGCGTGGCCGATGTTGTCGTAGATGCGCCGGCCCTGGCGGATGGCGGCGACGATGCTGGTGAAGCGGTCGTCCAGCAGCACCAGCGCCGCGGCCTCGCGGGCGACATCGGTGCCCCGTTCGCCCATGGCGATGCCCACGTCGGCGGCCTTCAGCGCGGGAGCGTCGTTGACGCCGTCGCCGGTCATCGCCACGACCTCGCCGCTGGCCTGCAGCAACTGCACCAGCCGCAGCTTGTGCACCGGTTGCAGCCGGGCGCACAGGTCGACGTGGCGCAGGCGCTCGCGCAGCGCGGTGTCGTCCAGCGCGGCCAGCGCTGCGCCGTTGAGCACCTCCGGCCGGTCGCTCAGGCCGACCTGGCGGGCGATGGCGCTGGCGGTGGCCGGGTGGTCGCCGGTCATCATGAGCAGACGCACTCCCGCCTGCCGGCACTGCGCGATGGCGTCCGGCACCTCCGCCCGGGGCGGGTCCGCCAGTCCGATCAGCCCGAGGAAGGTGAACTCGAAGTCGTGCTGGTGGACGGGCCAGACCGGCGCGGCGGTGGCCCCGGCGACGGCCGCCGGGGCCATCCAGCGGCCCTCGGCGACCCCCAGGACCCGGCGTCCACGGGCGGCCATGGCCTCGACCTGGTGCTGGATCCGTGCCCGCGCTGCAGGGGCCAGGTGGCACAGGTCGGCCACGGCTTCCGACGCTCCCTTGGTCGCCAGCAGGCAGGGCCGCAGGCCGGGCGCGGGCGGACGCACCGTGTAGACCCTGGTCATGGCGAGCAGGTCGGGGCTGAGCGGGTATTCGGCGTCGGGCGGGTGGGCCGCGTGCACATGCTCCGTCGCCGACAGGTGGCGGCGGCCGAAGGCCTGGATGGCCTGCTCCATCGGGTCGAACGGGTCGGGCGGCGTGGCCAGCATGGCGAACTCGACCAGCGGGTGCAGGGCCTCCGGCAGCTCCGACCCCGGCGGTGTGTCGCACCAGACAGTCTCTCCGCACTGCAACTCGGCCACCTCCATCTGGTTGCGGGTGAGCGTGCCGGTCTTGTCGACGGCGAGCACCGTGATGGCCCCCAGCGCCTCCACTGCCGAGACGCGCCGCGCCAGCACCCGCTGCCCGGACAGGCGCCACGCACCCAGCGCCAGGAAGACGGTCAGGATCACCGGGATCTCCTCCGGCAGGATCGCCATCGCCAGCGCGATGCCGGACAGCAGGCTGTCCAGCAGCGCATGGCCATCCCACAGCCAGCCCAGCAGCACCAGCGCGCTCGCCAGTACCGCAGCTGCCAGACCCAGCTGGCGCACGAGGCGGCGCGAGTCGGTCTGGAGCGCAGAGGGGGGCTCGGGCGTGGTGTCCAGGGCCAGGCCGATGCGGCCCACCGCCGTCCCGCCTGCGGTGGCGCGCACCTCGGCCAGTCCGGTGCCCCGGGTGATCACCGTGCTGGCGAAGAGGAAGGGCGTGCCGTCGCCACCGGGCGCGCCCAGTTCGGTGGCCGGCCAAGCGGGTGCGGGGGTCTTGTCGACCGGCACCGCTTCGCCGGTGAGCAACGACTCGTCAACCGAGAGCTGGCCCTCGAACAGCCACGCATCCGCGGCGATCCGGTCCCCTTCGTGCAGCACCAGCAGATCGCCGCGCACCACCTCGCGGCTGGCGATGCGCTGCGTCTGACCATCACGCACCACCCGCGCCCTGGGCGCGGACAGGTCGCGCAGCGCCTCCAGCGCCCGCTGCGTGCGCCGCGCCTGGGCCAGCGTGATGCCGATGACCACTCCGACGAAGCCCAGCAGGAACAGCGCCTCGGCCCGGTCGCCCAGCGCGAGGTAGAGGCCGCCAGCGCCCAGCAGCATCAGGAACATCGGCTCGGTCACCACCTCCCGGACCAGCGCCGCGGTGGATTTCGGGCGGGCTCCCGGCAGTTCGTTCGGGCCTTCGGCCGCGAGGCGACGGCGGGCCTCCTCGCCGGCCAGACCCTGCCGGGCGGACGTGGCTTGCTGGGGAATGCGCAAGGGCGTGCTCCTGGCGTCAGCCGATCGCTGCAGCTTCGCGGGTCCGGGTCTGCCGTGCCTTGCGCGGGGTCAAGTTCCCGTCACGGCGCGGGCATGGCCACCGAGGTGGCTGGCTCCGTCTGTGGTTCGCTCGCGGCCGTCGGGGGCTTGATGCCGATCTGCTCGACATGGCCGCCCTGTGCCCATTCGGTGTAGCGCCAGTCCTCGCCGACGCGCACGACGCCATCCGGCACGGCGGGGATCGTCTCCGGCAACCCGGCCAGCGCCTTGTCCATGAAGCTGATCCAGATCGGCAACGCCAGCGCGCTGCCGGAGGCCAGCTCGCCCAGGCTGCGCGGCTCGTCGAAGCCCACCCAGGCCACTGCGACGACGCTGGGGTGGAAGCCGGCGAACCAGGCGTCGACGGCGTCGTTGGTGGTGCCGGTCTTGCCGTAGAGGTCGTTGCGCTGCAGCGTGCGCTGGGCGAGTGCGGCCGTGCCACCGGTGCGGGTGACGTCCTGCAGCATCGAGTTGACGAGGAAGGCATTGCGCGCCGGAATGACGTGGCTGTCGGCTTCGTGCGGGGGTAGGCGCGGCGGCTGGAACACGACCATGCCCTGCGCGTTCGTGATGCGGTCGATGAAGACCGGGGTCGTGTCCCGGCCGCCGTTGGCGAGCAGCGCGTAGGCCTGTGCCAGCTGCAGCGGCGTGGTGCTGCCGGAGCCGAGCGCCAGCGTCAGGTCGTCCGGCAGCCGCGCGGGGTCGAAGCCGAAGCGGCTGATCCAGTCACGGGCGCTGCGCTGGCCGATCTGCTGCAGCAGGCGCAGGCTGACGAGGTTCCTGGACCGCGCGAGTCCCTGCCGCACGGTGATCGGGCCGTCGAAGCGACCATCGGCGTTGCGGGGCTGCCAGCCAGTGGCAGCGGTTTCGGTGTCGCCGACGCTGGCGGGCAGGAGTGGCGCGTCGTTGACGAGGGTGTCGGGCATCACGCCCTGCTCCAGTGCCGCGGAGTAGAGGAACGGCTTGATGCTGGAACCCGCCTGTCGCCACGCCTGTGTCGCCCGGTTGAAGGGGCTGCGCGTGAAATCGAATCCACCGACGAGGGCCTGCATGCGTCCGCTGCCCGGCTCCAGCGCGACGAAGGCGGCCTGCACCTGTGGCCACTGGCCGATGGCCCAGCCGAAGTCGCGCCGCTCCAGCCGGACGACCGCGCCACGGCGGATCGCGAGTTCTTCCGGTGCATCGGGCAGCAGCGCGGCCCGCACGAGGGCAAGACCGGCGCCCGTCAGCTGAATGGTTTCGCCGGTGGCGAGCTGCGCCGTCACGCCCCGTTGGCCGTACTCGGTGACGATGGCCAGCCGCAGGTCGGTGTCGTCCTGGTGGTCGCGCAAGGCCTGGGCCGCTGCACGCTCCAGCTCGGCACCGCGCAGGAACGGCAGCGCCTCGTGCGCTTCGGGGCCGCGCCAGGGCTGGTGGCGCTCGTGGTCCATCACCGTGGCACGCAGCGCGGCGTAGGCGGCCTGCTGCTCGGCGGCACGCACGGTGGTGTAGACCTTGTAGCCCTGCGTGTTTGCCGTCTCGCCGAAGCGGGCAACCACCGCCTGGCGCACCATTTCGGCGAGGTACTCGGCGTGGACCTCGGTGTGCGTTGGCAGCTGGATCGCCATGGTTTCCGCCAGCGCGGCGGCGTGCTCGTCCGGTGTGATCAGGCCGACCTTTTCCATCCGGGCGAGCACCAGCGCCTGCCGGGCGTGGGCGCGGTCGATGTTGGTGACCGGGTTGGCATAGCTCGGGTTCTGCGGCAGCCCGGCGAGCATGGCCGACTCGGCGATCGACAGCGCCGACAGCGGCTTGTCGAAGTAGACCTGGGCCGCTGCGGCGAAGCCATAGGCGCGCTGGCCGAGGTAGATCTGGTTCATGTACAGCTCCAGGATCTGCGCCTTGCTGAGACTGCGCTCGATCTGCAGGGCCAGCAGGGCTTCCTTGAGCTTGCGCTCCAGCGTCTTGCTGGGCGAGAGGAAGAAGTTGCGCGCCACCTGCTGCGTGATGGTCGATGCACCCTGGCGCATGCCGCCGCCGAGGTTGGCCAGCAGGGCGCGTGCGATGCCGAGCGGGTCGATGCCGAAGTGCTGCTCGAAGCGGGTGTCCTCGATCGCGAGCACAGCGCCCTGCAGCATGGCCGGAATGTCCGCGATCGGCACGAACTGGCGCCGCTCGGCGCCGAACTGCCCGATCTGCACCCCGTCGGCGGTGTAGACGACCAGCGGCTGCTGTGGTTCGTAGTGGGTGACCTTGTCGAGCGGAGGCAGGTCGGGCCACAGCCGGGCAACGGCCATCCCGAGCGCCAGCATGGCGGCCAGCGCAGTTGCCAGCACGAGGCCGAACACGATCTTGCCCGTCGTGCGAACGGCCTGCCACCGGCCACGGTGCGTGGGGGGAGGCAACTTCACGGCAGGGCGCAGAGGGTGTGGCGGGAGTGGGGAGGCGCCCCGACTGTAGTCGCCATGGCTGCGGGGCGATCCACGCCTAAGGAATGGGATGAGGGTTTTTCAGTACACACTGGGGGCCATTTTCCGCCTGAGCTGATGACCGAACCTTTCAAGTTGTTGCTGGACCCTGCGGTGGTCCAGGCCATCGGGGCGCACCTCCGGCGGGTCGCGCCGGTGTTCGACCACATGCGTTTCGAGCAGCTGGCGCTCGACGGACTGGAGGCGCTGGAACTCAAGGCCCGTGCGATGCAGCTGGCCGATGCGCTGGAGTCGACGCTGCCTGCCGGGTTCACGGCAGGCGTGGAGATGCTGGAAGCGGCACTGGCACCGCTGGTGCCCGGTGGCGATCTGGGCGCCTTGCGCACCGGCCCGGCGGGCCTGGCCGGTTGGGCGCTGTGGCCGGTGGGCGAATGGGTGGCGCGCCGCGGGCTGGACGATCCGCACCGTGCACTGCAGGCGCTGCACGCCCTGACGCAGCGCTTCACCGCCGAGTGGGCGATCCGGCCGCTGCTGCTGCGGCATCCGGACACGGTGTTCGCCACGCTGCGGCGCTGGTGCGACGATCCCAGTCCGCACGTGCGCCGCCTCGTCAGCGAGGGCAGCCGGCCGCGTCTGCCCTGGGGCCTGCAACTGCGGCCGCTGATCGCCGATCCGACCCCGACGCTGCCGCTGCTGGCGGCCCTGCAGGACGATCCGAGTCCCTACGTGCGCCGCTCGGTGGCGAACCACCTCAACGACATCGCCAAGGACCACCCCGCAGTCGTCGCGGACTGGCTGCAGCGCCACTTGCCGGGGGCGTCGGTCGAGCGCCGTGTGCTGCTGCGCCACGCCAGCCGGTCGCTGATCAAGGCGGGTGACGCGGCGGTGCTGGCCGCCTGGGGGCAGGGCGAGGCGCTGCTGGGCCGTGCCGAACTGGCCATCACCCCGGCGCAGATCACGCTGGGCGAGCGCGTGCACCTCTCGGTGACACTGACCTCGCTGTCACGCCGGCCGCAGGCGCTGGTGGCCGACGTCGTGATCCACCATGTGAAGGCCAATGGCGGAACCTCCCCCAAGGTCTTCAAGGGCTGGAACCTGACGTTGTTGCCGGGCGAGACGCGCACGCTGGCGAAGCAGCACGCGGTGCGGCCGATCACGACCCGGGTCTACTACCCTGGCGCGCACCGGGTGGAGTTGCAGGTCAACGGCGCCGTGGTGGCCTCCGCGGACTTCGAACTGCAGGGTGTCAAATCAGCCGCTGGCTGAACCGCTCCGGGCGGAAGCCGACGGTGAGGCTCCCGTCCGGCCACTGCACGACCGGGCGCTTGATGACGCTGGTCTGGGCCAGCATCAGCGTGCGGGCGCTGGCCGCGTCGGTGACCGCGGCTCTGGTGGCGTCATCGAGCCGGCGCCAGGTCGTGCCGCTGCGGTTGAGCAGCGTCTCCCAGCCGAGCTGGGCGATCCAGCTGTCCAGGGCGGCTTCGGGCACGCCTTGCTTCTTGAAGTCGTGGAACGTGACGGCCACCGCGTGCTCGGCCAGCCAGGCGCGGGCTTTCTTGACGGTGTCGCAGTTCGGAATGCCGTACAGCGTGAGGGCGACCGGGCTGCTCATTGGCGTGCCGTCCGGACGTTGACGGGCGCGGCCGCTGGGTAGCTGGAGCGCCAGGGATTGATGTCCAGGCCGCCGCGGCGGGTGTAGCGGGCGTAGACCTGCAGCTTGACGGGCTGGCAGCGGGTCAGGAGGTCCATGTAGATCCGCTCGACGCACTGCTCGTGGAATTCGTTGTGCCCGCGGAAGCTCACGAGGTAGCGCAGCAGGCTGGCCTGGTCGATCTGCGGCCCGCTGTAGGTGATCTGCACGCTGCCCCAGTCTGGCTGGCCGGTGACGAGGCAGTTGCTCTTGAGCAGGTTGGAGGTGAGCGTCTCGGTGACGGGCAGCTCGTCGAGGGCCGCGGTCAGCAGTTCGGGGGCGGGCTGGAACACGTCGCAGTCGATGTCCATGCGGTCCAGGCACAGGCCGGAGAGTTCGTGGATCGGCTGCGCGTCGAAGGCCTCGGGCAGCACCAGCTTCACGCCGATCCGCACGCCGGTGGCCGCGCTCAGGTCGCGCACCAGCACCGCGCGCACCGCCTCCACCGACTCGAAGCGGGTCATGTTGAAGCTGTTGAGGTAGAGCTTGAGCGACTTGCTTTCGATGATGTTCGGTGATTCGCACGGCACCGTGAACGTGGCCAGTGCGACCTCGGGCTTGCCGCGCAGCGTGAGCCAGGACAGCTCGAACGCCGTCCACAGGTCGGCGCCCAGGAAGGGCAGGCGGCTGTTGGCGGCGGTGATGCCGAGCTCTTCGCGCTTGGGCGTGCGCGACATCGGATACAGCAGCTCGGGGGCGTAGGTGTCGCGGTAGGTGGCGACGGTCCTGCCCAGGGGCGAGTCGGCGGGGTCGGTGTGGACGGTCATGGTTCGGGATGGTAGCCAAGCAGTTCGACCGGCGGCTGCAGGCCCAGGCGCTGCGCGTGGCGGGCCAGCAGCGGGTCGGCGGTGACGAAGCCGGTGGCGCCCGCCTCGGC
>NZ_JBFPGY010000406.1:0-4794 GCF_041083715.1 Sphaerotilus sp.
CGCTGGCCGCGCATGACCGGGGCCCGCCGGCTGGCCACGCTGGTGTGGATGCTCGGTGTCCTGGTGCTGCCACGCCCGCAGGCGCACCGGCTCGCCCTGATCCACCGCCGCTCGGCCGGGGTGCCGACTCCCCCCTCGGCGCACTGCGCCGCCGCCCGCCTCGCGGCGGTGAAATCCCGGAGCTGACCCTGTGGACCCGACCATGTTGATCAACGCCCGCTTTCTCACGCGACAGGCTACCGGCGTCGATCGTTTTGCCATCGAACTGCTGCAGGCCAGTTCCCGCCTGGGGCTGCTGACTGGTGCCCAGGCCATTGTGCCGACAGGAGCCGATCTAGTGACACCCGCCCCCTGTGGCATGTCGGTTCGCTCCGAAGGTCGCCATGCCGGACACCGGTGGGAACAGTTCGAATTGCCGGTGCTGGCGGGTGAGCAACCGCTGGTGAATTTGTGCAACACCGCGCCCATGCGCCATCAGCGACAACTGGC
Organism: Sphaerotilus sp.; assembly: GCF_041083715.1. Lineage (GTDB taxonomy): Bacteria > Pseudomonadota > Gammaproteobacteria > Burkholderiales > Burkholderiaceae_C > Sphaerotilus. The sequence goes on from NZ_JBFPGY010000406.1 coordinate 490, forward strand.
CGTGATCCACGATGCGGCAGCGATCGCGAATCCGCAGAACTACAGCTTCGCGTTCCGGCGCTGGTACTCGATGATGCTGAACTCGGTCATGCACCGCGCCCGCGTCATCGCCACTGTCTCGCGCTTCAGCGCCAGCGAGCTGTACCGGTATTTCGGCAAGCCCTTCCTGAGCATCGAAATCATCCCCGAGGGCGGCGAGCACATCCTGCGCCTGCCTGCCGACCCGACCGTGTTCGAGCGGCTCGACCTGCGCGGGCGGCGCTACGTGCTGGCGGTGGGCAGCCAGTCGCTGAACAAGAACTTCGCCGCCGTGCTCAACGCGATGAGCCTGATCGATGATCCGGACATCGTGCTGGTCGCGGCCGGCGGTGGCAACACGCGCATCTTCACCGACAGTGCCGTGCAGCACGAGCGCCTGCAGCGCACCGGCTACGTCAGCGACCAGCAGCTGCGCGCGCTCTATGAAGGCGCGGCGTGTTTCGTGTTTCCGTCGTTCTACGAAGGCTTCGGCCTGCCGCCGCTGGAGGCCATGTGCTGCGGCTGCCCGGTGATCGTGTCGGACCGGGCCTCGCTGCCCGAGGTCTGCGCCGACGCAGCCCTCTACTGCAACCCCGACGACCCCGCCACGCTGGCCGCGCAGCTGCGCCGCGTGCTGGGTTCGCCCGCCCTGACCGACGAGCTGCGCGCCCGCGGCCACCAGCGCGCCACCCAACTGACCTGGGACCGAGCGGCCCGCGAATTCGCGGACCTGATGGACCTGCACTTCGTCTGACGGATTCAAGGACACCCCATGCAAGCCTCTGCAGCTCCTCTACGTGTCGCCTTGGTTCACGAATGGCTGGTCAACCACGCCGGCAGCGAGAAGGTCGTCGAGGAGATCCTGAAGATCTACCCGCAGGCCGACCTGTTCGCCGTGGTCGATTTCCTGAAGCCGCACGAGCGCGGTTTCCTGCAGGGCAAGGTGGCCAGGACCACGTTCGTGCAGCGCCTGCCCGGCGCGCAGAAACGCTTTCGCCACTACCTGCCGCTGATGCCGCTGGCGATGGAGCAGCACGACCTCTCGGGCTACGACCTGGTCCTGTCGTCCAGCCACGCCGTCGCCAAGGGCGTGCTGACCGGGCCGGACCAGCTCCACGTCTGCTACATCCATTCGCCGATCCGCTATGCCTGGGACATGCAGCACCAGTACCTGAAGGAATCGGGCATGACCGGTGGCGTCAAGGGCACGGTCGCCAAGCTGCTGCTGCACTACATGCGGCTGTGGGACGCACGCACCGCGGCCGGCGTCGACCAGTTCCTGGCCAACTCGGCCTTCATCGGGCGTCGGGTGCGCAAGGTCTACCGGCGCGATGCGGCGGTGATCCACCCGCCGGTCGATGTGGAGCGCTTCGCGCTGCGCACCGACAAGGAGGACTTCTATCTCACCGCCTCGCGCATGGTCCCGTACAAGCGCATGCCGATGATCGTCGAGGCCTTCTCGCGCATGCCCGACAAGAAGCTCGTCGTCATCGGCGACGGGCCGGAGATGGACAAGGTGCGCGCCGCGGCCGGACCGAATGTGTCGGTGCTCGGCTTCCTGGGCGATGCGGCGCTGGTCGATCACATGCAGCGCGCCAAGGCGTTTGTCTTCGCCGCCGAGGAAGACTTCGGCATCACCCCGGTCGAGGCGCAGGCCTGCGGCACGCCGGTGATCGCCTTCGGGCGCGGCGGTTCACTGGAGACGGTGCGTGGCCGCGGCCATCCGGCGCAGCGCACGGGTGTGTTCTTCCAGGAGCAGACGCCCGAGGCGGTGATCGCCGCGGTGGAGGCCTTCGAGGCGCTGCCGGTGCCGATCCGCCCGGAAACCTGCCGCGCACACGCCGAGCAGTTCGCCCCGGCGCTGTTCCGCCAGCGGTTCCAGGCAGCGGTCGAGCGGGCCTGGCTGCGTTTCCATGCCGAGGACGACCCCGAGCACCTGCCGGTGCTTTCCGATGTGCCGGTGCCGGCCCAGCCGCCGGTCCCGGTGCGTCCGCCGCCCAAGCCGGTGGTGCGGGCCGAACCGGTGGCCGCCGTGGTGGAGACACCCGTGCTGGTCGAGCCGTTCCCCGCACCGCGCCCTGTGCCAGTACCTGCTTCTGCTTTTGTGCCGTCTCCCCCGGCGCCTCCCGCCATGTCCCAGTCCGACGACCCTCGCTCCGATCCGGCCCCCAAGCTGCCCTTCGAACTGCCGGTGGCGGATGCGCGACCACGGTCGTCGCCCGGTGCACCGGCGGTGCTGCGCCCGCTGGGCGAGATCATCCGCACGATGCGGCCGCTGTCGGATGGCGACATCGAGCACATCCTCGTCGTCCAGCGGCGCATGAAGCTGCGCTTCGGCGAGGCTGCGGTCGCGCTGGACCTGGTGACGCAGGCCGATGTGCTGTGGGCGCTGTCGCAGCAGTTCAACTACCCGTATTCACTCGACGGCAACGGGCTGCGCGGTGCGGACCTGGTGGTGGCGGTGGAGCCGTACAGCCCGCAGGCCGAGGCCTTCCGCGACCTGCGCAGCAAGATCATGGCCAATGACGCGGCGCAGGGCCGCCAGCCGCTGGCGGTGGTCAGCCCGGACCACGGCGACGGGCGCACCTACGTCGCAGCGAACTTGGCCGTGACCTTCAGCCAGCTCGGCGAGCGCACGGTGCTGGTCGACGGCAACCTGCGCGACCCCGGCATCCACAAGCTCTTCGGCCTGAAGGAGCGCGCCAGCCTGAGCGACCTGCTCAACGGCCGCCGCCCGGCCAAGCCCTTCGACCGCTCGGCCGATCTGCCGGGGCTGTTCATCATGCAGGTCGGCGCACCGCCACCGAACCCGCTGGAGCTGCTGCAGCAGCCGATGTTCGGCATCCTGCTGCGCGAGCTGCAGCGCGAGTTCGACCGCGTCATCGTGGACACGCCGCCTGCCCGCCACACGGCCGACGCCCGCGTGATCGCGGCGACCTGCCGCCAGACCGTGCTGGTCGGCCGCCACGGCAAGACCGAGGCGCGCACGATGAACCTGCTGGTCGACCGGCTGCGCCGCACGCACGCGGCCATCGCCGGCGTGGTCCTCACCGACCACTGACACCGCCGAACCGGGCGCAGTCGAGCTGCGCACCGGGCGTCGTCTGCACCAGCCGGCCTGCGCGCTGGTGCAGCTCGCCGTAGCGGCTGTGCTCGACCGTGTTGCCGCGCAGCAAGAGGTCGCCGATGCCCGCGGCGCCTTCCGGGACCGCGTAGGTGTGGATCTCGATGGCGGCGTGGCCGGTGGGCGGTGCCGTGGCACCGGCGCGCGCCGCGGGCGTCTGGATCTCGCGCAGCCGGTTGTCCTCGATGCGCACGTCGCGCACGCCGTGGGTGTGCCAGTTGCCCTCCTGCGCGACCAGCACGCCGGCCCCGTGCGCCACGCTGCCCACCAGATTGCCGCGCAGGGTCAGGTGCTCGCCGCCGACGACGCTCAGGCCACGGCCCCAGCGTGCGCCGGACACCTCGTTGTCGGCGACCAGCACGTCGTGCACGGGCGGCGCGTCGTCGTAGGAGACGATGGAGATCAGGTCGTCGCCGGTGTCGTGCACCTGGTTGCCGAGCACGCGGCCGTGGTGGCTGCCTCCCGTGATGTGGATGCCGTCGGCCAGCGTGCGCCGGACCGTGTTGTGCGCGATCGTGAAGTCCGCGGCGCCGTAGACCAGCATGCCCACCGATCCGGCACCGTCCACCGTCACGCCGCGCACCACATTGCCCCGCTGCGGCGTGGTGCCGTCGCGGTTGTCGCTGCGGTCGCGGTAGAGGCTGATGCGCGCCTGCGCCGGCGTGCTGCGGCGCTGGTCGGGCGCGGCGGTGAGCGTCAGGCCATAGAGCCGCACGCCGTCGGCGCGCAGGCCGAGCGTGTGGTCGCGCGGGTCGGTGGCCTGCAGCGTGGCGCCCGGTCCCCACAGCGTCACGCCGGGCACGGTGACGAGCACGCTGTGCGCCTGCCGGTAACGCCCCGGCGGGAACACCAGCCAGCCACCGGGTTTCAGCGCCTTCAGCGCACGGGCGATGGCGTCGTCGTCGTCCAGACCGTCATCGGGCACGGCGCCGAAGTCGGTGACGCGCAGCGCGTCCGGCGGGATGGTGGGCAGCGGAGCGAGCGTGGTGCAGGCCTGCGCGGCCGACCAGGCCAGGCCCAGACCCGCGAACGTGAGCGTGAGCGTGAACGCGACGGCGATCGAGCGCGTGGTGTTCCGGAGCCTCTGCCTGTGCAGGGAGCGTTTCATCGGTTTCCTTGTACCGGGCATCGGCGCGGCTGCCCCAGGTGGTCAGGCTAGCGCA
>NZ_JBFPGY010000407.1:0-4777 GCF_041083715.1 Sphaerotilus sp.
CAGATCACCGCCCGCTTCGATCACCGGGCGATCGAGTACGCCGACCTGCGGCACAGTGAAAGTTACGCCCTGAGGCTGGCCGGCATGGGCACCACGCCGGTGGCTGTCCGCGCAGGCAAGGGTCATTGAAGGCGATATGCAAGGAACACGAATGGCCAAGGAATACAACGATCTGGTCGTCGGACTCGATATCGGCACCGCCAAGGTCATGGCGGTGGTGGCCGAAATCCTGCCGGACGGCGAGATGCGTCTTGCCGGGCTCGGCGTGGCGTCCTCGCACGGGCTCAAGCGTGGCGTCGTGGTCAACATCGACGCCACCGTGCAGTCGATCCAGCACGCGCTGAAAGAGGCGGAGATGATGGCCGACTGCAAGATCGGTCGGGTCTACACAGGTATTTCCGGCAGTCACGTGCGCGGCCGAAATTCCACGGGCATGGTCATTGTCCGGGACAAGGAAGTCGGTACGGTCGACGTGGCCCGCGTGGTCGAGACCGCCAAGGCCATCAATATTCCAAATGATCAACGCCTGTTGCTGGTCGAACCCCAGGAATTTGTCATTGATGGCCAGGAAGTGCGCGAGCCGGTGGGCATGAGTGGCGAGCGGCTGGAGGTTCGGGTCCATATCGTGACCGGTGCCTTCAGCGCGGCCGAGAATATCGTCAAATGTGTGCGGCGCTGCGGCCTGGAGGTCGAGCAGCTGGTTCTCAACCCGAGTGCATCCAGCCTGTCGGTGCTCACGCCGGACGAAAAGGACCTCGGCGTCGTGCTTGTGGATATCGGGGCCGGCACGACCGATGTGGCGATTTTCACGGACGGTGCAATCCGTCATACTGCAGTGATCCCGATTGCGGGGGATTTGATCACCAGTGACATCGCGATGGCCCTGCGCACCCCGACCAAGGATGCCGAGGACGTCAAGATCGAGTTCGGCGTGGCCAAGCAATTGCTGGCAGATCCGTCCGAGCAGCTCGAAGTGCCGGGTCTGGGGGACCGGGTGCCTCGGGTGCTGAGCCGGCAGGCCTTGGCCGGCGTGATCGAACCGCGGGTAGAAGAGATTTTTTCGCTGGTTCAGCAAGTCATTCGCGACAGTGGCTACGAAGAGTTGCTGTCTTCTGGCATTGTGCTGACCGGCGGCTCGGCAGTGATGCCGGGAATGATCGAATTGGCAGAGGACATATTCCTCAAGCCCGTGCGAATGGGGATTCCGACGTACAGCGGAGCCCTGCACGACATGGTGGCCAGCCCACGGGCCTCGACGGCGATGGGTTTGCTGGAGGAAGCGCGTCTGGCGCGCATGCGGGGATTGAGGTCAGCTCCCTCCGGCGGTACGGCGCAGGGTTTGTTCGGCAAGGCACGGGATTGGTTCTTGAAGAGTTTCTGATGTAATTCAGATCCAAGGAGAGCGGCATGGGAATCGAGATGATTGAAGAGTTCAACCAGGGCACGCAGATCAAGGTGATCGGCGTGGGTGGTGGTGGTGGCAATGCGGTCGATCACATGATCAACCGCGGGGTGCAAGGGGTGGAGTTCATCTGCGCCAACACCGACGCGCAGGCACTGAACCGGTCCAAGGCACACACTTTGTTGCAATTGGGGCACACTGGTTTGGGGGCCGGTTCGCGTCCCGAAGCTGGAAAAGCCTCTGCGGAAGAAGCCGTCGATCGCATCAAGTCGTCGCTCGAAGGCGCGCACATGGTGTTCATCACCGCGGGCATGGGCGGCGGCACTGGCACCGGCGCAGCTCCGGTCATCGCCCGGCTGGCCAAGGACATGGGCATCCTGACCGTCGGCGTCGTGACCAAGCCCTTCGATTTCGAAGGCCCGCGCCGCATGAAGCAGGCCGATGTCGGGCTGAACGAACTCGAAGCCAACGTCGATTCGCTGATCGTCGTGCTCAACGAGAAGCTGCTCGAAGTGCTGGGCGACGACGTCACGCAGGAAGAGGCGTTTGCCGAAGCCAATGACGTGCTGCGCAATGCCGTTGGCGGCATCAGCGACATCATCCACATCCCTGGCCTCGTCAACGTCGACTTCGAAGACGTGAAGACCGTGATGAGCGAGCCGGGCAAGGCCATGATGGGGACGGCCACCGCCAGCGGCCCGGACCGCGCCACCAAGGCTGCCGAAGCCGCGGTGGCCTGCCCGCTGCTGGAAGGTGTCGATCTGTCCGGCGCGCGTGGCGTGCTGGTGCTGATCGCTGCGAGCAAGCAGAACTTCAAGCTCTCCGAGAGCCGCAACGCGATGACCACCATCCGTCGCTATGCCGCCGAGGAAGCGCACGTCATCTATGGCACGGCCTACGACGAGAGCCTGGGCGACGCGCTGCGCGTGACGGTGATCGCCACCGGCCTGGCTCCTGCCGGCAAGCAGCAGCCGCAACAGGTCCCGCAGCAACGCGTGGCGCCGATGCAGGTCGTGCAGCCCTCGATGGGCCAGCGCACCGGCACCGACAACATTCCCGTGCTGACCCATCCGCTGGTCTCTCCCAGCCACGCCAGCGCTCCCAGCGTCTGGCGTCCGAATCGCACCCAGGCCTCGGCCAAGGTGGATGCACTGGCTGCCAACGGCATGGACGAGATCGAGATTCCGGCGTTCCTGCGCAAGCAGGCCGACTGATCCCTTCCTCAGCCACACGCTCTCCCCTCCCGCCTGCCTGACCGGCCCGGTGTCCTCGCGGACACCGGGCCTTGTTCCGTGTTGTTGCCTAGAATGCCGCCATGCTGCAACAACGTACCCTCCAATCGCTGACCCGTGCCGTCGGAGTCGGCCTGCACAGCGGCCAGAAGGTCGAACTGACACTGCGTCCCGCAGCCCCGGACACCGGGCTGGTCTTCCGCCGCATCGACCTGCCGCAGCCGGTCGACATTCCGGTGACCCCCGAGTCGGTCTGCGACACGCGCATGGCCACGACCATTTCACCGGGTGGTGATCCTGGCGCGCCCAAGGTGCAGACCATCGAGCATCTGCTGTCGGCGATCGCGGGGCTGGGACTGGACAATCTCTACATCGACATCACGGCCGACGAGGTGCCCATCCTCGACGGTTCGGCGGCGAGTTTCGTCTTCCTGCTGCAGAGTGCGGGCATCGCGCTGCAGAACGTGGCCAAGAAGTTTCTGCGCGTGAAGAAAGCCGTCGAGATCCGCGAAGGCGAAGGCCGCACGCTGAAATGGGCCCGGCTCGCACCACACCATGGCTACCGCCTCGGCTTCGAGATCGAATTCGGCCACCCGGCGGTGGATGCCACTGGCCAGCGTGTCGTCTTCGACTTCGCCACCGGCCGCTACAAGCAGGACATCGCCCGAGCCCGCACCTTCGGTTTCACGAAGGACGTGGAGATGATGCGCTCGCGCGGCCTGAGTCTGGGTGGCAGCATGGACAACGCCATCGTCATCGACGATTACCGCGTGCTGAATGCAGAAGGGCTGCGCTACGACGACGAGTTCGTGAAGCACAAGATCCTCGATGCGATCGGCGATCTGCACGTCTGCGGCAAGCCGCTGCTGGCCGACTACACCGCCTTCAAGAGCGGCCATGCCCTCAACAACAAGCTGCTGCGCAAGTTGCTGGCCGACGAGACCGCCTGGGAGATCGTCACCTTCCCGGACGAGAAACTCGCACCGCAGGGCATGGCCGAACTCGCCCCGGCCTGGTGAGTCGGGAGACGCGGCGATGATGGTGTTCCGTGTCCTGGTCTTCCTGCTGCTGGTGTCGGGGCTGCTCAGCTTCGGGCTGTACCTGGCGACCGGGCAGCCGGTCTGGCGGCGACGGGCGATGGCCATCATCCGCTGGACGGTGATTGCCGGGCTGGCCTTCTTCTCCGTGCTGCTGCTGGAGCGGCTGGCCCTCGTGCTGTAGCCGCCGCCGTTGCGGGACGCTGCGGTCCAGGTTCAGTAGCTGCGCCCGCCCCGGTACTGCGCGTGGGCCTTGCGGTTGAGCGTGCCGCCCTGGGCGAGTGCCGCGAACGAGCTGCCCGCATGGGCGTGGGTGATCGCCAGTCCGAGCGCGTCGGCGGCGTCCTTGCCCGGCAGCACCGGCAACTGCAGCAGCCGCTGCACCATGGCCTGGACCTGCTCCTTGCTGGCGTGGCCGTGGCCGACGATGGCCTTCTTCATCTGCAATGCCGTGTACTCGCACACGCTCAGCGTGCTGCTGGAGGACACCAGCGCCGCCAGCGCCGCCCCGCGCGCCTGCCCGAGCAGCAGCGTGCTCTGCGGGTTGACGTTGACGAAGACGATCTCGACCGTCGCCGTGTCCGGCTGGTAGGTCGAGACCACCTCGCGCACACCCTCGAAGATGATGCGGATGCGCTGCGGCAGGTCACCGCGTGGCGCTTCGGCTGTCTTGATGGTGCCGCTGGCGACGTAGCTCAGGCGCGGGCCATCTGCGTCGATGACGCCGAAGCCGGTGACCTGGAGACCCGGATCGATACCGAGGATGCGCATCCGGGCCTGTCCTGCCGTGCCGCTCAGTGGCGGAAATGCCGCGTGCCGGTGAGCACCATCACGATGCCACGCTCGTCGGCTGCGGCGATGACTTCGGCGTCACGCATCGAGCCACCTGGCTGGATGACGCAGGTCGCGCCTGCGTCCACGACCACGTCCAGCCCGTCACGGAACGGAAAGAACGCATCGCTGGCCACGGCCGTGCCCTGCAGCGTCAGCCCGGCGTGGCCGGCCTTGATGCTGGCGATGCGCGCCGAGTCGAGCCGGCTCATCTGGCCAGCACCGACGCCCATCGTCATGCCGTCCTTGCAGAAGACGATGGCGTTGCTCTTGAC
>NZ_JBFPGY010000408.1:0-4771 GCF_041083715.1 Sphaerotilus sp.
AACCGGAGCGTGCGCCACCAGCTCAACTGGCAGCATGTCTGGCGCGAGGCCGAAGCCCGCTGGATGGCGACACCGGCAGCAACCACCACCGGCGAGGCCGAAGCCGATGCTCAGCGCGGTGTTTTCCAGCGCAGCTTGCGGTAGATGGTGTTGCGGCTGATGCCCAGCTGCTTGGCCGCCACCGAGATGTTGCCGCCCGCGGCATCCACGGCCCGCTGGATGGACTGCAGCTCGATGTCCTCCAGAGAGCGGCCCGCCTGATCGTCCACCGGGGAGCCAGCGGCCGGCGACGACGGCATGGCCGTGTCGAGCGGTGCCGCCCGCTCCCGCTGCACAGGCTCGGGCTCAGGCATCGGCACGACCACCGCCGGGCGCTGCGCCGAAGCCTGGCGGGCGTCGTCGATGAAGTCGTCCGACAGATGATCGCGGCTGATCACCGCATCCCCCGCGGCCATGACACTGGCGGTGCGCAGCACGTTGAACAGCTGGCGCACATTGCCTGGCCACTGGTACCCCTGGAACAGGCGCAGCACATCCGGGTTCAGGCGCAGGCGGCGGTCCGGGTTCTCGCGCTCCAGGATGCGCTCGACCAGCGCGACCAGGTCGGTGCGCTCACGCAGCGGCGGCAGACGCACAGCCAGTCCGTTCAGGCGGTAGTACAGGTCCTCGCGGAAGGTCTTCTGTTCGATCATCTCGCGCAGGTTGCGGTGCGTCGCGCACACCAGCATCACGTCCACCGACACCGCCTTGGCGCTGCCCAGTGGCGTGACCTGCCGCTCCTGCAGCACACGCAGCAGGTGCGCCTGCAGCGTCAGCGGCATGTCGCCGATCTCGTCGAGGAACAGCGTGCCCCCATTGGCCTGCACAAGCTTGCCGACCGCACCCTTGCGCCGGGCGCCGGTGAAAGCGCCTTCCTCATAGCCAAACAGCTCGGCTTCGATCAGCGTTTCGGGAATCGAAGCGCAGTTCACCGCCACGAATGGCTGGCGGGCACGCTCGGAGTCCTGGTGGATGGCACGGGCCAGCAGCTCCTTGCCAGTGCCGGTTTCACCCAGGATGAGGATGGGAATGTCGCGGTTGATGACACGCCGGATCTTGTCCACCAGCGTGCCGACCTGCGCATCCCCCGTGGTCAGGTTGGCCAGACCGGCGCGTTCGGTCGATGCGGCAGAGGATCGGACAGACGGCTCGCGCGCCGGTGCGGCCGCACCCTGGGTCTCGTGGGTGGGCACGACATCGCTGACAGGCGAAGCCGCCTCCATGCCGTGCCACACCGGCCAGTTGAAGCGGGCATGCACATGGAACTGCCGTCCGTTCGACAGCTCGACGGGCTGCGGCTGTGCCAGCGGCGAGCGGAAACGGTCCACCAGCGCCGACACGCTGGTGCCGAACAGCGTGGACAGCGAATGCATGCGCAGCGCAGCGCCGCTCAGACCCAGCTGCTCCAGTGCACCCCGGTTGGCCCCCACCAGCTTGCCATCCTGGCTGACGGCAAGAATGCCCTCCATCAGCGTGCCGATGAACTCGACGCGGCTGTGGAAGTGCAGCCGCATCACATTGCGGTAGTCGTCCGTGAGCCAGTGGTTCTCGATCATCCGCGCGCTCATCTTGACCAGCCCCATCGTGTGCTGGTGGTAGGTGCGCTGGTCGCCGGACACATCCAGCACGCCGAGGATGTTGCCGCGCGGATCCAGGATCGGTGCGGCCGAGCATGTCAGGAAGTGGTTGGCATGCATGTAGTGCTCGTCGGCATGGACCAGCGTGGGCGATTCCTCGATCAGCGCCGTGCCGACCGCGTTCGTGCCCTTGGACTGCTCGGACCAGTTGACGCCCGGCTGCAGCGCGACCTTCGATGCGCGGGTCAGGAAGTCGTGGTCGCCGATCGAGTGGATGATCGTGCCGGTGGCATCGCACAGCACCACCATCGAGTCGCTGTTGACGATCTGCTCGAACAGCATCTCCATGACCGGTGCGGCATGGGCGTAGAGACGCTGGTTGCGCTCGCGTGCCACGACCAGATCCGAACGCCCGAGCGGCGAGAAGTCCAGGCGCTCGATGCGTGACAGGCCAAGGGCAGCGCAGCGCTCGTGCGAGTTGTCGATCTTCGAGACATGGGTGTGGTCCAGCGGCAGCGCCGACGCAATCGGCCGGCGCGCATCGCCTTGTGTCGCGCGCAACCGCAACCCTGCCGAAGCGGGTGTATAGGGTCCTGCCATGGTCTTGTCTCCTGTCTTCTCTGCAAATCAGATCTGCCGGGCCACCCGATTGTCGCCTGACCGTCACTGTCATCTATTCGCACACGCCGTCCGCTCACTGTCACAGTGCCGGAGAATTCAAAGGGATGACGCGCAATTTAGAAGCAACTGCGGCGTACCACCCCCGGACAGACCCTTGTTTCCATGCCTTGTCCGTGACCTTGTCCGTGCTTGGCACAGTGATTGCAGAAACAATGCCAACCCCCTTTGAACAAACACTCTCTGGAGACAACGAATGGCACAAGGCAACCTCTTCCGCGCAGCAATTCTGGCCGCTTTCTGCGCCGTGGCCGGTGGCCAGGCCATGGCGCACGGCGATGTGACACCGCAGGCTGTGGACACATCCAGCCTGCCACAACTGGGCGCCGACTGGCGCGCTGAAAACCCGTACCGCGGCAATGACAAGGCCGTCGCCATCGGCACCTCGGCGTTCAACCAGAACTGCGCCCGCTGCCATGGCCTGGAAGCCATCTCTGGCGGCATCGCTCCCGACCTGCGTCGCCTCGACAATGATTGCGTGCCGATCAAGGACGAGAAGAAGCGCAATGCCTGCGTCAAGGAAATCGACGACTACTTCCTGAGCAGCATCCGCCACGGCAAGGTCCGCAATGGCGCGGTCTACATGCCTCCGTTCGAAGGCGTGTTCAGCCAGGAAGCCATGTGGGCCATCAAGGCCTACCTGGAAACCCGCCGCGAAAAACCGCTGCCCTGACCCTGGCTGCGTCTTCACGAGGTCTGCAGCATGGATTCACTGACAGAATCCGGCTTCGGGCCTTGCCCGTTTTTCAGACCCCAGACACCCGCCCGCCGCCCGCAGCGGACCAGGAGACAGACATGATTCCCTCCAACAACGACAAGGCGCACGACCGCCGCGCCTTCCTCGGCAAGACCTCGACGCTGGCGCTGGGTGCGCTCGGCGGCCTGCTCGGCGTCGGCAGCGCACAGGCCGAGGACAAGACCGGACTGGCCCGCGTGCTGGAACGCGGTCGGCTGTCTGTCGGCATCTACAACGATCTGCCGCCTTTCCACGTCAAGGGCCAGGGCATCGAGATCGAACTGGCCAAGGCACTTGCGGGTACGCTGGGTGTCGAGGTGTCGCTGCTGCCGTTCCCGGCCGACGACAACATGAACGACGACCTGCGCAACATGGTCTGGAAGGGCCACTACCTCGGCTACGGGCCGGCCGACGTGATGCTGCACGTGCCGGTCGACCGTCCGCTGATGCAGGACAACCCGAAGGTCAGCATCTTCGGCCCTTACTGGCGTGAACGGGTCGTGGTCGCCCGTGACCTTTCCAGGCTGCCCGAACTGGACTCCCTGGAGCCACTGCGCCAGGTGCGTTCGGCCGTGCCGGGCCTGTCGCTGGCCGGATGGCTGATGATCGGCGCCGACGACGGTGCACTGCGCGAGAAGCTGATCACCAAGATCAATGACGGTGTGGTGGCCGCGCAGATGCTGCAGCGCGGCGAAGTCGCTGCAGCGGCCGGCCTGCGTTCGGAGATCGAATCCGTGCTGCGCGGTGACCCGCGTTTTGCGATCGCGCCGATCCCGATGCCGCGGGCGCCCAAGGACGGCTGGGCGGTCGGCATGGCCGTCAAGAAGGAAGCCACCGATCTGGCCGAAGCATTGCAGGCTGGTCTGAACACGCTGGCCGAGAAGGGCGAGCTGAAGGCGATGTTCGCGCGCGCCAATCTGGTCTGGCAGCGCGTCTGATTGCGTGCTCAAGCAGGCCAAATCGTGAAATTTGACACGATCAATTGATCCCAGTCAGTACCGTCGGCTAGACTTGCACCAGAGCATGCAAACGAACGGTGGAGGCTGGGGCGATGCGACGCAAGCAGCACAAGCGGTGGGGCACACGTCTCGGGACGGTGCTGGCGCTGCTGGCTCCTTTCAGCGCGCTGACCGCCCCGGTCAGCGGCAGCAGCGACAAGGTGCTTCCCAGCCGCCCCACGACGCGCGCACAGGCCGTTGCACCCGAGAGTACCGCCGATTTCTGTGACAGCGTCTACCTGAAGACCGGCCGACTGCTTTACTTCAGCCTGCTGCGGGCCAGCACGGCCAGCAGCCAGACGGCCCTGCTCGGCAGCGACAAGGCGGGCGCAGTGTCCTTTGCCGACATCGAGTCCTACGTCACCTACAGCGACACGCTGGAGTCGGCATCAGCCCACACCGGCAGCCTGCGCTGGTCGCTCTGGGCGGTACCGCAGAACCATGTGGCCGGCTGGCCGAAGATGAATGGCTACCGCCTCGGCGGCTTCGTTCCCTCGCTGATCGACAGCCAGGGCAAGTCGCAGGACTACCTGTACAACCTCACCGAAATCACGCTCAGGCAGCGCATCGCCACCGTCAATCCGCCCGCGGGGCGCTACTGCCTGGCAGTCGTGATGGACATGTACAGCACCAGCAACGAGTGCCGCTCGTCCGATGGCTATTGCCCGGAAGCCGTTTACACGATGACGCCCGCCAACACCTTCCGCTGACCCTGCGTCATGAACACCTCCGACCGAGACCGT
>NZ_JBFPGY010000409.1:0-4756 GCF_041083715.1 Sphaerotilus sp.
AAGCCGTACGCCGACTGGGCTGTGGCCAACGACAGCCTGCTGATCGTCACGACGGACGAGGACGGATTCACCGACGCCAGCAACGGCGTTGCCAATGTCGGCACCGATACGCTCATCACTCAGTACTCCCCTGGCAAGGGTGGCAGCTACATGTACGGCATGGACAACATCACGACGATGTTCTTCGGCCCGAGCAACCGCATCAAGAAGGGCCAGTTCAGCAGTCGTGTCGACCACCTGAATGTGCTGGCCACCGTGCTGGACATGTATGGCGCGCTCGACACCTTCAAGCAGGATTACTACGCCGCGTGGAGCGCGGCCACCCATCCCATCAACGCCAAGTGGGTCGGCGGCACAGACCCCGTGCGGCAAGCCGAGTTGACCGCGCAAGTGGCCAATCTGCTGCCAATTCCGGAATTCCTGGCCTGAGCGGAGCAACGTTGGTCTCCTCGGGCCGGCCTGATCACCACAACGCAGACCCGACGCGTTCTTCCCCGTCTGAAACGGCATGGCCTGAGACGCTGAACACGCCCGCAGGCACACTCCCGCCAGGGTGGCCCGAAGGGTCGGGGCATCCCAACCGGAGACCCGTGCATGAGACTGATGCGAAGCTGGCTGGCGATCCGTCATCGGCCCCGCCTGATGACCGCCTTCGCCGTGGGGGCGGTCGCGTGGCTGGTGCAGCCCACCCTGTGGCCGGAAGGGCCGATCACGCGCTTGATCGTTGCGTGGAACTGCGGCGCGTGGCTTTATCTCGCGCTCGTGGGCTGGATGATGGTGCACGCCGATCCCAAGCAGATCCACCACCGCTCGGCGCTGGAGGCCGAGGGCGCGCGCACCATCCTCACGCTGGTGGCGTTGGCTGCAGTCTTCAGTCTCGGGGCCATCGTCGCTGAACTGGCCGTGGCCGGACGCCCGGAAGTGCCCCACCGCGACCTGCACATCGCGCTGGCTGTGGCCACCCTGGTGTCCTCCTGGGCGTTCACGCAGACGATGTTCGCGCTGCACTACGCGCACGACTACTACCTGAACTTGCGGCGCGGCCAACCCGGCGGCCTGAGCTTTCCGGACATGGAAGAACCCGACTACATCGACTTCCTGTACTTCGCCGCCGTCATCGGCACTTCCGGCCAGACCGCCGATGTGTCGTTCACGGGCCGCGGCATGCGGCGCGTGGGCCTGCTGCACTGCGTGCTGGCATTCTTCTTCAACGCCAGCCTGATCGGGTTGATGATCAACGTAGCGTCGAGCCTGATCCACTAGAAGTGCCCGTCTGACTTGGCCTCGAGGCAGGTTGCACAGACAAGGCGGCCTGTTCCTGGCGCTGCCGACGGCCCGCCGAGGGCTGTGGAGGACGTCGGATGGGAACTTCCGAATGGACTTTGCAGACTCCGGAACCCGACTCCATTTGAATCGATTCCGGAAAGCCCGCTGGCCATGCACTTCGACACAGTCCACGCGTTCAATCCATCGAATTGACGCCATGGTCGGCCGCTTTTCTCGTAATCTGTTCGCATCAGAGGGCAAACCCACCGAAAGGTGGGGACGCAAAGCCTCCGGCCTAAGGCGCGCCAGCGCTACGGTAGCGGGGTCGCCAACAAGTCGCGCGTGCGGCTGTTGATTCAGGTGTGGCCCTCGCCCGTTACCGGAAATGCGAATGGCCCCGTTCAAGTCCTTCCCCCGATTCATTCTCAGCACGCGTCTTGTCGCGAGTTCTTCTGCAGCCGCCGCCATGGTGGCCTGCGGAGGAGGCGGACAGGACAGCAGCCCGGCGGTCGGTGCCACCTCACCGGTGTCGGCCTCGTCGGTGAGCTTCCAGCTCTCACAGGCAGACGCGTCCGCTTCAACCGGTGCAGGCCCCCTGACACTGCCGGCCGATGTGCGCGTGGAGCCGAGTTTCCACGTCGCGCCGGTCGAACTCGATGCGCCCGGCGACATCGACGTGCTGGACCACTCGGCCTCGTCTCGTCAGGCGCCACACACCACCCGCATGCCCGACGCCCTGGCGGGCCTCAACACCCGCGGCCTGACCCTCCAAGGCATCCAGTCGGCCCGCCGCAGCCGTGCTGCCGCAGCGATCGCCAGCAATGGAGCCACCACCGCCGCGCCCTTGGCAAGCAGCAGCGTGGTCGCCACCTACACGCCTGCCCAGGTGCGGGCGGCCTATGGCATGCCCGCGCTGCCAAGCAGCTTCACCGTGCTCAGCGCGGCCCAGGCCGCCCAGTTCGGCGCCGGCCAGACCATCTACCTCATCAACGCCTTCCACAATCCGAATGTGGCCGCCGAGCTGACCGCCTTCAACCAGCGCTTCGGCCTGCCAGGCTGCACCAGCCAGGCCATCCCGGTGGCCAGCGCCTTGCCCATTGCCGCGGCATCGGCGACAGCGGGCTGCGTGCTGTCGGTGGTCTACAGCACAGCGGCCGGCGCGCTGAGCAGCGCTGCGCCGGCCTACGACGCTGGCTGGGCGACAGAGATTTCCCTGGACGTGCAGTGGGCGCATGCGACCGCACCGCTGGCACGCATCGTCCTGATCGAAGCCTCCGACGCCTCCAACGGCCTCACCAATGCCATCGGGCTGGCCGGCAAGATGGGGCCTGGTGTCGTGTCCATGAGCTTCGGCGCGCCCGAAGGCAGCTGGATGGCATCGGTCGATTCCGTCTTCACCGGCACCGGCATGACCTACCTGGCGGCCAGTGGCGACTCTGGCGCAGGGGTCAGCTGGCCGGCCGCGTCGACCAGGGTACTGGCTGTCGGCGGGACGTCCTTGACCTACAGTGGCAGCGGCGCACGGTCTGAAACGGCATGGTCCGGCAGCGGCGGTGGCATCAGCCAGTACATGGCGGCCCCGAGCTACCAGACCAACCAGGTGCCGGGCCTGGGCAGTGTGGCCGGCCGCGCTGTGCCTGACGTGGCCTTCAATGCCAACCCCAGCACCGGCCAGTACGTGGCAGTCATGAGCCTCGGCAGCAGCACAGCCAGCTGGATCAGCGTGGGCGGGACCAGTCTGTCCACGCCGCAGTGGGCAGGCATCGTCGCGACCGCGAATGCCATGCGCGACCAATCGGGCCGCGCAGCCATCGGCCTGTCCCAGCCCACGATCTACAGCCAGATTGCGCTGGTGCCCGGCACGTATGCCAGCTCATTTCTGGATGTGGTCACGGGTGTCAACGGCCCGTGTGCGACCTGTGCCTCCAAGACCGGTTTCGACGAGGTGACCGGACTCGGCACGCCCCAAGTCAGCAGCCTGCTGAGCGTGTTGAGCGGTGCGACCGTCCCACCCACATCCGCTCCCAGCGCACCGACAGTGACCGCGGGCGCGGTCAACGGCAAGGTCGACACGCCGCTGACCTATACCGTGGGCTACAACGCCAGCAACCCGGTCAGGTTCGCGCTCAGCGGCGCACCTGCGGGTCTCGCGATCAGCAACACTGGCGTGCTTTCCTGGGCCAAACCCGTGGCAGGCACCTACACGGTCACCGTTACCGCCACGGACAGCAAGACCACCCTGTCCGGCAAAGCCGTGCTGACCATCAGCATCGCCACCGCTGCCACGACACCACCGACGGGGCCGTCCATCACCGCATCGGCACTGACCGGTGTGGTCGGCAAGGCCCTCACGGGCACCATCACGATCGCCGACCCGGGGGCGACCGCGCTGTCGATCTCGATCAGCGGTGTTCCGCCCGGCGTCTCTTTCTGGCCCAAGGGGCTGGTGCTGACCCTGGACTGGCCCCATCCCGTGCCGGGCACCTACCCGATGACCGTTTCGGTGATCGACAACGCGGGCAAGTCCGCGCGCCTGGCTGTGCCGATCACCGTCAACGCCCGGTGAATGCGGCGGCGGTGGACACCGCATGGCTGGCGTCGTGACGCTCCATGCAGCCCCTTGCGATGAACTCCTCGCCCGGCGTGGCCAGTCAGCCAAGCCTGAGAACACCGTTGGCCTGCACCGCGTCGGCCACGCTCCAGTACAGACGATCCGCGGCGCCCAGGCCCTGCGGATTCCATGCCCCGAGCAGTTCGCGGATCGGCTCCTTCACGCGCGTGAGCACCAGCGCCTTGCCCATGGCCTGCAGCCGCTGATCGAGTTCGAGCAGGCACTCCACCGCCGTGCTGTCGAGGTCCGAACTCTCCTCCAGGCTGAGCACGACCGTCCTCAGGTCATCACGCCCGCGGACGCGGGCCACGACATCGGCCGCGACGCGTTCCGCGCTCGCAAAGAACAGTGGCTCTTCCGGTCTGAGGATCAGCAGGCCGGGCACGGCGACCGCACCCTGGTTGGCATCGAGCACGACAAAGTTGCGCGATGCCCCCAGCTGTCCAAGCTCATGGACCACCGGCTGACTGAAGCGCCGCATGGCGTCGAGTACCGACAGTCCGATCGCGATCAGCATCCCGTGCAGCACCCCGAAGGCCAGCACGGCCAGGACCGCGCCGATCACGAGCAGGCGATCTCGCTTCATGCGCCACACGTCGAGCAGGGGCCGAGGGTTCAGCGCATGCCAAAGCGCATGGATCACGGCCACCGCCAACACGGGCCGCGGCAGCAGGTGCACGGCCGGCAGCGCGAAGGCCAGTGCCATGCCGATCACGCCAAGAGCGATCAGACCAGCCCACCGGCTGGTGGCACCCGCTCCGGCGTTGGCGGTGGTCGCAGAGAAGCCCGCGCCAACCGGCATGCCCTGCAGCAACCCGGCTGCGATGTTGCAGGCGCCCAGCACCATCAGCTCGTGGTTCGCATCCAATGAGTCTCCAT
>NZ_JBFPGY010000410.1:0-4719 GCF_041083715.1 Sphaerotilus sp.
TTCATTGGTCGGGACGGTGGGATTCGAACTCACGACCCCTTGCACCCCATGCAAGTGCGCTACCAGGCTGCGCTACGCCCCGACTGCTGAGAAAGAGATTGTATGCCGAAAATAATCAGTTCGTCCAGTCACTGCAGGGGTTTTTATCCGAGAACGATGTCCGGGACGTCCGGTGACTCCGGATCGAGCAGCGCGCGGATCAGGAGCAATTCCTCGCGCAGGCTGCGCGCGCCGCTGCGCACCAGCGCGTCGCGGGCCACTTGCGGCGTGGGAACGTCGACAAAGGCACCCCGGCCCGGTGCCAGCGGGGAGCGGATCGGCGCCGGCGTCGATCCGGTCGGTGGCACCGGGGACGGCGCCAGCATCGCCTCGACCCGGCCGCCCCCGAGGATCAGGTGCGGCGTGGAGAGATCTTCGCCAGTCGGATCGCCGTCATCGAGCGCACGGGCGGCGGCAGGGCCGAGTTCGGCCAGCCGGTTGCGCGCACCGCTGATGGTGAAGCCCTGCTCGTACAGCAGGTCGCGGATGCGCCGGATCAGCAGCACTTCGTGGTGCTGGTAGTAGCGGCGGTTGCCGCGGCGCTTGACGGGGCGCAGCTGCGCGAACTCCTGTTCCCAGTACCGCAGCACATGCGGCTTGACACCACACAGTTCGCTCACTTCACCGATGGTGAAGTAGCGCTTGTCAGGGATCGCTGGGAGCAGGATTTCCATTGCAAATCAATGGGTTCGGAGAGTCGGATAGGTTGTGCCGACTTTACTCGAAGTCACCTTCAGGCGGTATTTCGCCCTGCACCACGGCCTTGAGCTTGTGGCTGGCGTGGAAGGTGACGACGTTGCGGGCGCGGATCGGGATCGACTCGCCGGTGCGCGGGTTGCGCCCCGGTCGCGGCGCCTTGCGGCGGACCTGGAAATTGCCGAAGCCCGACAGCTTCACGTCGTCTCCGCGGGCCAGCGACGCATGGACGAACTCGAAGAACGCCTCGACCATGTCCTTGGATTCACGCTTGTTCAGGCCGAGCCGCTCGAAGAGCAGTTCGGCCAGTTCGGCTTTGGTGATCGTGGGCGCATCGTCGTCGTCGGGCAGCAGGAAGTCGGGTTCTTCATCCATGGGCGGTGGCCGTGCGGTGGATCGGGTCGTTCGTTCGGTCGGTGCAGCGTTGCGGGCGCAGTGTCACGCGCCGCGCAGACGTGCGCCCAGGTCACGCTGCACCGCGTCGAGCGCAGCCTTGACCGCCTCGTCGCTGCGGGCGTCGGTCAGCGGCGCCTCATCATCCAGCAGTTCCAGCCGGATCGCCAGACTGCGCTCGCCGGACTCGAAACCGGCCGCGCCCGCCGCGGGGCGGTAGACATCGAACAGCTTCGCGCTGCGCAGCAATCCCGCAGTGTCGGCGCCCAGCAGGCTGGCGATCACCGCGTCATGCCCAGCCGACTCTCCGACGATCAATGCGATGTCGCGTGTGACCGCCTGCTGGCGCGCCACCGGCTGGTACACCGGCACCTCGCGGGCCAGCAGCGCCGGCACGTCCAGCTCGAAGAGCACCGGCGCGCCCTGCCCGGCCGGCAGCTCGTAGGCTTGGCGCCAGCGCGGGTGCAGCTCGCCGACGAAGCCGATCGCCACGCCGTCCAGCTCGACACGGGCGCAGCGGCCCGGGTGCATCGCGGGATGCTCGGCGGCGACGAAACGCGCCATGTGCGGAGCGAGCAGTGCCTCGACATCGGCCTTCACGTCGAAGAAATCGACCGCCCGCTCCTTCACGCCCCACTGCACCGGCTCGGTCGGACCCCAGGCCAGACCCGCCACGCGCAGCGGCTGGTCGATGCCGACGACGCTCTGTTCGCTGGCCTGCACCGACGCATCGCGCTTGAACACGCGGCCCAGCTCGAACACGCGCACCCGCGGCGCGCGGCGCGTCAGGTTGTGGCGCAGCACCTGCACGAGGCTGCCGAGCAGGCTGGAGCGCATCACCGACAGCGGCACGGCGATCGGGTTGAGCAGGCGGATCGGATCCGGGTTGCCGGCGAGTTCGGTTTCCCAGCGCTCCTCGACGAACGAGAAGTTGATCGTTTCCTGGTAGTCCAGCGCGGCCACGGCGCGGCGCAGCGCGTAGCCACCACGTTGGGCTTCCGGGCGCACGCGGGCAGTCACCGGCGCGACCGGCGCGGTCAGCGGGAGCTGGTCGAAGCCGATGACGCGGATCACCTCCTCGATCAGGTCTTCCTCGATGGCGATGTCGAAGCGCCAGCTCGGCGGCGTCACGGTCAGCACGCCCGGCGCTTCGGTGAACGACAGGCCCAGGCGCGTCAGCACCTCGGCGCACTGCACCTGCGTCACCGGCATGCCGATCACCTTGGCGGCGCGGGCGACGCGCAGCGACACCGGCTGCTTCGCCGGCAGGTTGACGATCGCGTCCGTGACCGGGCCACACGCCGTCGCCTCGCCGCCGCAGATCTGCTGGATCAGCGACGTGATGCGCTCGATGCACTCGACGGTGTGGGCGGGATCGACGCCGCGCTCGTAGCGGTGGCCGGCGTCGGTGCTGAAGTTGAAGCGGCGCGAGCGGCCGGCGACGGCGGCCGGCCACCAGAAGGCGGCTTCGACGTAGACGTTGTGCGTGTCGTCGCTGACCGAGGTGGCGTCGCCGCCCATGATGCCGGCGAGCGATTCGACCGCCTGCGTGTCGGCGATGACACCGACCTGCGCATCGACGGTGATGGTGCTGCCGTTGAGCAGCTTGAGCGTCTCGCCCTCGCGGCCCCAGCGCACCGTCAGGCCGCCGTGGATCTTGTCGAGGTCGAAGATGTGGGTCGGCTGGCCGGTCTCGAACATGACGTAGTTCGAGATGTCCACCAGCGCGCTGACCGAGCGCTGGCCGCAGCGGGCCAGACGGTCGACCATCCACGCGGGGGTCCTGGCCTTGGTGTCGATGCCGCGCACGATGCGGCCGGAGAAACGCCCGCACAGGTCCGGCGCTTCGACGGTCACGGACAGCGTCTCGTCCAGCGTCGGCACGACCGGCGCGCTCGGCAGCGGATGCAGCGGCGCGCCCGTCAGCGCGGCGACTTCGCGGGCCACACCGTAGACGCTCAGCGCATGGCCGAGGTTCGGCGTGAGCTTGAGCGTGAACAGCGTGTCGTCGAGGTTCAGGAACTGGCGGATGTCCTGGCCGATGGGCGCATCGGCGGGTAACTCCAGCAGGCCGCCGTGGTCCTCGGACAGCTTCAGCTCGCGCGCCGAGCAGAGCATGCCCTGGCTCTCGACACCGCGCAGCTTGCCCTTGCCGATCTTGAACGGCTTGCCGTCCTCGCCCGGCGGCAGCTCGGCGCCAACGGTGGCCAGCGGGATGCGGATGCCGGCGCGGGCGTTCGGTGCGCCGCAGACGATCTGCAGCGGGCCGTCCTTGCTGTGCGGGCCGGCGTCCACGGTGCAGACACGCAGGCGGTCGGCGTTCGGGTGCTGCTCGGCGGTGAGGATTTCGGCGACGACGATGCCAGTGAACGGCGGCGCGACCGGCTGGAGTTCTTCCACTTCCATGCCGGACATGGTGAGCAGGTCGGCGAGCTGGGCGGTGGTCAGGTCAGGGTTGCAGTGCGCGCGCAACCACGATTCGGGAAATTGCATCTCAGGTGTCCTTGTCCAGACTTGGGCAGTGGCGACGGCGGATCAGCGGAACTGGCCGAGGAAGCGCAGATCGCCCTCGAAGAACAGCCGCAGGTCATTGACACCGTAGCGCAGCATGGTCAGGCGGTCCGGGCCCATGCCAAACGCGAAGCCGATGTAGCGCTCGGGATCGAGCCCGTAGTTGCGCACCACGTTCGGATGCACCTGGCCCGAGCCGGCCACTTCCAGCCAACGCCCCTTGAGTGGCCCGGACGAGAAGGCGATGTCCACCTCGGCCGACGGCTCGGTGAACGGGAAAAACGACGGACGGAAGCGCAGTTGCAGGTCGTCCGTCTCGAAGAAGGTGCGGAAGAAGTCGGTGAACACCGCCTTCAGGTCCTTGAACGACACGTTCTCGCCGATCCACAGGCCTTCGCACTGGTGGAACATCGGCGAGTGCGTCGCGTCGCTGTCCACGCGGTAGGTGCGGCCCGGCGCGATGACGCGGATCTCGGGCATCGGATCCTTGCCAGCGTGCGCGGCAGCATGCTGGCGGGCGTAGCGGACCTGCATCGGCGAGGTGTGCGGGCGCAGGCACAGCGGGCGACCAGCCTCGTCGTGCAGGTCCACGTAGAACGTGTCCTGCATCGAACGCGCCGGGTGGTTTTCCGGGTTGTTCAAGGCGGTGAAGCTGTACCAGTCGGTCTCGATTTCCGGACCATCGGCCACGTCGAAGCCCATCGAGCCGAAGATCTGCTCGATGCGCTCCAGCGTGCGCGACACGGGATGCAGACCACCGACACCACGACCACGACCGGGCAGCGTCACGTCGAGCGCCTCGGCCTTCAGTTGCGCCTGCAGCTCCGCTTCGGCGAGCGCCTGGCGACGGGCTGTCAGCGCGGCTTCGATGCGCTGCTTGGTCTCGTTGATCGCCGCACCGCGGGTCTTCTTCTCTTCGGGCGACAGCTTGGCCATGCCCTTGAGCAGCTCGGTCACCTGGCCGGACTTGCCGGTGTAGCGCGCCTTGGCGTCTTCGAGCTGGGCGGGGGTGAGCGCGGCGGCGAAGTCGGCTTGCGCGGCCTGCACGAGTTGATCGAGATCGTTCATCAGAAGACTGGG
>NZ_JBFPGY010000411.1:0-4716 GCF_041083715.1 Sphaerotilus sp.
ATGAGGTCCATGTGCCTGAAACCATCTCGGTGGCCGATCTGGCACACAAGATGTCGGTCAAGGCGTCCGAGGTCATCAAGCAGTTGATGAAGCTGGGTCAGATGGTCACCATCAACCAGCAGCTCGACCAGGAGACGGCCATGATCCTCGTCGAGGAAATGGGCCACAAGGCGTTCGCGGCCAAGCTGGACGATCCGGATGCGTTCCTCGAGGAGGAAAACGCTGCTGAATCCGGCGAATCGCTGCCCCGTCCTCCGGTGGTCACCGTCATGGGTCACGTCGACCACGGCAAGACCTCGTTGCTCGACTACATCCGCACCACCCGTGTCGCCATGGGTGAAGCCGGTGGCATCACCCAGCACATCGGCGCTTACCACGTCGAGACCGAACGTGGCGTGATCACCTTCCTCGACACCCCGGGTCACGAAGCCTTCACGGCAATGCGTGCCCGTGGTGCGAAGGCCACCGACATCGTCATCCTCGTGGTGGCGGCGGACGACGGCGTGATGCCGCAGACCAAGGAAGCCATCCACCACGCCAAGGCGGCGGGTGTGCCGATCGTGGTGGCGATCAACAAGATCGACAAGCCTGATTCGAACCTCGAACGTGTCAAGAGCGAGCTGGTCGCCGAAGGCGTGATTCCGGAAGAGTTCGGCGGCGAGTCGCCGTTCTGCCTGGTGTCGGCCAAGACCGGTCAAGGCATTGACGCGCTGCTGGAGCAGGTGCTGCTGCAGGCCGAAGTGCTGGAACTGCGCGCTCCGGTCGTGGCGCTGGCCAAGGGTCTCGTGATCGAAGCCCGTCTGGACAAGGGCCGCGGCCCGGTCGCGACCGTGCTGATCCAGTCCGGCACGCTCAAGCGCGGCGATGCCGTGCTGGCGGGCCAGAGCTACGGCCGCGTGCGTGCCATGCTCGACGAGAACGGCAAGGCGTGCCAGGAAGCGGGTCCGTCCATCCCGGTGGAAATCCAGGGTCTGACCGAAGTGCCGTCGGCGGGCGACGAATTCATGGTGCTGGCGGATGAACGCCGTGCCCGTGAAATCGCTACGTTCCGCCAGGGCAAGTACCGCGAAGTCAACCTGAACAAGCGCCAGGCCGCCAAGCTCGAGAACATTTTCGAGGGCATGGGCCAGGGCGCTGCACAGATGCTGCCGCTGATCATCAAGGCCGATGTGCAGGGTTCGCAGGAGGCGCTGGCCACTTCGCTGCTCAAGCTGTCGACCGACGAGGTCAAGGTCCAGATCGTGCACGCAGCGGTGGGTGGCATCAGCGAGTCGGACGTCAACCTGGCGATCGCCTCGAAGGCGGTCATCATCGGCTTCAACACCCGTGCGGATGCCGGTGCGCGCAAGCTCGCCGACAACAACGGCGTGGATCTGCGCTACTACAACATCATCTACGACGCGGTCGACGAGATCAAAGCCGCCATGTCGGGGATGCTGGCACCGGAGCAGCGCGAAGAGGTCATCGGTTCGGCGGAAATCCGCACCGTGTTCGTGGCGACCAAGATCGGTACCATTGCCGGCTCGATGGTCACTTCCGGTCTGGTGCGTCGCAGCTGCAAGTTCCGCCTGCTGCGCCAGAACATCGTCATCTACACCGGCGAAGTCGATTCGATCCGCCGCCTGAAGGACGATGTGAAGGAAGTCAAGGAAGGCTTCGAGTGCGGTATCAAGCTCAAGAACTACACCGACATCGCTGAAGGCGATCAGCTGGAGTTCTTCGAGATCAAGGAAGTGGCGCGTACGCTGTAAGGCTTCGCTCCTGCGTTCCGGGCCCCGACGTTGTGTCGGGGCCTCGTTGTTTTTCCGTGGTTCATTGCCATGGACTTCGGTGCGATATCCATGCGACACAAGCGTTCCATTCCCAACCGCAGCTTCCGGGTGGCCGACCAGATCCAGCGCGATGTGGCCGAGCTGATCCGCGAGCTCAAAGATCCGCGCATCGGCATGGTCACGATCAGCGCCGTGGACATCACGCCGGACTACGCCCATGCCCGCATCCGTTTCTCGGTGCTGATCGGCGAGGCGAACGAGACCGAAGTGGCGCTCAACGAGGCGGCTGGCTTCCTGCGCAACGGCCTGTTCAAGCGGCTGCAGATCCACACCGTGCCGACCTTGCACTTCCATTTCGACCGCACCACCGAGCGGGCGGCCGAGCTGAGTGCGCTGATCACCCTGGCCAATTCGCAGCGCGTTCCGGACGAGGCTCCGGCAGACGCTGTGGTGGACAACGAATCGAAGGACGACGCTTCCAGATGAGTGCCGACGTGACCCCGGTGGCTGCTGACGTGGTGGCCCCGATGCCGCCCCGCGTGCGCATCCAGCGCCGCGCGGTGCATGGCGTGCTGCTGCTCGACAAGCCCATCGGCCTGTCGAGCAACGATGCCCTGCAGAAGGTCAAGCGCCTGTTCCGCGCCGAGAAGGCGGGGCACACCGGCACACTCGACCCGCTGGCGACTGGCCTGCTGCCGATCTGCTTCGGCGCAGCCACCAAGTTCTCGCAAGTGAGCCTGGAGGCCGACAAGGGCTACCGGGCGACGCTGCACCTTGGTCAGCGCACCGTGGGCGGTGACCGCGAAGGCGAGGTGATCGAGGAGCGTCCGGTGCAGGTGGACCGCGCGCTGATCGACGCGGCATGCGCGCGCTTCACCGGTCCGATTTCGCAACTGCCGCCGATGCAGTCGGCGCTCAAGCACAACGGCAAGGCGCTCTACGAGTACGCCCGCGCCGGCATCACCATCGAGCGCCAGCCACGGCAGGTGACGATTCACCGCATCGACATCATCGCGTGGCAGGCTGACCGGCCGGAAACGCTGGTGATCGACGTGCTGTGCACCAAGGGCACCTACATCCGCACGCTGGCCGAGGACATCGGTGAAGTGCTTGGCTGTGGCGCCCACCTGTCCGGACTGCGGCGCATCGCCAGCGGCCCGGTCGATCTGCGCGGTTCGGTCACGCTCGACGCCCTGGTGGCGATGGACGAGGCCGGGCGCGATGCACGGGTGCTGCCCGTCGATGTACTGCTGTCGGACTGGCCGGCGGTGCATCTGAACACTGAAGACGCCGGTCGTTTCCTCTCGGGCATGCGCCGCCGCACGGGTCAAGCCGATGCCGAGCGCGTGCGTGTCTATGGTCCCGACGGTCGCGCCCTGCTGGGCAGCGCCCACATCACTGCCGGCGAGCTGATCGCCGATCGGCTCCTGAGCCCTCTTGAAGTCCAGGCCCTGCAGCCGTCCTGAAACCCGAACGGCCACACCCCTGGCGTACAACCCCATGACCAAGCAAATCCGCAACATCGCCATCATCGCCCACGTCGACCATGGCAAGACCACCCTGGTGGACCAACTCCTGCGCCAGAGCGGCACCTTCGCCGACCATGAAAAGGTCGTCGACTGCGTGATGGACAACAACGCGATCGAAAAGGAACGCGGCATCACCATCCTGGCCAAGAACTGCGCCGTGAGCTGGGAGGGTACGCACATCAACATCGTCGACACACCCGGACACGCCGACTTCGGCGGTGAAGTCGAGCGCGCGCTGTCGATGGTCGACGGCGTGGTGCTGCTGATCGACGCGCAGGAAGGCCCGATGCCGCAGACGCGCTTCGTGACCAAGAAGGCGCTGGCCCTGGGGCTGAAGCCGATCGTCGTGGTCAACAAGGTCGACAAGCCGGGCGCGAAGCCGGATGCCGTCATCAACGCCGCGTTCGACCTGTTCGACAAGCTGGGTGCCACCGACGAGCAGCTCGACTTCCCCGTCGTCTATGCCTCGGGCATCAACGGCTGGGCGTCGCTCGAAGAGGGCGCACCGGGCGAGCAGTGGGGCCAGGACATGTCGGCCCTGTTCAACACCGTGCTCAAGCACGTGCCGGCCAACAGCGGTGACGCCTCGGCACCGCTGCAGTTGCAGATCTCGTCGCTCGACTACTCCACCTTCGTCGGTCGCATCGGCGTGGGCCGTGTGAGCCAGGGCACCATCAAGCCGTCGATGGACGTGCTGGTGATGGAAGGCCCGGACGGCAAGGCCATCAAGGGCCGCATCAACCAGGTGCTGACCTTCCAGGGCCTCGACCGCGTGCAGACCACCGAAGCCGGCCCGGGCGACATCGTGCTGATCAACGGCATCGAAGGCATCGGCATCGGGGTGACCATCACCGATCCGGCCAATCCTTCGCCGCTGCCGATGCTCAAGATCGACGAGCCGACGCTGACGATGAACTTCTGCGTCAACACCAGCCCGCTGGCGGGCCGCGAAGGCAAGTACGTCACCAGCCGCCAGATCTGGGACCGCCTGCAGAAGGAACTCCAGTCCAACGTTGCGCTGCGCGTCAAGGAAACCGACGAAGACGGCATCTTCGAGGTGATGGGCCGCGGCGAACTGCACCTGACCATCCTGCTGGAAAACATGCGCCGCGAGGGCTACGAGCTGGCCGTGTCGAAGCCGCGCGTGGTGTTCCAGGAGATCAACGGCGAGAAGTGCGAGCCGATCGAGATGGTCACCGCCGACGTCGAAGAGCAGCACCAGGGTGGCGTCATGCAGGCCCTCGGCGAGCGCAAGGGCGAACTGGTCAACATGGTGCCGGACGGCCGTGGCCGCGTGCGCCTGGAGTACCGCATCCCGGCGCGTGGCCTGATCGGGTTCTCGAACGAGTTCCTGAACCTGACCCGTGGTTCGGGCCTGATCGCGAACATCTTCGAAGGCTATGAGCCGCACAAGG
>NZ_JBFPGY010000412.1:0-15324 GCF_041083715.1 Sphaerotilus sp.
AGCGACCGGGCGGGCGCTTCTCGGGCCAGGCACCGAAGGTCACCACCTCGACGCTGATCTGCTTGAACGCGGCGCAGCCGGGCAGCAGCACCAGGGCCGTGACAGCGGCCAGCCCCAGCCCCCAGCGACGGCGGTCGGTACAGAGCCCATCGGGCAGAGCGGGCAGCTTGGGCATCGCAATCTCCTTGTTCACGAACGGGCCGGATCAGCCACCACCAGACCCCGTCCCGGGCCGGCGCAATGCCGCCAGCGAGATGCGGGCCTCGGCGGGCAGCGCGGACGCGCCCGGCGTGGCGCAGGCCTCTTCGTCGTCCTCGTCAAACGCCTTGTCACCCTGCGGGTTGACCGCACCGGTCGGCTGGATCGTCTCGAATGGAAAGAGCGCCCGGTCCATCAGGTGCGAAGGCACGACATGGGCGAACGCGCGGTGCATGCTGTCGATGCGGCCCGGGTGCTGCCGGTCCCACTCGCGCAGCATGCGCTTGATCTGCACGCGCTGCAGGTTCTCCTGCGAGCCGCACAGCGTGCAGGGAATGATCGGGAACTCGCGGTGCGCGGCCCAGCGCTCCAGGTCGGTCTCGGCGACCAGCGCCAGCGGGCGGATCACCGTGTGGCGGCCGTCGTCGCTGACCAGCTTGGGCGACATGCCCTTGAGCTTGCCGCCGAAGAACATGTTCAGGAAGATGGTGCCGAGGAAGTCATCGCGGTGGTGGCCCAGCGCGATCTTGGTGGCACCCAGCTCGTCGGCCACCCGGTACAGGATGCCGCGCCGCAGCCGCGAGCACAGGCTGCACATCGTGTCGCCTTCGGGGATCACGCGCTTGACGACGGAGTAGGTGTCCTGGTTCTCGATGTGGAACTCGACGCCGCGGCTCGCCAGGTACTCGGGCAGGACGTGCGCCGGAAAACCGGGCTGCTTCTGGTCGAGGTTGACGGCGACGATGGAGAACTGGATCGGGGCGCGCTGCTGCAGGTTGAGCAGGATGTCGAGCAGCCCGTAGCTGTCCTTGCCGCCCGAGAGGCAGACCATGACGCGGTCGCCGTCCTCGATCATCGCGTAGTCGCTGATCGCCTGGCCGACGAGGCGGTGCAGGCGCTTGGAGAGCTTGTTGGTCTCGACGGAGGTGCGCCGCTCGGGAGTGACGGAACGCGGGGCGGTATCGGTGTCGGTGGTCTGCATGGTGGGCGGAATTGTCGCCGCACTCAGGCGCCCTGCACCATGGCGCCACCATCACATCACCACTGCCCGGTCTCCACCCGGATCGCCACCTCGCAGTCGTCGAAGATCTCCAGCTTGGCGATGCGCACCCGCACACCCAGCACACCGGGCAGGTCCATCAGCCGCGCCGCGACCTTGCCGATGAGGCTTTCCAGCAAGTTGACGTGCCGGGCACAGCACTCGTCGATGATGATCTTGCGCACGCGGCGGTAGTCGAGGACGTGGAACAGATCGTCGTCCGGCAGCGTCAGCGGCTGGGTGCCGAGGTTGAGTTCGGCATCGACGGCGATGGGCTGCGGGGCCGTCTTCTCGTGGTCGAGGATGCCGAGGTTGGCGTCGAAGCGCAGGCCGGTCAGGGTCAGGATCTGGGTGCCGCGGGTGGTGGACATGGGGGACTGGCTACCTTTCTACAATCGGCCGGTGAACACCGCCTCAATCCCCAGTGTAGCCAGCGCCCCGCTGCCCGCCGTCCCGGCGCTCCAGGCCCTCATCGCCGACGAGATCCGCCGCAGCGGCGGCTGGATCGGCTTCGAGCGCTTCATGGCGCTGGCGCTCTACCAGCCGGGCCTGGGCTACTACAGCGGCGGCGACCGCCAGTTCGGCGCCCTGCCCGCCTCCGGCAGCGACTTCATCACCGCGCCGGAACTCTCGCCGCTGTTCGGCCGCGCGCTGGCCCGCCAGGTCGCGCAGGCGCTGGCCGCCACCGGCACGCGCGAGGTCTGGGAGTTCGGTGCCGGCTCGGGCGCGCTGGCCTGTCAGTTGCTGCAGACGCTGGCGGAGCTGGGCGCCGCGGTGGACCGCTACACCATCGTCGATCTTTCCGGCACGCTGCGCCAACGCCAGCGCCAGCGGCTGGCCGCACAGGTGCCGCAGCACGCGGACAAGGTGCGCTGGATCGACACGCTGCCCGAGACTTTCGAGGGCGTGGTCGTCGGCAACGAGGTGCTGGACGCGATGCCGGTGGTGCTCGTCGCCTGGGATGGCGCGCAGTGGCAGGAGCGCGGCGTGGCGCTGGACGAGACCGCCGGGGCCGATGCACCGCAGTTCGTCTGGGCCGACCGGCCGACCGACCTGCGCCCGCCAGTAGACCTCGGTTTCGTCCCCGGCACCATGACCGAACTGCCGCGACAGGCCAGCGCCTTCCTCGGCACGCTGGCGGCCGGCCTGGCACGCGGTGCGGCCTTCTTCGTCGACTACGGCTTCCCCGAGCACGAGTTCTACCACCCGCAGCGCACCGGCGGCACCCTGATGTGCCACCGCGGCCACCAGGCCGACCCCGACCCGCTGCACGACGTCGGCCTGAAGGACCTGACCGCCCACGTCGACTTCACCGCCGTGGCACTCGCCGGGCAGGACGCCGGGCTGGAGGTGCTGGGCTACACCTCGCAGGCGCGCTTCCTGTTCAACTGCGGGCTGCTGGCCGACCTCGAAAGCGCCGACCTGCGTGGCCGGGCCATGGCGCAGAAACTCGTCACCGAGCACGAGATGGGCGAGCTGTTCAAGGTGATCGGCTTCGTGACCGAGGCCGAGTCGTTCGAGGCGATGGGCTTCGTGGCGGGCGACCGCAGCCACACGCTCTGATGCGCTGGCTCATCGTCTTCACGCTGTCGTGCCTGGTCTTCAACGGTCTGCACGGCTGGCTGGAGAAGATCGGGCTGGGACACATCCCCGGCGACTTCAGCGTGAAGATCGGCGCGCGGCGCTGGCACTTTCCCTTCGGTTCGAGCGTGCTGCTGACGCTGATCGGGCTGGTGCTGGCGCGCTGGCTCTGAGCGCTACACGGCGGCCGGTGGCAGCGCCGCGTCCACCGCCTCGACCCGGGCCTGGTGCAGTGCCCGGCCGATGTCGGGGCCTTTCAACCCGCGGGCGATCGCCCGTGCGCTGACCTCGGCCGAGCGGACCTGCTGGGCCGCCGCCAGCGCGGCACGCAGGCGCGGCGCTGGCGCGTAGACCTGCTCCTCGAATCCCAGTCGACCACGCGCGTCGCACTCGCAGGCCTGCAGCGTCTGCTCGAAGCGCTCGGCGCGGCGCCAGGCGTCGCAGCGGTCCATCAGCCGCACCAGCGCAGCGGCGTCGAAGGTGCTGCTGCGGTGGAGGTTGCCGTGTTCGCGCGCGACGACCTCGGCCAGTTCACGGCACTCCACCGGCACCCGCAGCCGCTCGGCCAGCGGCCCGAGCAGCCGCACGCTGCGCACCTCGTGGCCGATGTGGCGCGGCAGCACGTCGGCGGGCGTCGTGGCCTTGCCCAGGTCGTGCGCCAGGCAGGCAAAGCGCACCGGCAGCGCCGTGTCCAGGCGCGCGGCCATGTCCAGCACCAGCATCAGGTGCACACCGGTGTCGATCTCCGGGTGGTACTCGGCCCGCTGCGGCACGCCGAACAGCGCATCCACCTCCGGCAGCAGCCGCTCCAGCGCACCGCATTCACGCAGGAACAGGAACATCCGCGACGGCGCCGCCTCCATCAAGCCGCGCGACAACTCCTGCCACACCCGCTCGGGCACCAGCGCATCGACCTCGCCGGCGGCGACCATCTCGCGGCACAGTGCCAGCGTCTCGGGCGCCACACTGAACGTGCTGAACCGGGCCATGAACCGGGCCAGCCGCAGGATGCGCACAGGGTCCTCGACGAACGCCGGTCCGACGTGGCGCAGCACCCGGTCGCGCAGATCGGCCTGACCGCCGCAGGGGTCGATGACCGTGCCGTCGCCGTCCATGGCCATCGCGTTGATGGTCAGGTCGCGGCGGGCCAGGTCCTCTTCGAGCGTCACGTCCGGATCAGCGCGGAAGGCAAAGCCGTGGTAGCCCGGCGCGGTCTTGCGCTCGATGCGCGCCAGCGCGTACTCCTCCCGGGTGCGGGGGTGCAGGAAGACCGGGAAGTCGCGCCCGACCGGCAGATAGCCGGCCGCCCCCATCTGTTCGGGGGTCGAACCGATGACCACCCAGTCCCGGTCACCGGGTGGGCGGCCCATCAGGCGGTCACGAACGGCTCCGCCGACCAGAAATAGTTGCATGGCAAGCACTGCCCGCACCCTGGATCGACCGATGTGCCGCATTTGACAAAAGCGTCACCCGTGAGCCAGGGATAGGCAGGAAATGTGATGGAGTGATCCAATGATGCACTGGCACTGGTCCGTACCAAATGTTTAATGTTTGCAACGGCAGTGCGCTATTTCCCAGGGGAGTTCATTCATGTCGATTCGATCCACCGCCACACGCCTCGGGCTGACCACCCTGCTGCTCACCGGCTCGCTGCAGGCACAGGCCTACATCGAGCAGGAGCAGAGCACCGGCATCGCCAATGATGCCCCTTCGATGGCCGAGACGGTCGGCACGTTGTCGCCGGGTGGGTATCTGTTCATTTCGGGTGCCCGCCGAACCGAAGCAGGTGTGCTCGACGGCGGCGGTGGCAACTCGGCCGATTTCTTCCGCTTCGACGTGGGCTCGGCGCTGTCGGCCACGCTGACGATCGAAACCCCGACAGCGGCCGCGAAACCCGTGATCGGGCTGTTCGACAACACCCAGCCCGAGGGTGTGCTGCTGGCCAGTGCCTTCGACGACAACAGCACGCCGAGCACATTCCTGTCGTTCACCTACCAGCTCCAGCCCGGTACCTACTACGCCGCCGTGTCCGGTTTCCGGCTGGGCTGGAGTGATTTCGATGGTGGCGGCAACTCCGGCTGGACCTACAACCTGGTGCTGAGCAGCCCGCAACTGCAGGCGGCTGCCGTGCCGGAACCGGAATCGGTCGCCATGATGCTGGCCGGACTGGGCCTGCTCGGCATGGTGAGCCGCCGCCGCCGCGGCTGATTCAGTTCCGGCCGGCGCGTGCACGCCGCCAGTCCTCGGCCGTGAAGCCCGTGCGCAGCACCTGCGGCATCACGGCCGAGATCGCTGCGGGCGTCAGGCCCAGCGCAGCCAGACCCGGATGTCGCCCGGTGGCGACATTGGGCACGCGCATCGAATCCAGGTTGTCGCACGACATCAGCGGCCCGCCGGGCAGCAACCCGAGGGCGGCCGCCTGCAGGCGCCCCGCCCACGCCGGCAGCGGCAGCACCGGGCGCACGTGGCCGCTCCACCGCCCCGCCAGCCGCACCAGATCACCCAGCGTGAACACATCCGGTCCGGCACACTCGATCGTCTGGCCGATGGTCGCGCGGTCACGCAGGCACTGCACCAGCACCTGCGCCACATCCTCGACCCACACCGGCTGGAACTGCGCCTGCGCCCCTGCAAGTGCCATCACCGGCACCAGCGCCTGCAGGCGCGCGAACAGCCGGATGAAGTGGTCCTCGGCCCCGAAGATGACGCTCGGACGCAGGATCGTCAGGTCGAGACCGGGCGCCGCCCGCAGGACCTGCTCGCCGCGCGCCTTGCTGCGCAGGTAGTTCGACGGCGCCGCGGCCGGATCGCCATCCGGCACACCCAGCGCACTGACATGCACCAGCCGCCGGACACCGGCACGCTGGCAAGCGGCAGCCAGCTGCTGCGGCAGCGTGACATGGGTGCGCTCGAACTGTGCTGCGCTGCCGTGCAGGATCGCCACCAGATTCACCACCGCATCGGCGCCCTGCACCAGCGCATCCAATTGCTGCGGGTCGTGCACGTCCGCCTCGAGCACCTGCACGCCGGGCAACAGCGTCTGGTCACGGCCCCGGACACCGCGGCGACTCGGCATCCGCACCGTCCCGAGCCCGATGTCCGGCGTTGCCGTCCAGCGGGCGAGCAGCGCCCGGCCGACAAAGCCTGTGCCGCCAAGGATCAACAGAGTGTGCACAGGCATGGTGGTGGTCCTCGTGGGGTGGGGAGTCTGGCTCAGGGGAGCTGGCGGTTCTCGGGCGGCGCGTCCACCGGACGCGGCCCCACCAGCGGGGACAACCGGCTCTTCAGGTCCACCACCGACTTGCCGCCCAGCACCGCGGCGTAGTAGCTGGCGTTGGAGAGCACCTTCTTCACGTAGTCGCGGGTCTCGTTGAAGGGGATGTTCTCGGCCCAGGCCGCCACCTCCATCACCGGCCCATCGCGCCAGCGGCGCGGGCGGTTCGGACCGGCGTTGTAGCCGGCCGCCGCCATGGCCTGGGAGCCGCCGAAATCGTCGAGCACCAGCTTGAGGTAGCCCGCCCCGAGCTTCAGGTTGGTGGTCTTGTCGGTGATCGATTCCTGCGTGTACGGAATGCCCAGCCGCTTGGCCGTCCAGCGGGCCGTGGAGGGCATCACCTGCATCAGGCCGGAGGCACCCACCCCCGAGCGGGCATCGGTGACGAAGCGCGACTCCTGGCGGATCAGCCCGTAGACGTAGGCGGGGTCCAGCCCCACACCCTGCGCTGCAGCGACCACGTCGGCGCGGAACGGCATCGGAAAGCGTTGCGCCAGATCGATCTCCTGCCGGGTTCGTTCGCTGGTGTTGATGCAACGGTCCCAGACTTCGTTGTCGCAGGCGCGCTGGGCGGCGGCCAGCAACTGCCGGTCACCCAGCTCGCGGATCGAGAAGTTCCACTCGCGCACACCCTCGCTGCGCAGCCCCAGCGCGATCAGCGCCAGCGCACGGGTCAGGCCCGGTTGGCGCAGGGCCTGCGCACGCTCCTCGGCGGTGAGCGCTGCCGGGCGGGCGGGCAGGGTCTGCGGGTGCCCGAGTTCCTCGGCGGCGAGCTTGCCGTAGAAATTCATCTGACCGGCGATCCGCTCGAAGAGCACGCTGGACGCCGTGCGCTGTCCGTCGCCCTCGGCGCCCGCCCTGGCCGTGGCCTGGACGGCACGCGCCTTCCAGTAGATCCAGGTCGGATCGGCCTGCGCGGCGGCGCTCATGGCCGCGATCGCATCGAGCATGCGCTGCCAGCGGCCCGCATCCGTGGCGCGCAGCGCCGAGCGCGCACGCCAGGCCAGCGTGTCGTCGTTCCAGTCGATGTCGCGGGTGGCGGTGGCCGCCGCACCGCTGGCACGCTGGAACCAGGCATCCGCTTCCGGCATCAGCTTCATCGCCGCCTGCCGCGCCACGGAACCCCAGGCCCAGGCGGCGGCCTCGGGCGCCAGCCGGGTCTGCCAGCGGTCCTGCAATTCGGCCGCGGCCGCGGTCGGGTCGCTCGCCGCCAGCCGGGCCAGCGCCATGACGGCGTATTCGGCACCCTGCCGGCTGTCGGTGTCGGTGCGGCGGGCCAGGTAGCGCTGCGGCTGCTCGAACAGCTCGGTCAGCGGGGTACCGGTGGTGTCCTCGCCGAGCAGCGTCAACGCCTGCCGCGCCGCGTTGAAGCGCTTGGCCTCGGCCGCTTCGCGGGCCTTGAGCCAGACATCGCTGGCGCTGAACAGGCGCGCGGTGTAGAGCGTGGTGACGAGCAGCGTGCAGCCGTCGTCGCCGTCGCGCTGCAGGAACCAGTTCGCGCGGGCCGCGGCGCGCACGTCCTCGCCGACGTGGTGGCGCAGCAGCAGCGCGTAGCAGCTCACCTCGCGGTCGTCGTTGTACTTGAAGCGCGGGTACTCGGTGGCGAAGTTGCGCCAGTCGCGGCGCTTGCCGAGTTCGAGCAGCCAGTCGTTGCGCAGGCGGTCCTCGACGTAGGTGCCGGGCCAGCGGGCGTAGAACGCGTCCAGCTCGGACTGGTTCGACTCGGCGAGCCGGTTGCTCAGCTCCCAGTAATCCGCCCACATCGCCAGCGGGTAGCGGGCGGCCACCAGCGTGTCGCGGTGGACCAGCAGCCTGGCGCGGTCCTTCTTGCGCAGGGCCTCGCGCGCCTGCACCAGCCGGTCGTCCAGCGCGCGGGCCTCGCTGGTCGCGGCATTCTGGGTCTGCGCCACGCACACCGACCCCGCCAGACCACAACTGGTCACCACCGCCACCACGGCGGCCCTCGCCACATCCACCACTGACTTCATGCGCACCTTGGTTCACCCCCGACGCCAGTGTAGGGGCGGACCCTGATCGCGCCACCCCGGCGGTCGCAAGCACGTGCAAACCGACCGGGCAAACCACGGCATGCTGCCCCGAATTGCCGCCACGCCCGGGCACACGCACAATCGCCCCACCGTGGCCGAGAACGAAATCCGATGAGCACTCCGTCCAGCACCCCTTCCTTCAAGCTCCCCGAACCGCCCCGCGACAAGAAGACGCTGCGCAGGCAGCTCCAGGCCGAACGCATGGGCATGTCCGACCGCCACCAGCGCTCGGTGCACCTGCAGGAGGTGCTGATGGTCTGGCTGCTGTCGCGCAAGGAGAAGACGATCGGCGCGTTCTGGTCGATCAAGGGCGAGTTCGACGCCCTGCCGGCGCTCTACCGCTGGACGGAATCGGATCCGGACCGGCGCATCGGCCTGCCGGTGATCGACAAGCTCACGAAGCAGTTGCGCTTCCATGTCTGGTACCCCGGCTGCCCGATGGAGGAGGACGCCTACGGCATCCTGAAGCCCAAGGACACCGAGGAATTCCACCCGGAGCTGCTGCTGGTGCCCTGCGTGGGCTTCGGGCCGGGGGGGGTGCGGCTGGGCTACGGCGGCGGGTTCTACGACCGCACGCTGGCGTCACTCAAGCCGATGCCGTTCACCGCCGGCATCGGCTATGCCCACGGCTACATCCCGTGGCTGGCGGCCGAGCCGCACGATGTGCCGCTCGACGCGATGCTGACCGAAGAGGGCACGGTCTGGGACCGTGACCGCGATCAGACGCCGGACCAGGGTCAGAACTTGTAGCCGACGCCCACGCCGACCAGCAGCGGGTCGATCTTGAGGGTGCCGAGGTTGGTGCCACCGCTGCTCAGGTCGGTGCGGATCTGCACCTTCTTCACGTCGAAGTTGACCGACCAGGTCCTGTCGATGGCGTAGTCCACACCGGCCTGCAGCGACAGGCCGAAGCTGTTCTTGTCCACCGACAGCGTGCCGCCACCCAGGTCGACGCTGGAGAAGTGGGTGTAGTTCAGGCCGGCGCCGACGTACGGGGTGAAGGCGCCCAGACCGAGGTCGTTGAAGCGGTATTGCAGCGTCAGCGTCGGCGGCAGGTGCTTGAGGGTGCCGACCGCAGCCCCGTTGGCACTGACGTCGTGCTTCTGCGGGTAGGTCAGGATCAGTTCGGTGGACAGGTTCGGGGAGATGAAGTACGTGAAGTCGACTTCCGGGATCACCTTGCTGCTGACCGAGACATCGAGCGTCGGGATGGTGTCCTTGTTGGCCGGATCGATGTTGACCGCACGCACGCGCACCAGCGTGTCACCGGCCACCTGCGCCGACGCCATCGGGGCAGCGGACAGGGCACACAGGGCAACGAGAGCGAGACCGATTTTCTTGGACATGGAGAGACTCCTGGTTGAACAGTGCCCTCCATTGGATCCATGCCTGTCGCACAAAGATTGCGCAGTCTCAATGCCTCACCGGCGCAGCGCCCGCACCAGGCCGGACGCTTGATCTGGGTCAGCAGGGGATTCGGACCGCACAACGCCCGTGTGGCGCGGGCGCATCAAAGCCCCAGCCGGCGCGCCAGTTCCAGCACCGTGGCGCTGGTGTTCATCGTGTAGAAGTGCAGCGACGGCACGCCCTGCGCCCGCAGCCGCTCGCACAAGTCGGTGACGACATCCAGCCCGAAGGCCTTGATGCTGGCCGTGTCGTCGCCGAAGCTCTGCAGCCGCAGCCGCACCCAGCGCGGGATCTCGGCGCCGCAGCCATCCGCGAAACGCAGGATGCCGCTGGAATTGGTGATCGGCATGATGCCGGGCACCACCGGGATGTCCAGACCGAGCGCCCGCACCTCGTCCACGAAACGCCAGTAGGCATCGGCGTTGTAGAAGAACTGCGTGATCGCCGAGCTGGCCCCCGCCTTCACCTTGGCCGCGAAGGCCTGCAGGTCGGCTTCAGGCGAGCGGGCCTGCGGATGCATCTCCGGATAGGCCGCCACCTCGATGTGGAAGTGGTCGCCCGTCTCGGCGCGGATGAAGGCCACCAGGTCGCTGGCGTGGCGGAACGCGCCCATCGGGCCGAAGCCGCTGGGCAGGTCACCACGCAGCGCGACGATGCGGCGCATGCCCATCGCCCGGAACTGCGCCAGCCGCTCGCGCACCGACTCGCGGGTGGCGCCGACGCAGGTGAAGTGCGAGGCACCGTCCTGCCCTTCGTCGAGGAGGGCCTGCACGGTCTGCAGCGTGCCGTCCTGGGTCGAACCACCCGCGCCGTAGGTGACGGAGCAGAACTGCGGCTTCAGCGCATACAGCGCCTGGCGCACGGCGGCCAGCTTGGTCACGCCCTCGGGTGTCTTGGGCGGGAAGAACTCCAGGCTCAGCGGAAGGGAGGCGGTTTGCGTCATGGCAGGTTCAGTCGTGGTCTGCGCAGGCGGAGCTGCTCAGGTGTCGTCTCGGACAGGCTTCTTGGGCGTGGGCTTCGCGATCGGCTTGTCGCCGGACTCCAGATCGAGGTGGCGCGCCCACAGGAAGAATTCGGTGTTGCCGTTGCCACCGGTGATCGGGCTCTGGAAGTAGGCGTGGACCTTCATCCCCGCGTCGCGGCAGCACTGGCGCACGCGCGTCTCGACGTCCGTGAACAGCGACTTGTCGCGCACGATGCCGCCCTTGCCGATGTGCTCGGGCTGCAGCTCGAACTGCGGTTTCACCAGCACCAGCAGGTCGGCGTCCGGCGCCATGTAGGCGAACAGCGTCGGCAGCACGTGCGTCAGCGAGATGAACGACACGTCGGCGACGACCACGTCGAAGCTGGCCGGAGCCCAGTCCTGTGCGAAGGCCGACGCGCTCACGTCGCGGGCATTGATGCCTTCGTAGCTGACCACGCGGTCGTCACCGCGCAGCTTGGCAGCGAGCTGGTCGCGGCCGACGTCCAGACCGACCACCTTCACGGCGCCCTGCTGCAGCAGCAGGTCGGTGAAGCCGCCGGTGCTCTGGCCGACGTCCAGGCAGGTGCGCCCCGCCACGCCGAAGCCGCAGCGCGCGACGGCGCCTTCGAGCTTGAGGCCACCGCGCGACACGAAGCGCAGCTCCGCGTCGTCGGTGATCTCGACCTGGGCGTCGTCGGGCACGTCCTCGCCGGACTTGGTCGGCACCAGCCAGCCCTTGGGGCCGAGCCAGCGCACGGCCTTGCGTTCGATCAGCCGCTGGGCGGCGGAGCGGGTCGGGACCATGCCCCGTTGGACAATCAGCTGATCGATGCGCATGTCGTGTGTCTTTCTCGGTGGCCCCGCAGGGGCCGGGGTGAATCAATAGCGGTAGGTGTCGGGCTTGTAAGGGCCCTGCTTCGGCACGCCGATGTAGGCGGCCTGCTCGTCGGTCAGCTCGGTCAGCATCGCGCCGACCTTCTTCAGGTGCAGGCGCGCCACCTTCTCGTCCAGGTGCTTGGGCAGCACATAGACCTTGCCGGCGTCGTAACCGTCCGGGTGGCAGAACAGCTCGATCTGCGCGATGGTCTGGTTGGCGAAGCTCGACGACATCACGAAGCTCGGGTGGCCCGTGCCGCAGCCCAGGTTCACCAGGCGGCCCTTGGCCAGCAGGATGATGCGCTTGCCCGGCTTGCCATCCACTTCGGGGAAGATGATGTGGTCGACCTGCGGCTTGATCTCTTCCCACTCGTACTGTTCCAGCGACGCGACCTCGATCTCGTTGTCGAAGTGGCCGATGTTGCAGACGATCGCCTGGTCCTTCATCGCCAGCATGTGCGCGTGGCGGATCACGCCCTTGTTGCCGGTGGTGGTCACGAAGATGTCGGCCTTGTCGGCGGCGTACTCCATGGTCACGACCTTGTAGCCTTCCATCGCGGCCTGCAGGGCATTGATCGGGTCGATCTCGGTCACCCAGACCTGCGCCGACAGCGCGC
This sequence comes from Sphaerotilus sp., assembly GCF_041083715.1. Taxonomy (GTDB): domain Bacteria; phylum Pseudomonadota; class Gammaproteobacteria; order Burkholderiales; family Burkholderiaceae_C; genus Sphaerotilus. The sequence continues at coordinate 12,005 of NZ_JBFPGY010000412.1, forward strand.
GCAGCGCCTGCGCCGAGCCCTTGCCCACGTCACCGTAGCCAGCGACGACCGCGACCTTGCCGGCGATCATGACGTCGGTGGCGCGCTTGATGCCGTCCACCAGCGACTCGCGGCAGCCGTAGAGGTTGTCGAACTTGCTCTTGGTGACCGAGTCGTTGACGTTGATCGCGCGGAACAGCAGCGTGCCGGCTGCCGACATTTCCTTCAGGCGGTGCACACCGGTCGTGGTTTCCTCGGTCACGCCGATGATCTCGGCGGCCTTGCGGGTGTACCAGGTCGGGTCGACGGCGATCTTGGCGCGGATCGAGGCGTAGAGGCAGGTCTCCTCTTCGCTGGTCGGGTGGTCGAGCAGCGACAGGTCACGCTCGGCGCGCTGGCCGAGGTGCATCAGCAGCGTCGCGTCGCCGCCGTCGTCCAGGATCATGTTCGGGCCTTCGCCCGGCGTGCCGGCGGCGCCGAAGTCGAAGATGCGGTGGGTGTAGTCCCAGTAGTCGGCCAGCGTCTCGCCCTTGTAGGCGAAGACCGGCGTGCCCTTGACGGCCAGCGCGGCGGCGGCGTGGTCCTGCGTCGAGAAGATGTTGCACGAGGCCCAGCGCACATCCGCGCCGAGCGCCTGCAGCGTCTCGACCAGCACGGCGGTCTGGATGGTCATGTGCAGCGAGCCGGTGATGCGCGCGCCCTTGAGCGGCTGCTTGGCGGCGAACTCTTCGCGGATGGCCATCAGGCCGGGCATCTCGGTTTCCGCGATGCGGATTTCCTTGCGGCCCCAGGCGGCCAGCGCCAGGTCGGCGACGAGGAAATCGGGGTTGTGGACAGACTTGACGACAGCGTTCATGAGGAATGGGCTCCGAAGGATGAGCCGCTCACTGCATCGACGCGCGGGCCAGTCAGGGATCACGAAAGCGGCAACCTTGCCGGCTCACCCTGTGCCCTCGCCGCGATGCGGGCGAGCGGGTGAGCGCCGTTGCCTTGTGGAAAGGGGTTCGAGCCTGGGATCGGGTACAACCACCGATCTTGCAACGCTCCTCGAACACGAGGCGCGATTGTAGCCATCTCGGGCGGACCGTTGCGCCAAGCAGCGCCGGGTGTCCGTCGCTTTTCCGGGTCAAGCCATGCAAGCGCCAGCACCAGCAGATACCACGATCCCGCCGGTGGCCGTCTCCTTTCGAGCGGCCGTGCTCTTCTGGCTGAAGCTCGGCTGCATCAGCTTCGGCGGCCCGGCCGGACAGATCGCGCTGATGCACCAGGAGCTGGTCAAACGCCGGCGCTGGATCTCCGAGCGGCGCTTCCTGCATGCGCTGAACTACTGCATGGTGCTGCCCGGCCCCGAGGCGCAGCAGCTCGCCACCTACATCGGCTGGCTGATGCACCGCACGGCCGGCGGGCTGGTCGCGGGCGGGCTGTTCGTGTTGCCGTCGCTGGCGCTGCTGGTCGCACTGTCGTGGGTCTACGCCACGTTCGGCACGCTGCCGCTGGTCGCCGGGCTGTTCCATGGCATCAAGCCCGCCGTCACTGCCATCGTCGTGCAGGCCGTGCACCGCATCGGCACGCGGGCGCTGAAGAACACCACGCTGTGGGCCATCGCGGCGGCGGCGTTCGTCGCGATCTTTGCGCTGGACGTGCCCTTCCCCGCCATCGTGCTGGCAGCGGCGGCCATCGGCGCGGTGGGTGGCCGGTTCGCGCCCGACACCTTCCGCACTGGCGGCGGCCACGGCGCGGCGAAGACCGTGGCAGGCCCTGCGCTGATCGACGATGACACGCCTGCACCGGAGCACGCCCGGTTGCGCTGGCCGCGGCTGGCGCGGGTGCTGGGCGCAGGCGCGCTGCTGTGGTCGGTGCCGATGGCGCTGCTCACCGCCAGCCTCGGCTGGGAGCACACGCTCACCCGCATGGGCTGGTTCTTCACCAAGGCAGCGCTGCTGACCTTCGGCGGCGCCTACGCAGTGCTGCCCTATGTCTGGCAGGGCGCGGTCGGCACCTTCGGCTGGCTCACGCCGACGCAGATGATCGACGGCCTGGCGCTCGGCGAAACCACGCCCGGACCGCTGATCATGGTGGTCACCTTCGTCGGCTTCGTCGGCGGCCACGCGCAGGCGCTGTTCGGCCCCGAGCACCTCTTCCTGGCCGGAGCGGCAGCGGCGGTGCTGGTGACGTGGTGCACCTTCCTGCCGTCCTTCGTCTTCATCCTGGCCGGCGGGCCGCTGGTCGAATCGACGCACCAGAACCTGAAGTTCACCGCACCGCTGACCGCCATCACCGCGGCGGTGGTCGGCGTGATCCTGAACCTCGCGCTGTTCTTCGGCTACCACGTGCTGTGGCCGAGCGGCTTCGGCGGACGCTTCGATGCGGTGTCGGCCCTGATCGCGGTCGGCGCTGCGGTGGCGCTGCTGCGCTACAGGCGCTCGGTGGTGCAGGTCATCGCCGCCTGCGCAGTGCTCGGGCTGCTCGCCCGCACCGCCATCGGCGGCTGAATCGGCGCATGCGCAGTGCGGATCAGCTCGCGCCGTTCGAGGCGATCTGGTCCTCGAAGCCGCCCGGCACCAGCGACGGCCGACCGACGATCAGCGGATCGGCCGGCCCGATGGTGGCGAGGTCCCGCTTCGTGTACGGCAGCCGGTGCAGCACATAGCGCATCGCATTGAGCCGCGCGCGCTTCTTGCAGTCCGACTTGATCACCGTCCAGGGCGCGTCGGGCGTGTCGGTGTGCAGGAACATCGCCTCCTTGGCGCGGGTGTAGTCGTCCCACTTGTCGAGCGAGGCCAGGTCGATCGGGCTGAGCTTCCACTGCTTGAGGGGGTGGCCCTGGCGCTCCTTGAAGCGGCGGCGCTGCTCGGCACGGCTAACCGAGAACCAGAACTTGAAGAGATGGATGCCACTGCGCACCAGGTTGCGCTCGAACTCGGGTGCCTCGCGCATGAACTGCTCGTACTGCGCATCGCTGCAGAAACCCATCACCCGCTCGACGCCGGCACGGTTGTACCAGGAGCGGTCGAACAGCACGATCTCGCCACGCGTCGGCAGGTGCTGCACGTAGCGCTGGAAGTACCACTGGCCGCGCTCGACCTCGCTGGGTTTTTCCAGCGCGACGACGCGGGCACCGCGCGGGTTGAGGTGCTCCATGAAGCGCTTGATCGTGCCGCCCTTGCCGGCAGCGTCGCGGCCCTCGAACAGGATGATCACCCGTGCGCCGGTCTCCTTCACCCAGGCCTGCAGCTTCAGCAGCTCCACCTGCAGCCGGTACTTCTGTTTCTCGTAGCTCTTGCGCGAGAGCAGATGGCGGTAGGGATAGGCGCCCTCGCGCCAGCCCGCCGACAACGCCA
>NZ_JBFPGY010000413.1:0-4665 GCF_041083715.1 Sphaerotilus sp.
ACCAGCCGCCAACCAACGGCCGAACGGAGCACGGGACGGGAATCGGAGGTCTGTGGTCATGGCGTCGCCCTGTCGGATTGGAAAACAGGGCGACATTGTCCGCTGCAGGCCACCTTGGCGGGCCGTCGATGCAACAGGCCATCCAGATGGCTCGTCAGTCCATGAACTCGTCATAGGACTTGGGGATGTAGCCTGCCAGCGACTGCCATGGCAACGCGCCGCGCGTGGCAGATGCGGGCAGCAGACGCACCGTCACCTTGCGCTGCAGCGTGCCGTCGTCGCGCTGCGACTCGACGCGCAGGGCCAGTTGCGCCGCATCCGACCACAGCACGCGGTGCGACCAGCCCTGGTTGCGCTCGCCATACCACTGCCCTTCGGCCACCGGCTTGCCCTGCGGCTGCATGGCCTTGACCACGGCCGACGGCACGATGGTGGCCGCAGCATCGAACCGACCGTCGAACGACACGGTGGAGAACTCTGCCACCGGAACGGCGACCACCACCCGGTTTTCCCGGTCCACCAGCTTCAGCTCCGGTGCGCCCTTGGCATCGAGGCGCAGCCAGCGCGCCGAGGTATCGGCGTTGAGGTGCTGGTGGCCGTGGTGTTCCGCGGCCGACTCATGCGCGTGGATGTGCGCTGCGCTCTCCGGCAGCACACGCTCGGTCCACACCTGATCGGCGCGCCGCACCAGCCGCTCCTGCCAGACATCGACCCGCGTGACCCCCGAGGCCAGGACCTGCCGGGTCTCGTAGCTGACGAGCGCATCGACGTCGGCCCAGGCCGCCGCCTTGGCTGGCGCGGCAGCCGGACCGGCCGCCGAGGCCCATCCGACGCACACCAGACCCACCGCACCCAACGTGCGTTGCAGCATGCGTTCCATCTCAGTAGCCCGCCGCCGACTTCACCAGGCTGAAGACCTTGGTGTTGTCGATCGTGCCCTTGAAGGTCTTCGAGGCCACCCCGGCGCCCGTGGCGAACAGCATCACGTCGCCGCCGCCGTGCGTTTCGGAGCCCGGCGTGCCGCGGCGGATCGCCACTTCCTGCAGGTACTCCTTGCCGGCGACGACCGCCGGATCGAGGTTGTTGCGCACATCGACCCGGTTGGATCCGTTGCCGAACACCAGCGTCGTGTAGTTGACACCGTTGGCATCGGTGCTGGGGGTGCCGGTGGCGTAGTTGATGTTCAGGCCGAGGATGTCGGTGCCACGCTTGCCGTAGCCGTTGAACGCCATGGTGTGGTCGTGGTCGGCGGTGACGACGATCAGCGTGTCCTTCAATTCCGGATCGAAGGTCCTGACCTTGTCGATCGCTGCCTGGATGGCGTCGTCGAAGGCCTTGGTGTCGGCCAGCGCACGGGCGGCGTTGCTGCCGTGCAGCGCGTGGTCGATGCGGCCGCCTTCGACCATCAGGAAGAAGCCCTTGCTGTTCTTCGACAGGATGTCGATGGCCTTGGTGGTCATCTGCGTCAGGCTCGGCTCCCTGGCCGGGTCGCGGTCGAGGTCGTAGGACATGTGGCCTTGCGACAGCGCCTGGTCGTACAGACCGATGAGCTTGGTGCCCGCGGCAACGGGTGCCGCCGTCAGGCTCGGCAGGTCGTTGACGAAGGTGTAGCCCTTGGCCTGCAGCTCGGCCACCAGATCGCGGCCGTCCGGCCGGCCGCGCGGCGTCGAGGTCGCGTTGTACGGCCGCCAGTAGTAGCTGATGCCCCCCATCAGCACGTCGACACCCGTGCCCAGCGCGCTGTTGAATCCAGCGCCGCCCGGCACGGCCTGGCGCGCGATGTCGTACTCGGCATCGCGGTGGCAGATGTGGGCGTAGGTGGCGGCCGGCGTGGCGTGGGTCAGGCGGGCGGTGGTCACCGAGCCAGTGGCCTTGCCCTGCTTGATGGCCAGTTCGAGCAGCGTGGCAGATGGCGCACCGTTGCCGGTGGCCGGGCAGTTGTTGACCGCGCTGGCCACCTTGGTGACGGCGTCGGCGGTGGGCTTGTAGGCCAGCGCCTGGGTCGCACCGTCCATCGAGATCACGTCGTTGCGCATCTTCACGCCGGTCATGTAGGCCGCCATCGACGGTGCGCTGTCCGTCGTCTGGGCATCCAGCGAGTAGGTCTTGACACGGGCCGTGTACGGCAGCTTGTCCATCGCCAGCGAGCCTTCTTCCTTGACGTACTTCAGGCGGGTGGCCGTCGTCGTGACCGGGCCCATGCCGTCGCCCAGGAAGAAGATGACGTTCTTGGCTTCGCCGGCGGCGTAGGCGGCCGGGGCCAGCGCCACCGCGATCGCGGCGGCCAGGATGTGGTGCGTGTGCTTGTTCATGCGTAGGACTCCTGATCGGTCGCGGTTCACAGGCCGACGGCCTGGCGGACGAGCTTGAACACCGCGGTGTTGTCGATGACCCCGTGGAAGAGGTCCGCGCCGAGTCCGGTGGCGCCGAGGAACACATCGCCGCCGCCGTGGGTTTCGCCGCCGACACCGGTCTGGATCACGGCTTCCTGGTGGTAGCCCTTGCCCGACACGACGGCATCGGTCAGGGCGGTCATCGCGCTGCGGTTGCCGGCCACGCGGTTTTCGCCATTGCCGAAGACCAGCGTGGTGAAGGGCTTGCCGTCCGCATCCAGCGCCGGGGTCGTCGGTGCGGCGTAGTCGCGCATCAGGCCCAGGATGCCAGGGTTGGTGGCGGTCGTCTTGCCGGCCAGCGCCGAGTAGCCGTTCATCACCATCGTGTGGTCGTGGTCGGCGGTGACGACGATCAGGGTGTTCTTCAGCTCCGGATCAGTCAGCTTCGCGCGGGCGATGCCGGCCTTGATCGCATCGTCGAAGGCCTTGGCGTCGGCCAGCGCACGGGCGGCGTTGGTGCCGTGCAGCGCGTGGTCGATGCGGCCACCTTCGACCATCAGGAAGTAGCCCTTGCCCTTGGCCGCCAGCACGTCGATGGCCTTGGTGGTCATCTCGGCCAGGCTCGGCTCCTTGGCCGAATCGCGGTCGAGTTCGTAGGACATGTGCCCTTCGCTCAGCGCCTGGTCGAACAGCGCGATCAGACGGGTGCCCGCCGCGGTCGGCACGGCATTGAAGCTGGCCAGGTCGCTGGCATAGGCATAGCCCTTGCCCTGGAGTTCGGCCACCAGGTCACGCCCGTCGGGGCGACCCGCCTTGTTCGTCGTGGCGTTGTACGGGCGCCAGTACTGGCTGATGCCGCCCATCAGCACGTCCACGCCGTTGCCCAGCGCGTTGTTGTAGCCGGCGCCGCCGGGCACGGCCTGGCGCGCGATCTCGTATTCGGCGTTGCGGTGGCAGACGTGGGCGTAGGTGGCGGCCGGCGTCGCGTGGGTCAGCCGGGCGGTCGAGACCACGCCGGTGCCCAGGCCCTTGGCGATCGCCAGTTCCAGCAGCGTCGCGGACGCCTGGCCGTTGCCGGTGGCTGGGCACTTGTTGTCGGCGTTGCTCACGCCGGTGGCGGCGTCCTTGCCTGGCGCGACGGCCAGCGTGTCGCCGTCCATCGCCAGGACTTCATTGCGGGTCTTCACCCCGGTCATGTAGGCGGCCATCGACGGCGCGCTGTCGGTGACCTGCGCATCCAGCGAGTAGGTCTTGACGAAGGCGGTCTCAGGCAGCTTGTCGATCTCCAGCTCGCCGTCCTCGCCGGCGGCGTAGATGCGCGCAGCGGTCATCGGAACGATGCCGTAGCCATCGCCCAGGAAGAACAGGACGTTCTTCGGTGTCGCCGCGGGGGTCGACTCCGTGACCAGCGGGGTATCCGATCCGCACCCGTACATGACCAGCGATGCGGCGAGCGCTGCGCCAAGGAATGACCGTTGCATTCGTTGCTCCTGTGTAAAGACAGGCTGCACGGTAACGGTGCCTTGTGACGGGCGCGTGGCAACAATCCGGAATACGGACCAGCCCGGCCCCTGAACCGACTGGTCGACTGGCAAGCCCTGCAACGCCCGAGGCGCGGGACGTCCCTGCGTCAGAAACGGAAACTGCCGGAGGCCGCCGGCAACACAGGCGCCACCGCAGCCGGGCGCCCGGCGGAAACACCCGCCTCGCGCGACGGGGTGACCTCCGCTTCGACCGCCACCAGCGGCTGAGCCGGTGCGGCACGCCAGTTCGGCGGCAGCTGCGAGGTGCGCGGATAGCCGGCCGCGTCGAGCGTGGCCTGCCAGTCTCCGGCCTCGAAGCCCTGCAGGCGCTGGGCGCCCAGGCGCAGGATGGGCAGCTCGATGCGGCCTTCGCGGCGCTGCAGTTCGGCCACGTCCTCGGCGCGGTCGATGCTGAACTCGCGCACGGGAATGCCACGTTGCCGCAGCAGCGCACGGGCGCTGTCGCAGGGGCCGCAGTTCGGCGCGGCATAGAACGTGGCCGGGTAGCGCACGGTGGCCTGCCGCAGCGTGTACGGCAGCTCGGCCGCGGGGGTCGTCGCCGCGTTGGCGGCACCCGGCGGACGGGCCGCGGCGCCTGCGGGTGGCCGGTCGGTGTAGGTGACCCGGCCATCCGGGCCGACCAGCTTGTATTGCGCCGAGGCGGAACCGGCCAGCAACAGCAGCCAGCCGCCGCACTGTATCGCCAGGGATGTCATGGCTGCACTCCTCGTGTCCTGGATCCGGTCCATGGTAGCCCCAGCCGTGTCACGGTGTCAGCGACAGCCGACCCTGCTCCCACTGGAGCCGAA
>NZ_JBFPGY010000414.1:0-15072 GCF_041083715.1 Sphaerotilus sp.
TGCACTGAGAGCAGCGGGGCCGTCGATCATAATCCGCCCCCATGGCAGCACGTTGGACAGCATGGTTGGTGTGGGCCGCTCTTGCGGGAAGCCTTGTATTCTGGGGCTTGCGCCTGTTCGCGCGTCCTGGGGCGGTACCGCCCCAGGTGCAGACGGTGGCGATCGACCAGGCGGTGCGTGGCGATGTGCTGCGCCTGCTCGGGGCCGTGGCGCCGGTGGGTGATGCCGTGGCACCACCACCTGCGGCCGCGGCGCGTTTCAAGCTGGTCGGTGCCGTGGCATCGACGGGCGCCGGTGCGGGCTGGGCGGTGCTGTCGGTCGATGACCGGCCGGCCCGTGTGGTGCGGCTGGGGGCTTCGGTCGACGGGCAGTGGGTGCTGCAGGGTGTCACCGCCAAGGGGGTGAGCCTCGGCCCTCCCGGTGCGCCCGCGCAGCTCACCCTGGATCTGCCCCAGTTGCCACCGCCGGCCACCGGCATCCTGCCCGCGGCTGGCGTACTGCCGACGTCGGTTCCCGGCGGAGCGATCCGGCCGCCGGGCACGGTGGTGGGGTTGCCGGCCGCTGCCGGTCCGCTGGTCGCTCCGGGCGTTCCACCGGCAGTGCAGCCTCCACCGATGCAGCCGCAGCAGGAACTAGCTCCCGAGCAGGCCGGGAGCGTTGCGGGCGGCGTGGTCGATCCGAACCTGGCCCGCTGACACACCAGTGCCATGGCGCCCCATGGAGCGTCACGGCATCCGGATGTATTCGCGGTCGATGTCGGCCGATGGGGTGGTCTGTTCCGCATCGCCGGATGGCGGCAACGGCTCGACCGCATCGACCACGTCGGTCAGCAGGGCGGCGGCGGCCCGCACCAGTGGCCAGCTCAGCGCGATGCCAGTGCCGTCCAGGCTTTCCAGCCCGAGGGCCAGCAGGGCGGTGCTCTCGAAGCCCGCCAGCACCGTGTCGAGGCCGTGGTGGTCGGTGCTGCGGCAGAACAGGCAGTAGTCGATCACCGGCCCGGCGATGTGGGTGGCGATGAGCAGCGCCGCGCAGGCGGGCAGCCCGTCGACGAGGATCAGGTGCCGCTGCTCGGCCGCCTTGAGCATCGCGCCGACCATCATCGCCATCTCGAAACCACCAAAGGTGGCCAGCGCCTGCACGGGGTCCTCGATCGAACCGTGCCGGTTCAAGGCCGTCTGCAGCACGGCGAGGGTGTGCTCCAGCTCCTCGCGGTGCATCTTCGGCCCGGCGTAGACCAGGTCGTGCAGCGGCCGTCCGGTGACCCGCGCGATGACCAGTGCCGCAGCTTCTCGTGCACCCACCCCGATTCCCGCGCAGCCCAGCACGTTGCCCGGCAGGGCCTGTGCGATCTCCATGCCGGCGCGGATGGCCGAGTTCACCTGATCGAGCGACATGGCCGCCGTCAGCCGGCTGTTGCGTGTGCCATGGGCAATCTTGCGCGAGATCACCCCCGGACCGACCGGCAGCGGGGTGGCCAGGCCGGAGTCGACCACGCTCACGCTCAGACCCTGCTGGTGCGCGAACAGTGGCAGCGGCACCCGGTTCTCCAGCACGTCGTGCACCATCGATGTGGTGCTGAGGTGTTGTGGCGGGTTGAGATCGACGGCGAGTCCGTGGTCCCCGACGAAGAGCAGCAGCTGCGGCTGGCGCAGGCGCGGTCGCAGCGCCTGTTGCAGCAGACCGATGCGCATCGCCAGCGGCAGCAGCTCGCCCAGGTGGCCTGCCGTGCTGACCCGGCGCCGCAGTTTGAACTGCAGGGCCTCTTCCAGAGCGGGGTGGGCGGTCGGCGGAATCAAGGGCGTGGAGTCAGGGCGCATGGCCCCGGATTGTGCGCGTGCCCTTCCGAGCGGGCGGTCGTAGGAACTGCATTTCAGTGCATTTCCGCGCGGTCCTCCTGCACACCCCACGCAGGCAGGGGGGCGTGCCGGGAGGTCCGGGTCAGCGCAGGAACAGCCGGTAGACCGGGTTGTCCGTCTCCTCGACGCAGGGGTAGGCCAGCGTGTCGAGGAATTGCTGGAACGCCGCCTCGTCCGCCTCGGGCACCTGGATGCCCACGAGGATGCGGCCGTAGTCGGCGCCCTGGTTGCGGTAGTGGAACAGGCTGATGTTCCAGTCCGGGTGCATGCTCGACAGGAAGCGCATCAGCGCGCCCGGCCGCTCCGGGAACACGAAGCGGAACAGCCGCTCGTTGACCGCCAGATCCGAGCGTCCGCCGACGAGGTGGCGCAGGTGGGCCTTGGCCAGCTCGTCGTGGGTCAGGTCCAGGGCGGCAAAGCCCTGGGTGGCGAACAGCGCGCCGATCTGCGCCGACTCGCCGCGTGCGGCGGTGCTCAGGCCGACGAAGAGGTGGGCGCGGCGCTCGTCGCTGATGCGGTAGTTGAATTCGGTCACGCTGCGCGGGCCGATCAGCTCGCAGAAGCGCTTGAACGAGCCGCGCTCCTCGGGGATGGTCACCGCGAACAGTGCCTCGCGCTCTTCGCCCACATCGGCCCGCTCGGCGACGAAGCGCAGGCGGTCGAAGTTCATGTTGGCGCCGCAGGTGATCGCCACGAAGGTCTTGCCCGTGCAGCCTTCGCGGGCCACGTACTGCTTCACGGCTGCGACCGACAGTGCGCCGGACGGCTCCAGGATCGCGCGGGTGTCCTGGAACACGTCCTTCATTGCCGCGCAGACCGCGTCGGTGTCCACCACGATGAATTCGTCGACCAGTTCGCGTGCGACGCGGAAGGTTTCCTCGCCGACGAACTTCACCGCGGTGCCGTCGGCGAACAGGCCGACATCGTTCAGGCGCACCCGGTGGCCGGCGCGCACCGACTGCAGCATCGCGTCGGAATCGACCGTCTGCACGCCGATGACCCTGATCTCCGGCCGCACGGCCTTGAGATAGGCCGCCACGCCCGAGATCAGTCCGCCGCCACCGATGGCGACGAACACAGCGTCGATCGGTCCCTGGTGCTGGCGCAGGATCTCCATGCCGATGGTGCCCTGGCCGGCGATGACCAGCGGATCATCGAACGGATGGACGAAGGTCAGGCCCTCGGCTTCGGCGAGCTGCATCGCGTGGTCATAGGCATCGTTGTAGCTCTCGCCGACCAGCACCACCTCGCCGCCCAGCGCCCGCACGGCGTCGACCTTCACCCGGGGCGTCGTCTCCGGCATCACGATCACGGCGCGGCAGCCCAGGCGCTTGCTGCCCAGCGCGACGCCCTGTGCGTGGTTGCCGGCGGACGCGCAGATGACGCCGCGAGCGAGTTGCTCCGCGGTCAGGTGCGCCATCTTGTTGTAGGCGCCACGCAACTTGAAGCTGAAGACGGGCTGGTTGTCCTCGCGCTTGAGCAGGATCTGGTTGCCCAGGCGGGCCGAGAGGTTGCGGGCTGGATCCAGTTCGGTCTCGCGCGCCACGTCGTAGACCTTGGCGGTGAGGATGCGTTGGAGGTAGCTGGTCAGCAGGGTCTGGCGCTCGGAAGGCATCATGGAACTCAAGGTGACGAAACTCGGTGACGAAAAAAAGCCCGAGGTTTTCACCTCGGGCTCAATCCACCTTTGGAGGAGGGTGGAGGAGACAACCGTTGCTTGAGAGTGCCTGATGTTGGAAAAGTTCTAGGGGCAATCCCAATTGCTTGTTGGAAAGTGTACCAAAGCCGATGCTGCGTTGCAACGAACGTGCCGGAGTCATTTGCGCGTCAGCAAGTCACAATCCGGGCTTGTTCTTCTGATTCCAACGCGTCATGGACTGCACGATCAATTGGATGCCGGCTTCCGGCATGGCGTTTTCGGCCGAAACCGGCAGCGGGCATCTGCTGATGATGGATGGAGCCCCCGAAGGTGGCGGCCGCAATCTGGCTCCCCGGCCGATGGAAACCTTGCTTGCTGGGGCCGGTGCCTGCACGGCCTACGATGTGGTGCTGATCCTCAAGCGCGGCCGGCAGCAAGTGCAGGGCTGCCAAGTCAAGATCCATGCCGATCGGGCCGAAACCGAGCCCAAGGTGTTCACCCGCATCGTGATGCAGTTCATCGTCAGTGGCGTGAAGCTGTCGGAGCCGGCGGTGCGCCGTGCGGTGCAGATGTCCTACGACAAGTACTGCTCCGCCACCGCCATGCTGGCGAAGACCGCCGAGATCGAGCTGCAGGTCGAGATCGTCGATACCGCAGCTCCGGCCGTGGCCTGAGCTGCGCCTGCGCCGCTGGATCCAATCAGCTCAGATGTGGTGTGCGGTGGTCGTCATGACCTTCGCGGCCGCACGCATCAGCCACCGGACCGGCACAGGCGGGCGCACGCCGCCGGCCTGCTGAGCCGCCTCGGCATGCTGGATCTCGTCGTCGCGCATTTGCGTGACGATGGCACGAGAGGTGAGGTCGGCCTTGGGCAGGCGCGCCAGGTGGCTGTCGAGGTGCGCTTCCACCTGCCGTTCGGTCTCGATGACGAAGCCGAGGCTGGCGCGATCGCCCAGTCGCGCGGCGAGCGTGCCGATCGCGAACGCGCCGGCGTACCAGAGTGGATTGAGCAGCGATGGCCGGTCTCCGAGTTCGCGCAGACGCTGCTCGGTCCACGCAAGGTGGTCGGTTTCTTCCTGGGATGCCGCTTCCAGATGCGCCCGCAGGCCTTCGTCGCGCGTGGCGAGCGCCTGCGCGGTGTAGAGCGCCTGGGCACACACCTCGCCGACATGGTCGACTCGGATCAAGGCACCCGAAAGTCGACGCTCAGCCTCGTCCAGTTCGGGCAGTGAGGTGCTTGCGGCAGGTTCTGGGCGTGGGGCAGGGCGCTGGGCATGGTGGTGCCCCCAGATGGTGCGCAGGCTCTGGTCCGCCACGGACAAGAGGCGGTCAATCGGCGTGATCGTTCTCATGGGGAACAAGTTTAGACGTGCTCAAGAGACCCCTTCTGCCACGCCAGACCAACTCCGATTCAGCCGTTGTGGTGTGTCTGCCGACATCGTCGTGTCATATTGGACCGGTGATCCGACGGCTTGTTGCACTCTGACAACGCCGATGTGCCTATTCTCAAAGTCTCGCTTGGCAATCGACGAACCGGTCTGGTGCAATAGTGGCAGCTTCCGCTGAGGAGGTTGGCCTGTCCGGGCAGTGTCGTGAGACGACACCTCGCGCTGCAGGACCCTCTAGTTCAACCTAGGAGATATTTGCATGAAGAAGTCTCTGCTCGCTCTCGCCGTTCTGGGCGCATTCGCTGGTGCCGCTTCGGCTCAATCGTCGGTCACGCTGTACGGCAAGGTTGACCTGGGCGTCGGCAAGGCCACGGGCTCTGCTGACAAGCAAGTGCGCGACGCCGCAGGCAGCCGCGTCGGCATCAAGGGTGTGGAAGACCTGGGCGGTGGCATGAAGGCCCTGTTCGGCTTCGAACACCGCTTCTCGCCCGACACCGGCAAGGACACCACGACCGAAGGTTCGTCCCCGACCAACACGTTCTGGAATGGCTACTCGACCGTTGGTCTGGGCGGCACGTTCGGCACCGTGAACCTGGGTCGCCAGTACACCTCGGCCTTCTCGCTGGCACAAAACGTGTTCGACCCGTTCGGTGGTGACACCGTCGCTGGTCTGCGCGATTCCGCTCTGCGTATCGCCCCGGCACGTCTGCGCGTTGCCAACTCGATCCGTTACGACGGCAAGTTCGGTGATGTGGCTGTCGCTGCTGACATCGCTGAGCACACCCTTGGTGTCGCTGGTACGGACCGTCCGTACTCGGTGGCTGCTCAGTACGCTGCCGGTCCGGTTCTGGCTGCCATCAGCTATGAAAATCCGGAGAACGCTACCGACAAGCTGCTGAACCTTGGCGTGGCCTACACGTTCGGCCCGGCCAAGCTGGCTCTGGCTGGTGTGTCCGGCCGCACGGCTGCCGACCTGTCCGTCAAGGGCTATCTGGTTGGCGCGACCGTGAACGTCGGCCCGGCCGGTCGCGTTCTGGTCGGCTACGCCCAGAACAAGGTTGGCACCGGCACCGCCGACAAGAAGACCAGCATCGGCTACCGCCAGGACCTGTCGAAGCGCACCTTCCTGTACACCGACTTCACGCGCGTCAACAAGCTGGCGACCGAGAAGACCGGCTACGACTTCGGCGTGCAACACAACTTCTGATCCTGTGCCTGCGCAAGCAGGTGCTGGATCTAAAACTGAAAAGCCACCTTCGGGTGGCTTTTTTTCATGCAGTGGTGGCATGGTGCATGCCCTGCTCCAGATCTGCAGCCCCAGTTCCTCACTGGCACCGCGTGTTCCGGCCGTTTTCATGGCTTGCAATTCGACGGTGGCGCTGGCACTGTGGCGGCGTGATACCTTGCCTCTGTCTCTCTCGCTGCGTGCTGCGCCGATGACTGTCTTTCTCCTCCGTCGACTCGCCCAAGGCGCTTTGGTGATGCTGGCCGTGGCACTGGTCGCATTCATGCTGTTCCGCTATGTGGGGGATCCCGTCGTTTCGATGGTGGGCCAAGATGCGACGCCCGAACAGCGCGCCCTACTCCGTACCGACTTGGGGCTGGACCAGCCGTTTCCACTGCAATTCACGCGTTTTGTCGGCCAGGCCGTCCAGGGCGAATTTGGTCTGAGCCTCCGGCAAGGACGCAAAGTCTCCGCGCTGATCGTCGAGCGGTTGCCAGCCACGCTGGAGCTGGCGCTGGTGGCTGCTGTACTGGCCTTGCTGGTGGGGATTCCGATGGGTGTGGTGGCGGCGCTGCGGCGCGGACGCTGGTCCGCCCAGGCCCTGATGCTGTTCTCGCTGCTGGGCGTGTCGCTGCCGACCTTTCTGATCGGCATCCTGTTGATCCTGGTGTTTGCGGTCTGGTTGAACTGGCTGCCGAGCTTCGGTCGAGGCGAACTGGTTGCCCTGGGTGCTTGGCAGACTGGCCTGCTGACACTGGACGGGTGGCGCCATCTGCTGCTGCCGGCGATCACCTTGTCCGTGTTCCAGCTCACGCTGATCATGCGGCTCGTGCGCTCGGAGATGCTGGAAGTGTTGCGTACTGACTACATTCGCTTTGCCCGCGCCCGAGGTCTGAGCGATCGAGTGGTGCATTTTCGCCACGCTCTGAAGAACACCCTGGTGCCGGTGATCACCATCACCGGCCTTCAACTCGGGTCTCTGATCGCGTTTGCAATCATCACCGAGACCGTGTTCCAGTGGCCCGGCATGGGGCTGCTGTTCATTCAAGCCGTGCAGTTCGCTGACATTCCGGTGATGGCTGCTTACCTGTGTCTGATTGCCTTGGTCTTCGTGCTGATCAACATGGTGGTCGATCTGCTGTATGTGGTGGTCGATCCCCGCCTGCGGATCGCCGCCACGCCAGCGGGCCACTGAGAGGAGTTCCTGCATGAAGGCTTCGATGACATTCTTCACGCTGCTGGCTGGTCTGGCGCTGGCGGGTGCGTCCGCAGTCCAGGCCGCGACGCTCAAGGTCGCCAACCAGGGTGATGCGGTGTCGATGGATCCGCACTCGCTCAATGAATCGCTGCAACTGAGCTTCACCGGCAACGTCTACGAGCCGCTGATCGGCCGGGACAAGGCGCTTGGCCTCGTTCCAGGGCTGGCCAGATCGTGGAAACAGACCGCACCGACGGTGTGGCGCTTCGAGTTGCGGCCAGGCGTGAAATTCCATGACGGTGCGCCGTTCACGGCCGATGACGTGGTGTTCAGTTTCAAGCGCGTGGCGGGCGAAGGCTCGGACATGAAGAGCTATGTCTCCAGCGTCAAGGAGGTGCGCAAGGTCAGCGACCTCGTGGTGGACCTCGAGACGACCGCACCGTTTCCGATCCTGCCGGACGTGCTGACGACGGTCTACATGATGAACCGCACCTGGTGCGAGACGAACAAGGCCACGCTGCCCGTCGATCGCCGCAAAGGCATCGAGAACGTGGCCTCGTTCAAGGCCAACGGCACGGGTCCCTTCCGTGTCAAGGAGCGCCAGCCAGGCGCGCGCACGGTGCTGACGCGCAACTTCCAGTATTGGGACAAGGTCGAGGGGAATGTGGACGAGGTCGTCTTCACCCCGATCGGCAACGACGCGACCCGTGTGGCGGCGCTGATGTCCGGCGATGTGGACGTGATGGAGCCCGTGCCGCTGCAGGACGTGGCGCGGCTCGGCAGCAATCCGGCACTCAAGGTCATGCAGGGCCCCGAGTTGCGCACGATTTTCCTCGGCATGGACCAGAAGCGCGACGAACTGCTCTTTTCCAGCGTCAAGGGCCGGAACCCGTTCAAGGACGTGCGCGTGCGCCGGGCCTTCTACCAGGCGATCGACATCGAGGCCATCCGCAGCCGTGTGATGCGCGGTGCGGCGACGCCGACGGCGCTGATGGTCGGCCCTGGCATCAAGGGCTTTCTGTCGGAGATGAACAAGCGCCTGCCGTACGATCCGGAGGCGTCGAAGCGGCTGCTGGCGGAGGCTGGCTACCCGTCGGGCTTCGAGGTGACGATGAACTGCCCGAACGACCGCTACGTCAATGACAGCGAGATCTGTCAGGCCGTGGCTTCGGGCCTCGCCAGGGTGGGGGTGAAAATCAATCTGCAGGCCGAGAGCAAGGCGACCTATTTCCAGAAGATCCTCAGCCGCAACACCAGTTTCTACCTGCTGGGCTGGACGCCTGGCACCTACGATGCCCACAACGTGCTGACCTCGCTGATGGCCACCCCCACCGACAAGGGCCAGGGCCAGTTCAACCTGGGCAGCTACAGCAACCCGAAGGTGGACGAGTTGACGCTGAAGATCCAGAGCGAGACCGATCAGGCCAAACGCAACACGATGATCGTCGAAGCCTTCAAGTTGCATGCTGATGACGTGGGCCACCTGCCGCTGCACCAGCAGGCGCTGGCCTGGGGCATGAAGAAGTCGGTGTCGCTGACCCAGTTGGCCGACAACATGATGTTCTTCAAGTGGGTGACCGTGAAACCATGACGGTGGCGACGGCACGCCGCGCCGATTGGCGCGACAGCGAGGTCTGGCACAGTTTCACGGGTTCTCCCGCGGCGATGGGAGCGGCGATCGTGTTCGTGGGCTGTCTGATCGCGGCGTTCGGCGCGCCTTGGATCGCGCCGCACAACCCCTTCGACCTCGCTAGTCTGGATCTGATGTCCTCCCGTCTGCCGCCCGCATGGTCCGCCGAAGGGCAGCTGCTGTACCCGCTCGGTACGGACGACCAGGGCCGCGACATCCTCTCCGCGGTGATGTACGGCGCCCGCATCTCGTTGCTGGTCGGACTCGCGTCGGTGCTGCTGTCGATGGTCGTCGGGGTCGGGCTGGGCTTGCTGGCAGGGTTCGTCGGCGGGCGCACGGACGCGCTGATCATGCGCGTCTGCGACGTGATGCTGTCGTTTCCGTCGATCCTGGTGGCGCTGCTGATCGATGGTGTCGGCAAGGCGCTGTGGCCGAACGCGCACGATCTGCTGGCGTTTTCGGTGCTGGTGCTGGCGATCTCGCTGACCGGCTGGGTGCAGTACGCCCGCACGGTGCGTGGCTCGACGCTGGTGGAGCGGCAGAAGGACTACGTGCAGGCGGCGCGGGTGATCGGTGTCGCGCCGCTGCGCATCATGCGGCGGCATGTGCTGCCGAACGTGCTCGGGCCGGTGCTGGTGCTGGCGACCGTGCAGGTGGCGACGGCGATCATCACCGAGGCGACGCTGTCCTTTCTCGGTGTCGGGGTGCCGCCGACCTCGCCGAGCCTGGGCACGCTGATCCGCACCGGCAACGATTTCCTCTTCTCCGGCGAGTGGTGGATCACGGTGTTCCCGGGCGCGATGCTGGTGCTGATCGCGCTGAGCGTGAACCTGCTGGGCGACTGGCTGCGCGATGTCCTCAACCCTCGGCTGCGGTGATCTCTTGGTGCAACCTCTGCTTGAAGTCGACCACCTGCGGGTGGAGTTCGCCCATCGCCACGGCGCGTTGCGGGCCTTGGACGATGTGTCGTTCAGCCTCGCGGCGGGCGAGATCCTTGGTGTGGTCGGCGAGTCCGGTGCGGGCAAGTCGCTGACCGGCGCGGCCGTCATCGGCCTGCTCGACCCGCCCGGCCGCATCGCCGCGGGCGAGATCCGGCTCGACGGCCGCCGCATCGACCACCTGCCGCCCGACGCGATGCGCAAGATCCGCGGTCGGCAGATCGGCATGGTGTTCCAGGATCCGCTGACCTCGCTGAACCCGCTGTTCACGGTCGGGCAGCAGCTCATCGAAACCATCCAGGCGCACCTCGGTTTCGACCGCCAGGCGGCGCGGGCGCGTGCCGTGCAACTGCTGGCCGACACCGGCATCCCAGCCCCCGAGCAGCGGCTGGAGCACTACCCGCACCAGTTTTCCGGCGGGATGCGCCAGCGGGTGGTGATCGCGCTGGCGCTGGCCGCCGAGCCGCGGCTGATCATCGCGGACGAGCCGACGACGGCGCTCGACGTGTCGATCCAGGCCCAGATCATCGCGTTGCTGAAGCGCGTCTGCCGGGAGCGCGGCGCGGCGGTGGTGCTGATCACGCACGACATGGGCGTGATCGCCGAGACCTGCGACCGCGTGGCGGTGATGTACGCCGGGCGCATCGCCGAGATCGGGCCGGTCGGCGCGCTGATCCACCGGCCGGCACACCCGTACAGCGTCGGCCTGATGGGCGCGATCCCGTCGATGGACGAGGACCGCGAGCGGCTGCTGCAGATCGATGGCGCGATGCCGCGGCTGAATGCGATGCCCAGCGGCTGCGCGTTCCATCCGCGCTGCGAGCGGGTGATCGACCGCTGCCGCAGCGAGCGACCCGAGCTGATGGCGACGACGGGCGAGACCCGCGCCGCCTGCTGGCTGGTGTCGCCTGCGCAGGAGGTGGCATGACAGCGCCGCTGGTGGAAGTCCGCGACCTGTCGAAGACCTTCGATGTCTCGGCGCCGTGGTTGAACCGGGTGATCGAGCGCCGGCCCAGGCAGTGGGTCCATGCGGTCGATGGCGTGAGCTTCGAGATTCCGCGCGGGCAGACGCTGGCGCTGGTGGGCGAATCCGGTTGCGGCAAGAGCACGGTGGCACGGCTGCTGGTGGGGCTGCATGCGCCGACCCGGGGAGAGGTGCGGCTCGACGGCCAGCCGCTGCACGCTACGCTGGCCACGCCGCAGGGCCAGGCGCTGCGGCGGCGTCTGCAGATGATCTTCCAGGACCCATATGCCAGCCTGAACCCGCGCTGGACGGTGGCGGACATCGTCGGCGAGCCGCTGCTGGAGCATGGGCTGCTGACCGACCGCGCCGCGCTGCGCGAGCGGGCGGGCGCGCTGCTGACCCTGGTCGGGCTGGCTGGCGCGGACCTCGACCGCTTCCCGCACCAGTTTTCGGGCGGCCAGCGCCAGCGGGTGTCGATTGCCCGCGCGCTGGCGACCAACCCCGAGTTCCTGGTGTGCGACGAGCCAACGTCGGCGCTGGATGTCTCGGTGCAGGCGCAGGTGCTCAACCTGATGAAGGACCTGCAGCGCGAGCGCGGGCTGACCTACCTCTTCATCTCGCACAACCTTGCCGTGGTGCGGCACGTCAGCGACCGGGTGGGCGTGATGTACCTCGGGCGGCTGGTCGAGGTGGCGGACAAGCGGACCTTGTTTGCCCGGCCGCGCCATCCGTACACGCGGATGCTGCTGGACGCGATCCCGGACATCCACATGACGGGCCGGGCGCGCATCCCCGTGCAGGGCGAGGTGCCCGACGCGCTGAACCCGCCTGCCGGCTGTGCGTTCAACCCGCGTTGTCCGCACGCCAATGCCCGCTGCCGGGCGGAGCGGCCGGCACTGATCGAGGTGGAAGGCGTGCGCGTGGCGTGTCACGCGGTGGAAGAGCGCCGGATCTGAGCCGGCCGAGCCAGCGGCCGTTTCAGCGGCGCAAAGCGCGGGCGCACTCGCCGGCCAGCGCCGGGCCGCGGTAGATCAGGCCCGTGTAGACCTGCACCAGATCGGCGCCCGCCGCCCGCTTGGCCTTGGCATCCGCGCCGCTGAGCACGCCGCCGACGCCAATGATCGGGTATGCACCGCCCAGTTCGGCCCGCAACTGCCGGATCACCGCGTTGCTCGCCTCGAACACCGGCGCGCCGGACAGGCCGCCCGTTTCCTCCGCGTGCTGCAGCCCCTGCACGGCGTCGCGCCCGATGGTGGTGTTGGTGGCGACCACGCCGTCGATGCCGTTGTTCTTCAGCGTCGCGGCGATCACCTTGACCTGCGCCTCGTCGAGGTCGGGCGCGATCTTCACGAACATCGGCACCGTGCGGCCGTGTTCCTTGGCCAGTTGCAGCTTGCGCGCCTGCAACGCGGACAGCAGCGCGTCCAGCGCCTCGTCGCTTTGCAGCGCCCGCAGGTTCTTGGTGTTCGGGCTGGAGATGTTGACGGTGACGTAGTCGGCGTGCGGATAGACACCGGCCAGCCCGATCAGGTAGTCATCGACCGCGTTCTCGATCGGCGTCACGGCGTTCTTGCCGATGTTCAGCCCGAGGATGCCGCCTGCCCGCCGGAAGCTGGTCGCCCGCTTCACGTTGGCGAGGAAGCTGTCCAGCCCCTCGTTGTTGAAGCCCAGCCGGTTGATCAGCGCGTTGGCTTCGGGCAGGCGGAACATGCGCGGCTTCGGGTTGCCGGGCTGGCCCTTCGGCGTCACGGTGCCGACCTCGATGAAGCCGAAGCCCATCGCGCCGAGGCCGTCGATGCAGCGGCCGTTCTTGTCCAGCCCCGCGGCCAGCCCGATGCGGTTCGGGAACTTCAGCCCCGCCACCGTCACCGGATCGCTGACGCGGCTGTGCGCCCAGAGGCATTGCAGCGGTGTGTTCTGCAGGCGCGCGATGGAGTCGAGCGTGAGTTCGTGGGCGGCTTCCGGGTCGAGTCCGAACAGGAAAGGGCGGGTGAGGGCGTAGGGAACGAGGGCCATAATCGTGCGATTGTCCCCGATTCAATGCACTTCGCTTTGCACTCCACCATGACCCAAGACGAACTCAAGGCCCTCGTCGGCCAGGCCGCCCTCCAGTACGTGCAACCCGGCACCGTCGTCGGCGTCGGCACCGGCTCCACCGTCAACAAGTTCATCGACGCCCTCGCGACGATCAAGGACACCATCGCCGGCGCCGTCTCCTCGTCGCTCGCCAGCACGGCACGTCTGCAGGCCCACGGCATTCCCGTGCTCGACACCGCCGACGTGGCCTCGATCCCCGTCTACATCGACGGCGCCGACGAGATCGACGCGGCCGGGAATATGGTCAAGGGCGGCGGCGCCGCGCTGACCCGCGAGAAGATCATCGCCGACCTGGCCGAGCGCTTCATCTGCATCGCCGACGAGAGCAAGCTGGTGGACGTGATGGGCGGCTTCCCGCTGCCAGTCGAGGTGATCCCGATGGCGGCGGCGCAGGTTGCCCGGCGTTTCAAGGCCGCCTACGGCGGTGAGGCCACGCTGCGCGACGGCGTGGTGACCGACAACGGCAACCACATCCTCGACGTGCGCGGCCTGCAGATCACCGACCCGCTCGCGATGGAGACCGAGGTCAACCAGTGGCCGGGTGTCGTCACCGTCGGCATCTTCGCGCGGCACAAGGCGCGGGTCTGTCTGCTGGGCACGTCCAGCGGCGTGCGCACCATCACGTACTGACCACGCACGACGTTCGGACGTGAAGCGGGGCACACCCGCCCCGATCCGGTGCCCGGGATGCGGGAAACCACTGGCACGGATCTCGCTGAAGTGGGATGAAAGTTGACCATCTGGTCAAGTTCTGGAGTCCCCGAATGGCTGAGCACATCGTCCTGACGTCCCACCCCCAGCGGCGTGACCTGCTGAGCACCGAGGTGCACTGGGGCGCGGCCACCCCCGAGGCCCGCGGTCCCATCATCGCCAGCCTGACCAACCCGGCGCACCGCAACGCCATCGGCTCGCACTCCGGCGCCTACGCCGTCTACCGTGCGCTGGCGATCGCCTCCGGCAAGCTGCAGCGCCTGCACAAGCCCGACCTGACCGACACCGCGCCCGCCGAGCCCATCGGCCCGCACCCGCAGTGGGCCGACCCCGAGAAGATCGTCTCCTTCGACCCCTGGGGCCACCGGGCCGGACAGGTCTTCAGCGCACAGATCGCCCAGGGCATCGACATCCGCCCGACCATCGCCGTCACCAAGGCGCACATCAACATGCCCGAGCTGCTGGCTGCGATCCAGTCCGGCCGGCTGGTGCCCGATGGCGAGATCCTCCATGCCAACGGCGACGTGCGTGTCACCAAGGCAGCCATCGACCCGGTCTGGTACCTGCCGGGCATCGCCAAGCGCTTCGGCATCAAGGAAAGCGCGCTGCGCCGCAGCCTGTTCGAGCAGACCGCGGGCATGTTCCCGGAGCTGGTGACACGGCCTGACCTGAAGGTGTTCCTGCCGCCGATCGGGGGCATGACGCTGTATTTCTTCGGCGACGTGTCCAGGCTCGGGCGGCCCGAAACCAGGATCGCCTGCCGCGTCCACGACGAGTGCAACGGCTCGGACGTGTTCGGCTCGGACATCTGTACCTGCCGCCCGTACCTCGCGCACGGCATCGAGGTCTGCATCGAGATGGCGCAGCAGGGCGGCGTCGGCGTGGTGATCTACAACCGCAAGGAGGGCCGCGCGCTCGGCGAGGTCACCAAGTTCCTTGTCTACAACGCCCGCAAGCGCCAGGTCGGCGGCGACCGCGCCGAGACCTACTTCGAGCGCACGGAGTGCGTGGCCGGCGTGCAGGACATGCGCTTCCAGGAGCTGATGCCCGATGTCTTCCACTGGCTCGGCATCACGCGCATCGACCGCTGGGCGTCGATGAGCAACATGAAACACGACGCGCTGACGGCGCAGGGCATCGAGGTGGTCGAGCGCGTGCCGATCCCCGACGCGCTGATCCCCGCCGACGCGCAGGTCGAGATGGACGCGAAGAAGGCGGCCGGCTACTTCTCGACCTACACGCCCGATGCCGAAGAGCTGACCGTGGCGAAGGGCCGCGGGCTGGAGGCCTGAGCATGGTGGCCACGACATCCGGATCGGACCGCTGGGGCGGCCCCGGCTGGCACACGCCCGTGCCGGCGGACCACCCGGCGACGGCGCTGCTGAGCGCGCGGGCGGTGCGCGCACGCAGCCACGCGGTGCTGGAC
>NZ_JBFPGY010000415.1:0-4653 GCF_041083715.1 Sphaerotilus sp.
CTCACGGCAGGTCGGGAGTACGAATTCAACCGCCTCATCCGACGCGCCAGCGATGCTGGCAAGGACATCGAGGTCGTCTTTCGCGATGGTGTCTACGCCGATGTCCGCCTGCAAATCATCAAGCAAGGCCTGGACACCAGCAGCATCTACCTGCTCAGTCCCGGCGCTGATGCGGCCGGCCACACCACGCTCGTGGCCGGCAAACCCTACCACTACGGCTCGTACAAGCAGTGCAACCAGCAACAACTCAACTGCCGCGTCCAGCCCGAGGACTTTGCCGAAGGTCCGCGTGCAAGCCATGCACTGATCTTGCGTGCCGAGCACCCACGCCAGGCCGTGTTCGACGGCGCTGGTTTCCAGCGCGACAACCCTGATCTGGAAGACACGGCCTTGGTCATCGGCGGCGCCTATGCCGGAGTGGTGAACAGCGGCCAGCAAGAGGTCCATTCCGAGCCCATCAAGAACGTCACCGTCAGCGGCCTGGTGTTCCGTCACCACCGCAATGGCATCCTGGTGCAGCACGGCCTGGGCATCACCGTGGACAACTGCCTGGTGGAAGACATCGGCACCCACCGTATCAAAGCGCAGGATGACCAGGTCGTGGGTGTCTCGGGGTTCAGTGCCAACAGCGACTCGCAACTGGTGCTGGTGCGTGACACCACCATCCTCAACGTCTGGAATCTGCAGGGCCCCACCCAGACCAGCCAGGACTGGCCAGGCTTGATGCACTCGGTCTACAACGGCGATTCGCGCGACATCATCTTCCTGAACAACACGTTCCAGGGTTCCTCCGGGCCCATGCTGAAGTTTGGGTATTACCCCATCATCCGGAGCGGCCAGCTGATATACCAATATCCCGCCGACACCTGGGCGCGGCGCGGTTTCTTCATCGGTAACCAATTCGTGCTTGCCAGTCTGACGGAAGGCGGTCGGCCACAGCCTGTCTATGTGGCACAACAGGCGTTCATCCTCGACAACTCGGAAAAAGAAATCAACGGTGTCCCCACGCCACCGGCCAAGGGCATGTTGTTCATCAACAATCTGTTTCGCAATGCCTTGCCCGACACCGCCAAATCCACGGTGGCCTTCTTGCGCAAGGAAATGCCCATCAAGGGCAGCCAACCCAGCTTTCCAGACTTCCATTTCGCCGGCAACCGCAGCGAGGGGGTGCCAACCGCGCAATGGGTGGTGCACCGTGACAGGGGCACGGCGATGGCGGTATCGTCCAACCAGCGTGACGACCCCATCAAGGTGAATGAAACCCTCATTGACTTGCTGCGCCCCACGGACGGCCCGGTCGACCCCGACAAGGTCCTGGCTGCCTTGCTGCAAGGCCCGTTGCGCTCGCCGGATCCGGAACGGGACGCCTTGGTGTCCCGCGTCATACGCTCAGGCCATCTGCCACGCGTCAGGTGATCTGCAACCGCCGGCTGGCTTCGTCCACACCCGTTCCATTCCCAGAACGCTGATCACGACAACAACGCGGCCAACCGGTCCGGGTGGATCATCCAACCACACAGGCCCGCCAGTCCCATCAGGACACCAAACCCGGTCGGCACCAGCGCCAAGCCGTACATCCACCACTGCCCGGTGAGGGCCGTGACCGCCAGGATCGAGATGGCCACGGCCAGCAGGGCATCGGACAGATCAAACTGATCGTCACGGTAGTTCAGCGCGTCGTAGGTTGTCTGGTCCTGCTCGGCCTGGGCCTTGACTTCTTCCTTCTTGGTCGCCTGGGTGCGGGCGATGTCCTCGTATCGATCGATGGCCGGACGATAGCGACTGACTTGCTCCGGAGTTTGCCCCTCGGCGGCCAGACGCAACTGCGTCAGCGTGGCCTGTGCCAGGTCTTCCCGCAGGTTGCGGGCCTGGTAGTAGTTCCAATGGTCGAGCTTGTCCGCCTGGGCCTGCTGCATGGCTTGGACGATGTTGTCATCCTTGACCTTGCAGAGGCCCATGAACGTGGCCAATACCGAGACGGTGATGGCCACACAGGTGTTCAACCGGGCCTTGCTGGCGCGCTGCTGCGGCCCATCTGCTGGGTCCGTTGTACTGTCGATCAGTTCGATGGGGTCCATGTCCATGCAAAGTGTTCCCTGTCTGATGAGTCCGCTCGCACATTGCTTCGAACTGCATCGGGCACGGTTGTACCAGAGCATCCAGGCGACGACTTCGTTCATGGTCAGTTCACCTCGACAGACTGGATTGGTGTGTAATCGTGGCGACGAGGTTGGGCCATGCACGTCAAATTCGCGATGCAGTCGATGTCGGCGCTGGAGTCGAACCGGGCCAGACCATGAATGCGCGCGCCGCACCAATTCCGCGAACAATCCTGCTGGCACGCTTGGCGTGGCGCTGCTCGCCTTGCATCTTCGCGGTGGTGGTCGGCAACGTGGTGCTGATGGCCGTGCCGCAGGCCCGCGAAGCGCTCCAGGTGGCGCTCACCGGCGGTGATCTGTGGTCCTTGCGCACCTTGTTCCACGTCGGCGCCGTGCTGTACTGGGCCGCGACGGCGTGGTTCGTTGCGCGACTGCTGCTCAGCCGGAAGTTCAAAAACGACAGCCTCGGGGCCGACGCCGATCCGCCGTTCGTCCACTGGGTCGCGGTCGTGCTGCCGCGCCTGCTGGCCATTCTGGCCACTTTTCCGGTGTGCCTGCTGACCTTCCAGCGCAATCGCATGCTGGGCCTGGTCACGTCGATCGCCGCAGGGCTGTTCCTGGGTCTGCTGGTGCTGCGCACGCGCTTCGGCGATGTGCTCGAAAAGAACACCTACGGCCATTTCGAGCGGCTGGGGGCCTCCGGCCGCCAGGCCACGCTTGGGCTGCTGACATTCAGTGCCGTGCTGCTGGGCGGGCTGTGGAGCGTACCGGCCGGCCGTGTGCTCGCAGGGTTGTGGCTCGCGGCAGCCGCGGGGCTGTGGCAATGGGACCGTCGGCGCACGTGGGTCTTCCAGTCCGATGCGCAGCAGCGGTGGGGCGTCTTCGTGCTCAACCTGTTCTGGGGCAGCGCCACCCTCTCGCTCATGGCCTCGGCCGACGACGAGATCGGGCTGGCACGCAGCCTGACCTCGCCCGCCATCCTGCTGTTCGCGCTTGGCAGCTGGACTGTGTTCGGTGGCTTCGTGCTGACCTATCTGACGATGGCGCGCTGGTCGGTCGGTGTGGCGCACTGGCTGCCGCTGGTGCTTTACCTCGCGGGCAGCGTGCACGAAACCCATTGGATCGCACAGCGTGCGGTTCCCGGCGCCAGTGCCATGGTCCCTGCAGAGCAGGACTGGCGCCAGGAACGCGTCACGGTCAACGAACGATTCGCTGCGTGGCTGCGGCAAGTGCCGCCAGGCGAGCCCATCTACATGGCCGCGCTGGTGGGTGGTGCGAGCCGTGCAGCATATTGGTCGGGCAGCGTGCTGGCCCGTCTGGACGACGAAGCACGCCAGACAGGGCAGCGCTTCGCCGCCAATCTGTTCGCGATCAGCAGCGTGTCGGGCGGCAGTCTCGGCGCCGCAGCCTTCGTGTCCGATCTGGCGCAGTTTCCGGATGCGGCGGTCTGCGGGTCGAACGTGGGCACGGAGATCCAACCCGAAGGCGGCTGCCGCACCAGGCGCATCGAAAAATTCCTGGGCGGCGACTTTCTGTCTCCGGTGATCGGACGCATGCTGTTCCCCGACCTGGCCACCCGCTTCGTGCCGTTTCCACTGCCGCGTGACATGGGCACAAGTGCCGATCGCTCGCTCGGGCTGGAAGAAGCGTGGGCGCAGGATTGGGAGCGAAGTCTCGGCAACGCCATGCCCGCACTGTCGTGGCGGCGCCCCCTGACCGAGCTGTATGCCCTGGCCGAGCGCGAGACGGGGCCGCATCTGCCAGCGCTGCTGCTCAACACGGTCCGGCTCGAAGATGGCCAACGCTTCCTGCAGTCGAACGTGCGCATGCACTTGCCGGACGTGATGGATCTGCTCGACCCGGCCATCGACACGCGCCGCCTGACGCTGGCGCAGGCGGTCCACAACAGCGCACGGTTCCCGTACGTGAGCCCGGGCGGCATGGTGCTGGCCAGCGACACCGCTGGACCGCACGGGCCACCGGACGCAGCGCGCCTGGGGCGGCTCGGCGACGGCGGCTACCACGAAGCCTCTGGTGCGGCAACGCTGGCCGACCTGCTGGAGACCATGACGAATGACCGCCTGCTGCGCCCGCTGCCCGACCGCACGGCACTGTGGGCATGCCGTGATGGCTGGACCATGCAGGCGGGCAAGAACGCATGCCCGGTGGCACCCAGCCCGGTGGTGGCGCTGCTCCTGGACAGTGAACCCAGCACATTCCCAGTCTCGTACGTGCGCGATCTGGACGGGCAACCCGCCAGCCTGCCCCAGGGCACGCTGCAGGACGGCATGCCGCTGCCCGAAGTGCTCGGGCCGGTGTTCGGTGGCCTGTCGACCCGCACCGACCTCAGCCGCGAGTCGCAGCAACGCTTGTCGAGGCTCGTCGGCAAGAATCCGTCGGCGC
Source organism: Sphaerotilus sp. (assembly GCF_041083715.1). Taxonomy (GTDB): domain Bacteria; phylum Pseudomonadota; class Gammaproteobacteria; order Burkholderiales; family Burkholderiaceae_C; genus Sphaerotilus. The sequence goes on from NZ_JBFPGY010000415.1 coordinate 4,503, forward strand.
TGATCGAGTTGCGCATGCCACTGTGGCGCACGACGCAGGACGAGGCGCTCGGACTGGCCTCCTGCCACGAACACACCGCGCAGCCCTCGATGAATTGGGCCCTCGACGCCTGCAGCCTCGATCGCCTCGGCCAAGCTTCGGCGGAAATGCC
>NZ_JBFPGY010000416.1:0-15129 GCF_041083715.1 Sphaerotilus sp.
TGCCTGCAGGGTCGGTGGGTGGCGGCGTGCCACCCAGAAGGTGGCGCCCTCCGGACCATAGCGTTCGGTGTGGGGCACTTCGGCGTCCAGCGCGAAGGTGTCCCCCGCCTGCAGGTGCCGGGTGGTCTCGCCCATGTCCAGCCAGAACTCGCCCCGCACCACCTGGGCCTGCACCGCGAACGGATGCGTGTGCAGGCCGGTGTCGGTGCCGGGCGCCCACTCGCGCACCAGCACGGCGTCGAAGCCCCGGGTGCGGGCGTCTGCCTCGAATCGGTCGAATGTGTCGAAGGTCTGGGGTGCCATGCGTCGGTCTCCTCGGGTGGCTGCATGGCCGGTGACCACGCGCCTGCAGCGTACGCCAGCCCCGGAGACCATGCCATCATGACGGCATGAACGCCCCCGCCGAATCCGCCCTCCGCATCGTGCGCGCCGCCTGTCCGCACGACTGCCCCGACACCTGCGCGATGCAGGTCAGCGTGGACACCACCACCGAGCGCGTCGTGCGCGTGCAGGGCCGCGCCGAGCATGTGACGACCCACGGCGCGCTCTGCACCAAGGTCTCGCGCTACGCCGAGCGGACCTACCACCCCGAGCGTGTGCTGACCCCGCTGAAGCGCGTCGGGCCGAAGGGCGCCGGGCAGTTTGTTCCCGTGACCTGGGACGAGGCGCTGGCCGACATTGCCGCCCGGCTCAAGCCGATCGCCGCCCGCGATCCCGAGGCGATCCTCCCCTACAGCTACGCCGGCACGATGGGCCTGCTGCAGGGCGAGAGCATGGCGGCACGGTTCTTCCACCGCCTCGGCGCGTCGCTGCTGAACCGCACGATCTGCGCCTCGGCCGGCGGCGACGCACTGGCGGCGACCTACGGCGGCAAGGTCGGGATGCACGTCCGCCACTTCGCCGAGAGCCGGTTGATCGTCATCTGGGGCAGCCACTCGATCGCTTCGAATCTGCATTTCTGGACCTTCGCGCAAGCCGCCAAGCGCAACGGCGCCAAGCTCGTCTGCATCGACCCACGCCGCACCGAGACGGCCGACAAGTGCCAGGTTCATCTCGCGCTGCGGCCCGGCACCGATGGTGCGCTGGCGCTGGCGCTGATGCACGAACTGGTCGTGCATGGCTGGCTCGACCAGGCGTACATCGACGCGCATGTGCAGGCCGAGGGCTGGCCCGCGCTGCGTGAACGCGCCCTGCAATGGCCGCCGGAGCGCGCCGCCGAGGTCTGCGGCCTGCCGGTCGAGCAGATCCGCGCATTCGCCCGCGACCTGGGCACGACGCAGCCGGCCGCGATCCGGCTGAACTACGGCATGCAGCGCGTGCGCGGCGGCGGCAACGCCGTGCGGCTGATCGCGCTGCTGCCGTGCCTGACGGGCGCGTGGCGGCACCGGGCGGGTGGCTTGCTGCTGTCGAGTTCGGGCTGGTTCGGCGCCATCCGCGACGACGCCGCCCGCCAGCGCCCCGACCTGCTCGCCGGCCGCACGCCGCGCACCCTCAACATGAGCACCATCGGCGATGACCTGCTGCGTGAGGCGGAGGTGTCACCCGGCTTCGGCCCGAAGATCGAGGCACTCGTCGTCTACAACAGCAACCCGGTCGCGGTCGCCCCCGAGTCGGCCAAGGTGGTGCAGGGATTTGCCCGTGAAGACCTGTTCACCGTCGTCCTCGAACACTTCCTGACCGACACCGCCGACCACGCCGACTACGTGCTGCCCGCGACGACGCAGCTCGAACACCTGGACCTCCACACCAGCTACGGCCACACCGACGTGCTGCTCAACGAGCCGGCTGTCCAACCACTCGGCCAGGCGCTGCCGAACACGGAGATCTTCCGGCGGCTCGCGGCGGCGATGGGCTTCGGCGAGCCGTGTTTCCGCGACAGCGACGAGGCGCTGGCCGAGCAGGCCTTGCGCGGCGCCGTGACCTACGAGGCGCTGAAAGCCTCGCCCGGCTGGATGAGCCTGCCGATTGCGGATGCACCGTTCGCCGAGGGCGGTTTTCCCACGCCGGACGGGCGGGTGCAGATCGACGTGCCGGGGCTGGGGTTGCCGGACCATGTGCCGCCCTACGAATCGGCGGCCTCGTCGCCCGCGCTGGCGGCGCGCTACCCGCTGGCGATGATCTCCCCGCCGGCCCGCAACTTCCTGAACTCGACCTTCGTGAACGTGAAGAGCCTGCGCGACATCGAGGCCGAGCCGATCGTCGAGATCCACCCCGACGACGCCGCCGCCCGCAGCCTGACCGACCGCACGCCCGTGCGTGTCTTCAACGACCGTGGCAGCTACCACTGCACCGCCCGCGTCAGCACCCGCGCCCGCCCCGGCGTCGTCAACGGCCTCGGCATCTGGTGGCGCAAGCTCGGCGTGCGTGGCACCAACGTCAACGAGGTCACGCACCAGCGGCTCACCGACATCGGCGCGGCGCCGTGTTTCTACGATGTGCTGGTCGAGGTGGAAGCCGCGCCGGGAGTGGCCGGGTGAGGGCGGCCCGCACGCTGGCACTCCTGCTCGCCACGGCGCTGTCCGCGTGTGCGACGACGACGGCCGCCGATGATGTCGATTCGGCATGGCGGCCTGGGTATCTGTGGCAATCGGTGGCAGGCCATCTGCGGATGCTGGGCGCGGCGCGGCCGGTGGACGAGGTGCTGGCCGATCCCGCCACGCCGGACGACATCCGCCAGCGGCTTGAACTGAGCCGCGCACTGCGCGACTACGCCAGCCGCGTGCTGGCGCTGCCGGACAACGCGAGCTACCGCCGTTACGCCGATCTCGGACGACCGGCCGCCGTGTGGAACGTGGTGGCGGCGCCCGAGCTGTCGCTCCAGCTCAAGACCTGGTGCTTCCCGGTACTGGGCTGCGTCGGCTACCGCGGCTACTTCGACAAGGCCGAGGCCGAACAGCTGGCCGCCGCGCTGCGGGCACAGGGCTGGGAGGCGAGCGTCTATGGCGTGCCGGCCTACTCGACGCTGGGCAGGCTGCCGGGCAGCGTCTTCGCCGACCCGCTGCTCAACACCTTCCTGCGTGGCGCGGAGATCGATCTGGTGCGGCTGGTCTTCCACGAGCTGGCGCACCAGGTGGCCTATGCGGACGGGGACACGACGTTCAACGAGTCCTACGCGACGGCGGTGGAGCGCATCGGCAGCCGGCAGTGGCTGGCACAGGGTGGCCGCGAGGCCCAGATCACCGCGACCGATGCGCTCGACCGGCGCCGTGCCGAGTTTCGCGCGATGACGATGCGTGCCCGCGACCGGCTGGATGCGCTCTACCGCAGCGCTGCACCGGACGAGGAGAAGCGCCGCGAGAAGGCGCGGCTGCTGGCCGGGCTGCACACCGAGTACCTGCGGTGGCGGGATGGGTCCTGGGGCGGAGACCGTGCGTACGATGCTTGGTTCGACAGCGTCAACAATGCGCGGCTGGGGGTGCTGGCGGCCTACAACGCGCAGGTGCCGGCATTCGAGCGGCTGTTCGAGCGGGTGGGGCAGGACTGGCCGCGCTTCCATGCCGAGGTGTACCGGCTGGCCGCCTTGACCAAGGTCGAACGCGACGCGGCGCTGGCGCAGCCTTGAAGCAGCCCCTGGGGCTCACTTCAGCGCTGCGATGCGCTGGATGTCGTTGTAGAGCGCGTAGATCTGCAGCAGTGTCCTGTTGTCGGGGCGCTCGGGCAGCAGCTTCGAGTCGGCGACGGCCTGGACAAAGGCGGCGTGGAGATCGGACATGGCCAGTGGAAAAGGGCAGTGACGGTGCGGCGCAGTGTAGTGCCGCTGCATCATTGCCCTGTTCTTGGCGCCCCGATGGGGCGTGTGGTCCGTGTGCTCAGAAACCCATGCGGGCGAGCAGATCGTCGACTTCGTTCTGATCGGACACCACGTCCGTCCGGTTCTCGGGATTCACCACCGGTCCGTGGAGGTCATCTTCGTTGACCAGGGCGATCGACTTGTATCCCGGCGCGACCTGCAGCAGCAGCTGGACCAGGTTCTGCTCCAGATCGCCCGTGAGCCGGACGACCTTGCTCACGATCTGACCGGTCAGGTCATGGAAGTCCTGGGCCACCATGATGTTGGTCAGGTGGTCGTCGATGCGGTTGGTCGAGCCCTGCACCTGGGCGATCAGGGCATGCAGTCTCTCTTGTGTGGCCGGGTTCGGAAGGGCACTGCTGGCCAGTTCTTGCCGCATGTCCCGGGACGCATCGCTGATGCTCTGCTGCTCCAGCTTGGCTGCATCGACCGAGTTCAGGACCTTGTCTGCCGCATCGGAGGTCTTTTTCGCGATGTAGTTCAGCCGGCTGCGCGCGTCAGGCAGCGCCTGCGTCGCTGCCTGCAGATCGCCCATCAGGCCCATTTGTGCGACGGAGTCGTGCAGCTTGCGCGTGATTTCACCAATCTGCCGGATCACCTCAGGCGAGGCATAGTGATTTTGCTGGTCAGTCATGGTGGTCTCCACGGTTAGGCTGTCACGGGCATCTTCTGGATGATCTTGGTGACCTTTTCTTCCAGCGTGGCCTTGGTGAACGGCTTGACGATGTAGCCGGCCGCCCCGGTCTGTGCGGCCCGGACAATGTCTTCCTTGCGCGCTTCGGCTGTCACCATCAGCACGGGGATGTGGCACAGCGCCGGATCCTGCTTGATCTGGTTGAGCAGCTCGAAGCCATCCATGTTGGGCATGTTGATGTCGCTGACGACAAAGTCGATGCGACCGGCGCGCAGCACCTGGAGGGCGTTGACGCCGTCCTCGGCCTCCTCGATGTGCAGGCAGCCCATTTCCTTGAGCAGCCCGCGCACGATGCGGCGCATGGTGGAGAAATCGTCGACGACGAGAAAGCGGAGATCGGGGCAGGCGGGCATTACGAATCCTTCAGCATGAATGGGCCGTAGACAGGGTTATCGGCCGGCGGCCGGTGGACTTGAGGCGAGGTCATCGGCGGGCATGGCGTTGACGGACGTGGCGTCATCGCTTTCGAAGAACCGCTCTTCGGCTTCGCGCGTCATCACGATGATGCTGATGCGGCGGTTGACGGGGTTCTTGGGGTCGCGCTTGTCGAAGGGGACGCTGGCCGAGAGTCCCTGGACCCGCAGCACGCGGTCGTCCTTGAGCCCCCCGGCGATCAGCTCCCGCCGCGAGGCGTTGGCGCGGTCGCTCGACAGCTCCCAGTTGCTGTAGCCGCCTGAGCCGCCGGAGAAGGCCAGGGCGTCGGTGTGGCCTTCGAGCGTGAGCTTGTTGGGCACTTCGGTGAGCACGCTGCCGATGGCGCGCAGGATGTCGCGCATGTAGGGCTTCACCACGTCCAGACCGCTGTCGAACATGGGCCGGTTCTGCTCGTCGACGATCTGGATGCGCAGCCCGTCGCGGGTCATGTCCAGCCGGATCTGCGATTTGAATGCAGCGAGCTGCGGCGAGGCGGAGACGACCTCCTTGACGCGGTCGCGCAGGCCTTCGAGGCGCTGTTTCTCGGCCTGTGCCTGGTTGGCCTTGAGGGCCTGGAGCTGGTAGGTCTTGCGCTCGGCCTCGATGTCGCCCCGCTTGACCTGGCCGGCTGTGCGGTTGATGTCCTGGCCGCCCCCCTTGATGACGGATGACGAGTCGCCGGAGCCGGAGCCGCCACCCATCAGCGCGACCTTCAGGGGCGACTGGAAGTAGTCCTGCAGACCCTTCTTGTCGCCGTCGGTCGTGGAGCCGAGCAGCCACATCAGCAGGAAGAAGGCCATCATCGCCGTCACGAAGTCGGCGTAGGCGATCTTCCAGGCGCCGCCATGCACACCATGGCCGCCCTTCTTGACCTTCTTGATGATGATGGGCTGCAGTTTCTTGGCGTCACCGGCCATGGGAGTCTCCTGTGATCACTTCTTCTTGACGTGCTGTTCCAGCTCGGTGAAGGTCGGGCGCTCGGTCGAATACAGCACCTTGCGGCCGAATTCGATGGCGATCTGCGGCGCATAGCCCTGCATGCTGGCCAGCAGCACGGTCTTGACGCACTGCAATTCCTTGCCGTCCTCGTCGATCTTCTGCTCCATCAGGCCGGCCAGCGGTTCCGCGAAGCCGTACGCCAGCAGGATGCCCAGGAAGGTGCCGACCAGCGCCGAGCCGATCATCCCGCCCAGCACGGCTGGCGGCTGGCCCACCGAGCCCATGGTGTTCACCACGCCCAGCACCGCGGCCACGATGCCGAAGGCGGGCAGGGCGCCGGCCAGCCGCGCGATGGCGGCCGAGGCGCCGTGCGCCTCGTTGTGGTGGGTCTCGAGTTCGGTGTCCATCAGGGACTCGATCTCGTGGGCATTCAGGTTGCCCGACACCATCATGCGCAGGTAGTCGCAGACGAACTCGGTGACGTGGTGGTCATTGCCGACGACGGGGAACTTCTGGAACAGCGCCGAGGCGTGCGGATCCTCGATGTCCTTCTCGATCGACATCAGACCTTCCTTGCGGGTCTTCTGCAGGATCTCGAACAGCATGGCCAGCAGCTCCATCGCGCGGGCCTTGGAGTGCTTGGAGGCCTTGAAGCAGCCTGCCAGGCCCTTGCCCGCCGCCTTGAGCACCTTCATCTGGTTGTTGACCACGAAGGCGCCAAGCGCGCCGCCGAAGATCGTGAGCATCTCGAAGGGCAGGGCGTGGATGATCACGCCCATGTTGCCCCCGTGTGCGGCGTAGACGCCGAAGATGCAGCCGATGGCGACCGCCCATCCGATGATGACGAACATGCGAGACCTTTTCCTCAGATGACTTCATGGGGTGCTGCAGCGGCGGGGAGACCCGCGACCGGCACCGTGATTTGCATATCGGTCAGGAGGACTCGACACTTGAGTCGCCGTCGTGCGGGCCGTGGCCGGTCCCGGGACGGGCGTCACGGATCGCGTAGATCCACACCGGGCGCTGGTCCGGGTGCTGCAGGCGTGCGTGCGGTCGCAGGCCCAGTGCCTCGAATTCCAGGCTGACGAGCCACGTCCCCGGGCGCATTTCGCGCCGGGCCTTCTCGACGGCGCGGGGCATGCTTTCCGGGCGCTGGAAGAGGTAGACCAGGTCGTGCTCGGCCCACGATTGCGCCCACATGTCACCCTGCCGGATGCGTGCCCAGGGACAGCGCAGCGCGGCGATCAGCCGCCAGGGCCGGCTCCACTCGATGCCTTCCAGCCGGGCCTGCGGCCAGACCCGGCGCAGGGCCTGCAGACCGTGACCCAGGCCGCAGCCGGCGTCCAGCACGCGGGCCTGCGCGGGCAGCTCGATCAGCTCGTCGAGTCCGTCGAGCGCCGTGGCGCCTGTCGGGAACAGGGGGGCATCGGACCATGCCCGCACTGGATAGGCCACCGCCAGCAGGACCAGTGGCAGCAGCCACCAGACCGCCGACCAGCCGCTGGCCAGTCCGCTGAGCGCGAACGACAGCGGGAAGCCCGCGGCGATCATCAGTCGGCGCCAGCGCGAAGCGGCCAGCAGTGCCAGCGCGCTGCCGACCAGGACCGCCCCGGCGAAGGAGACGCCGACTCCGACGTCCAGTGACTGCATGCCCAGCCAGTGGCCCCATGCCAGCGCCCAGCACAGCAGCGCGGGCAGCGGCCAGGGCAGTCTGCGGCCCGTGACGGATCCCGTGGCGGGGCGGGTGCGCGCGATGGCGGGCGGCGGGCGGAGCGTCGGCGGACGGCGCAGGGAGGCGGGCATGGTCGGCTCTCAGGCGGGGTGCGCCATCGTGGTGGGTGTCAAGGCGCGGGCGACGATGTCGGTCTTCAGCTCCGTGCTGGACACATGTTCGGTGCGTGGCAGGTACACCACGTCGCACAGCGCCCGGAACTCGTCGAAGTGCCCGGTCCAGTCGCTGCCCATCACCAGCGCATCAGCGCCGTAGGCTTCGATGTCGCGGGTCTTCTGGGCCCAGTCCGTCTCGGCGATGACCTCGTCGACATGGCGGCAGGCCTGGATCATGGCCACCCGGTCCGCGAACGGCACGACCGAGCGCTTGCCCTTGACCGCGTTGAACTCGTCGGTGGACACGGCCACGACCAGCCGGTCGTAGCGCTGCTTGATCCGCTCGAACAGCCGGACGTGTCCGATGTGGAACAGGTCGTAGGTGCCGTAGGTGATCGCGATGGAATGGAGCCGGGCCGGCTGCCGCAGGCGCGCCGGACCGCTCAGGAACAGGACACTGGTCATGGGAGGCTCCCGAGGGTGGTTACAGAGCTGCTGCCAGTTCTTCCAGCAGGAGCTGGCTGAACCGTTCGCCGGCCTGGGCATCCGTGTGGTCGAACAGGCGCTGGCGCATGGCCGCCCGTGTCGGTGCGTAGGTGCGGCCCTGTGCGTCGGGCTGGCGCAGCACGTCGAGCAGCGTTTGCACGCTGGTGGCCATCGGGCCGGGGTGTTCGTCGAGCTTGGCGTCGAAGAGCTGGCGCGAACGGGTCACGTAGTCCTGGTGGTCCGGCCGGAACAGCACGATCGGCCGGTCCAGCAGCAGGTAGTCGAACATCACCGAGGAGTAGTCGGTGACCAGCAGGGAGGTCTCGCGCATCACCGGATAGAGGTCGGTGCGCGGCGTGACGAAGCGGGCCGTTGGCATCGCGACGGCCAGTTGCGGGATCAGCGGCGCTTCGACCGGGTGCACGTTGACGATCAGCAGATCACCGCGGCGTGCCAGCGCCTGGGCGAGCTGTTCCAGACCGGCTTCGAGCAGCCAGGTGCCTTGTCGGGCGTCCCGGAAGGTCGGCGCATACAGGACCACCCGTTTGCCTGCTGCGCGGGTCTTCTTGGCGAGCTGGTAGATGTCCATGTCGACGTTCAGCAGATCGGCCGCATCGGGCGTGCGCAGCAGCACGTCGTTGCGCGGGTAGCCGATCGGCGCATAGCGTTCGAAGCCGAACCAGCGGCGCCATTCCGGCTCCTGTCCGGCCGAGGTGCCGACCAGCCGTGTGTAGGGGCCGCAGGTGGACAGCACGCGTGCGAAGCGTGCGGACATCTGGCGCAGTGGCACGAGGTTGCGCAGGCCGATTTCCTTGATCGACACGCCATGCCAGAGCTGCACATGGCGCGCACCGGCCAGCAGTGCGGCGGCGTAGGGATTCGGGTTGAGCAGGTGGTCGCAGGTCACGACCACCGCCGCCGACAGCGCCGCATGCACATGGGACGTGCTCCAGTCGTTGTGGTGCAGTGGGAAGCAGGCTTCGCCGAGCGAGGTGACGGCCTGCTCCTGCTGTGCCGTCTGCGGCAGGAACCAGGCCGTGATGCCCTCCTGGCGTGCCCGCTCGCGGAAGGCCAGCCAGGCGTACTTGACGTTGCAGCCGAAGTACGTGGTGCCGACGAAGACGACGCTGCGTTCCTTCGGGTGGAATTGCGAGGTGCGTGTCAGTTCGTGGCAGGCCTGGCTCAGGTGGGCCTGCTGCTCCAGGGTCTGCATCCGGCGTTCCAGCGTGGCCAGGGCCTCGGTGCCGGGGCCCGTGTCGGCTGCGGGGGCGGTCGGCTGCTGCAGACCCAGGACGGCATCGACCAGCTGGTCGATCGCCTGGCTGATCTGGTCTCCCAGTGCCTCGGTGGCCTCGATCCGGGACAGCAGATGCGGCATCGTCAGCGTGTCACGGCCCGGGTGCACCAGTCGCTCGGGGGTCACGACGTCGGGTTGTTGGAGTTGCTCGTGCATGGGGCTGGCCGGGCTGGTGGGTAGGCCTTGAATGTAGGCACCGCCTGCCGGCCATCAACAGCTGAAAAAGGTCGCGCTGCCGTGGCAGTTTCCTCTACCGCTGATCGAGGGCGGCGCCGCAACTGGTGCAGGGTCCGCCCGCAATTCGGCCCGCTGGTCGGCGTGGCCCGGGCCTAGATTCCTGCCATGTCTCTGGTCACCACCGCACACCGCCCGCCCGCCCGCGCACTGGCCCGCGCCACCACCCGGTCGTATCCGAACCGACAGTCCGTCCGGGACTGGCTCGCGGGACTGCCGACCGGCAACCACGACCACGCCGTGCAGTTGCGCCAGCGCTTGCCGCTGGTGGCCGCCCATGTCGACGCCGAGGACCGGCTGTCCCTGCACCGGCATCTGTGGGAACTCTGGTCCTGCGTGGATGCACGCACCCGCGACGAGGCCACCCGGTGGCTCGACGGGCGGCTGGCGCCGTGGTGTCGGCTCATGGACGGGGCCTGGGAGGCACCGTCCACGTGGCTGGCGCTGGCCGAACTGCACCTCACCCGCACGCTGCACTGGCCGCTGGCGCCGGACTATGTGCTGGCGCTGCTGGCGTCGCACGGGCAGGTCGGCCCTGCGGCACGACCTGCTGCGCAGTGGCTGGCCGTGCGGGCACGGCTGGATGCCGACACGCTGGCCCTGTCCCCACAGGATGCCGATGCGTTGCTGCAGCAGATCCTGGTGACGCTGGAGGCGGGCGTGGCCCCGCGGGACCAGGGCATGGCGCGCATCTTCGAGCTGGCGGTGCGGATCGGCAATGCACCACTGGCGGCTGAAACGCTGGTGAAGTGCGTGCAGGGCGGTGGATCGGCCGCGGTGTCGCCACGGTGGTTCCGCTGCTGGCTGGAAGGCGAGGCATCGCTGGAGTTGAGCGAGCCGCTGCAGTCCGGTTGGCTGCAGCCGTGGCGGCTGCCGGATCCGGCCTGGCGTGCACGCCTGCTGGTCTGCCTGCACCGCGACTCCGCCAGAGGCCGGATGGCGGCCTTGCATGCCGCGCTCGGCGAGGCGAGTGCCGAACCGTTGCCGGATGGGCAGGCCTGGCGCATCCTGGGCGCGCTGGATGGTTGCCACGATCTGGCCGAACGTGGGAGCCTGCCAGCGCCGGCGGTGCGGGCACTGCTGGACAGCGGCACGCTGGCGCCACCCGCGGTCGCTGCGTTGTGCCGTGCACTGGCCCTGCAGGCGTTGGACCATGGTGACGCGGCCAGTGGCGTGCGCATGTTGGCCGAGGCGCGTGCTGTCCATGGGGATGCGCAGGCCCGCGCCTGGCTGGCCGCTGTGCTGAAGATCCTGGCTGTCGACGAGACGGCCGACGCCAGTGAGCTGTGTTCGTGGCTGGAGGCCGGTTCGTCCGGTGCCGCAGGGAGTGCCGAATGGCTGCAGTGGGAGCGTCTGGCGGGGGGGGCTGCAGGGCCGCTGCGCACGCTGGCCACCGCGATGCTGGCCCGTGCGCTGCTCGACGGGGCGCTGGAAGCGGGGGCCACGGACCGGCGCCGCGACCTGCGCCGCGCAGAGTCACTCTGGCGGAAACTGGCCGCCGATCCGGACCACGCCGACGAAGCGCAGCGGCGCCTGGCCAGCGAGCCGCTGCAGCACTGGCTGCCGTGGCTTGCGCCCGGGCCGGGCCGCGAACACCTGTGGGTGGCGCCTGCGCCGGGGGCGGGCAATGGCGAACTGCTCATCGTGCTGTCCTGTCTGGAAAGCCGGCACGGCTACGCGCAGGTCCGTGGTCTGCAGCAGGCGCTGCCGGGCCACCACCTGCTGTTCGTCAACAACCCGGAATTCAACTGGTACAGCGAGCAGGTGCTCGAAGAGATCGACGCGCTGGTGCAGGCGAGGGTGTTGACGGCGTTTGCGCCAGAACGCGTCACCTGCTACTTCGGGAGCATGGGCGGCCACGGCGCGCTGAAGCTGGCGGCGCGCTTCGGGTTCCGTGCGGTGGTCTTCAACGCGCAGATGGATCTGGACCTGTGGGCCACCTGTCGTCCGAACGAGCGGCAGCGGCTCTGGGCCGTGGCCGCCGGTGCGCGGTTCGAGGTGCCGTCCGGCGAGGATGGACCGCCGGCCACGCTCTATCTGGCCATCGGGAGCGACATGGCCGACCGCGAAGCCCTGAGCTGCCTGATCGAGTCCCTGCGCGTTTGCCGGAACGGGCAGTTCATCATCGAGAAGTTCGCCGACCCGCACCATGCCGGGCTGGTGCGGCGCATCGCGCAGCAGGGCATCCCCGACTTCATCGAGCAGGCCGCCGGGCGTCTGGCGGCACTGCGTGCATTGCCCGGGGATCCACCAGGCATGGTCGCTGTGGCCCGGAGCCAGCTGGAGAGCTTCTGGGCGCAACTCGACGCTGCGCCAGCCCTCAAGGTGGAGATCGTGTGGCGCAACGGTCGACTGTTCATCGCCGAATCGACCTGCTGCGGCACCGTGCGGGTCTGAGCCGGTGCGTCAGGCACCCTTGGGCATCAGCAGATGCCGAAAGCTGTCGAGCTTGCGGTAGCTGCGGTTCAGGCTGTTGCCGAGCAGGGTCAGCGTCCGGCTGGAGTAGAACGAGATGTGTCCATTGCGCGGCGCCACATACCAGTCGTTCACCCAGTTTCCCTGGACCTCGGCCATGTCCTTGGTGGACAGCATGAGGATGCCGTGGTCGGCGCTGTAGGAATTCAGCTCCGCGAACAGCCGCAGCGGGTCCGGCACATGCTCGGCGACCTCGATGCAGATGACGAGATCGAACCCGCCCTGGGCCGGTTTCACCGGGTCGCCGTGAAACGGATCGTATTCGGTGACGTGGGCGTAGCCCGCTTCACGCAGCAGACGCGCGGTGTGTCCGTTGCCACTGCCGTAGTCCAGGATGCGCACCGAGCGGTCGTGGATCAGCTGCTGGACGAGCCTGCAGGTGTTCTGGGGGCGTTCGGTCGCGAAGTTCGGATCGAACAGGGTGTATTCGTCGTTGTAGATGTGGGCCTGGTATTGGGCCGGACTCCACCCGTCGAAGGCCTCCGTGAACGCAAATTCACATTCCGCGCAGCGGTAATACGCGATGGGCAGCCCGCGGATCTGGCCGCGCTGGGCGTTGTAGCCGAAGCAGTCCCGATCGAAGTCCACGAATCCCGACAGTCGGGCATTGGCGCCGCAGCACTTGCAGGGCGACTGTGTCGCGTGGGTGGCCCGCAGTGCCGCGATGCCGGTGGAAGGTTCGTCCAGCGTGACGTCCACGTTCGGTCTCCTTGAGCAGAATAAAAAAACGGACCCGGGCATCGCGCCGTGGGTCCGTGTCAAAACACCGGGAGTGGTGTAGGGGGAAAAATCAGTGCAGTTGCAGCGAGCCGCTGGCCTTGCCCTTGCCGGCCCGGGCCGGTGGGTTGCACAGGCCACAGATGAAGTGCTTGGCGATCTCGTGCGGGTGGGTGACGAAGTGACCGCCGCACTTGGAGCATTTCGTCATCGTCAGCATGCCGTTGTCGACGAACTTCACCAGGCGCCAGGCGCGGGTGACGGAGAGCAGCGGCTCCAGGTTCTGGGCCTGGGTCTGCTCCAGATAGAGCTGATACGCCTTGATCACGGTGTCGATCTCTTCGAGTTCGGCCACCTTGTTCAGGTATTCATGGGTATTGAGGAACAGCGACGCGTGGATGTTGGGCTGCCACGTCATGAACCAGTCGGTGGAGAAGGGCAGCTGGCCCTTGCTCGGCGACTTGCCGGCGACTTCCTTGTACAGGCGCAGCAGGCGCTCGTAGGACAGGTCGGTCTCCGACTCCAGCACCTGCAGGCGGGCGCCCAGCTTGATCAGCGTGACCGCGCGTTCGATCTGCTTGGCTTCGGTCAGGATGCTCTTGCACTTCATGGTGGTCTTCCCCGGTGTGTCGTCGTGTTCTGGATCTGCGCCTGGCGCCTGGTGCGGCTCAGGCGGCTTCTTGATGGCGACCGGCCATCAGGATGCTGGCATGCAGGCGGGACACGCCGTCGTTGGCCGCGCTCTTGCCGTGGTTGGTCAGCAGGCTCCACACCAGATCGTCGTCGACACGCATGCGGCACAGCAGGGTGTTGCCGGCGGCGATCTTCAGCATCTGGGCCGGCGACAGCATCTCCAGGATGGCCGCGGTCTCTTCCGACACACCCAGGCGGAACAGCGCCTGCTCGCGGTCGGCACGGATCAGGCTCTGCGCCAGCATCATGTAGGACAGATTGGCTTCGCGGATTTCGGAGAGGATCTGTTCGGTGTTCATGTCGAGTTCCTGTCGGTCTGGGTGGGCTTCGCTGCCTGGTGGAGGTCGGCGAGGCGTTGTCGATGGAGTCGATTCTGATGACATGAACTGGGCGGGAACATCAGCCCTCTTCCGTGCCTTGAGTCCCCGAAACTCTTGTAGCGTGTCAGGCAAATTCCTACAGCGTGTCATCCTCGAATGGCACGTTTGCACGGTTCACTGCGGTCGGGTCGGCGCAGTCGTGCGGTCTGGCACAGGGATGCGGCGGGCGGCGGGGGCCTCGACGTTCAGCAGCAGCTCGAATTGCTCCAGCGCGGCCTCGCGGCTGCCCTGTGCCGACAGCGCCATGGCCAGCGTGAATCGGCTGGCCGTGTGATTTGCGTCCTGTTTCAGTGCCAGTTGCGCACAGGACACCGCGTACTGCAGATCGCCCATGCGAAAGGCCTGGGCGGCCCGCTCCGACAGATCTGCCAGATCCCGCCGTGATTCGGCAGAACGCGCAGGGGCAGGCCGCGCCTGGGTGGCTGCGATGGCCCGTGCCACCTGCAGCGCCGATGGCCGGTGGTCGCGATGCGCCAGCGGTGGGGGGGCGAGGCGCGCGAGCGTGTCATCGATGGTGGCCAGTGCGCGGCTGAGAGAGAAATCCTCCAGCAGCGCATCCTCGTCGTTCCCGATGTCCAGCGCGGGATCCGGACATGACAGCGTGTCCATGCGCGTGAAGGGCATGCCGAACAGGTGCAGCCAGAACTGGTCCCAGATGCGGACATGCACCGGATCCTGGCGCAGCCAGTCGCCCGCCTGTGCCAAGGCAGGACCATCGGCTGCGAGCCAGTCGTTGATGCGCGACTGCCGCACCGCGAACAGCAGCCCGCTGTCGCGCAGGCCCAGATCATGTTGGCCCACGGTCCGTGCGAATCTCCCCAGACCACAGGCTTCGAAGAAGTGCACGGCTGGATGGTCGTCGTCGGTCAGCCGGTGTGTCTGGCGGTAGCGGTGCTGGGTCCGGTACACCACCTTGTCGAAACCACCCAGGGGCGCCCAGCTGCACAGGTCGAACCGGACCGGAGCGATCGGCAGATCCGCCACCCAGTCCCGCGGATCGCGCGCGAACTCGCCTTCGGTGCGGGCTTGGGACAAGGGCTGGACCTCGCCCCACAGCGCCGAGGCTTCGAGCAGTGCGAAGAAGTCCGGACACACCTCCAGCGGATCACCCGGACAGAACACGGTCGTGGCCTCTGCCGGGCCTGTCGTCGAACGGCGCAGGTGGCTCAGATACAGCTCGCCG
>NZ_JBFPGY010000417.1:0-4635 GCF_041083715.1 Sphaerotilus sp.
ATCCAGGTACTGCGGTCGCGGTCTGGGGTCGCCGTCCGGCACCGCCACAGGCCACCGGCCCGGTGCTGCGCATCGAGGACGGATTCCTGCGCTCGGTCGGGCTGGGTGCGGACCTGACGCGCCCGGTGTCCTGGGTCATCGACGATCTGGGCATCTACTTCGACGCCACCCGTCCGAGCCGCCTCGAACACCTGCTGCGCCAGCACGACTTCGACGACGCCTTGCGCGAGCGGGCACGCGCACTGCGCACCGCCATCGTCAACGCCGGCCTGACCAAGTACAACGTCGGCAGTGGCGAATGGCAGCGTCCAGCCACGGCACGGCAGGTGGTGCTGGTGCCGGGCCAGGTCGAGAGTGACGCCTCGATCCAGTGGGGCGCCGCCGACATCCGCACCAACGCCGACCTGCTGCGCGCTGTCCGGATCGCCGAACCCAAGGCCTGGCTGGTCTACAAGCCGCATCCGGACGTCGTTGCCGGCCTGCGCCAGACCGGCCGCGCCTGGCAGGCCGAGTGCGAACGCCTGCGCGCGCACTGTGACGAGATCGTCACCGACGTCCCCATGCACAGCCTGCTGGCCCGCGTCGATGCCGTGCACACGCTGACCTCGCTGACCGGGTTCGAAGCGCTGCTGCGCGGCTGCCCGGTCACCACCTGGGGGATGCCGTTCTACGCCGGCTGGGGCCTGACCGAGGACCGCGCGCCCGCAGACCACCCTGCCCGCCAGCGCCGCAAGCGCACGCTGCAGCTCGACGAGCTGGTGGCCGCGACGCTCGTGCTCTATCCGACCTACATCAGCCGCCGCTCCGGCACCTACACCACGCCCGAGCAGGCGCTGGTGGAGTTGCGCGAGTGGCAGCGACTGGCCCCTCCAACCGCCCCGCTGGGTGCGCGCAGCTGGCGACAGCTGAAGCGGCAGGTGCTGCATGCCGTCGCCCAGATCCGCCAGCGCTGAAGCCGGCGTGAACGCCGATTTGCACCGCTGCACTCGCGCTATTCGCCCATTTCAGGAACGGCCCGGTACGGTGCAATCGACTCCAGGCCAGAAACCCTCCGACTGCCAACGTCCACGCTGAAGACCCCCTGCCACCATGCCGACTGCCGCCGAGAATGCCAGCCTGCCACCGTGGCCCACCGCATTCCGCGCCCTGGTCGACCGCCGCCACACGCTGATCCTGCAAGGCCCGATGGGCTGGTTCTTCAGCGATCTGGCCACGCTGCTGACCCAGCAGGGCCAGCACGTGACCAAGGTGCATTTCAATGGCGGGGACCAGCTCTTCTGGCGCCACGGCGGCGCACTGCGCTACACCGGCCGTCCCGAAGCCCTGGCCGACTGGCTGCGGGACCTGATGCAGCGCCAGCGCATCGACGCCATGGTGCTGTTCGGACAGATGCGTCCGATCCACTGCGTGGCCCGCGAGGTGGCGCAAGCCATGGGCATCAGCGTCTTCGTGTTCGAGGAGGGCTATCTGCGGCCGAACTATGTCACCGTCGAGCGGCGGGGTGTCAATGCGCTGTCCCGACTGCCACGCTCGGCGAGCTTCTACGCCGAACCGGCCCAGCCACGGCATACCTCGCCGCAGCCGACCACCCAGAACATCCGCCGCACCGCACTGATCGCCGCCGCCTATGGCATCGCCGCGATGGCGATGCGCCCGTGGTACCCGCACCAGCGCCACCACCGCTCGCTCAACCCCGTCGTCGAGCCGCTGCGCTGGGCGCGCAGCCTCCTGCGCCACCTGCGTTACCGGATCGCTGAACAGGGCCTGCACGAACGGCTATGCCATGCAGACCTGAGCAAGCGCTGGTTCCTGGTGCCGCTGCAGGTGCAATCCGACAGCCAGGTGACGCACCACTCGCTCTTTCCCAGCATCGAGGCCTTCATCAGCGACGTGATGACCTCGTTCGCCGCGCATGCCCCCGACGAGGTCGGCCTGGTCATCAAGCACCACCCGATGGACCGGGCCTACAGCGACTACCGGCACCACATCCGCAAGGAAGCGCAGCGGCTGAACCTCCGCCACCGCGTGGTCTACCTGCATGACCAGCACCTGCCGACGCTGCTGGACCACACCCGCGGTGTCATCACCATCAACAGCACGGTCGGCCTGCAGGCACTGCACCATGGTGCACCGGTGATCACGCTGGGCGAGTCGGTCTACAGCATGCCGGGGCTGGTCTACAGCGGCCCGCTCGCCACCTTCTGGCAGGATCCCGGCCAGGTCGACCAGACGCTCTACCTGCGCTTCCGGCACCACCTCATCGCGCACACCCAGCTCAACGCGAGCTTCTATGCCGAGTCGCCTGCGCTGAAGACCCGACCCACTGACCCCCACCACCCCTTCCGCCAGACGAAGCGGTCCGAGCTGTCCACGGAACGGGCCCCACGACGGATCCATGACGTGGCAGATGCCTGAACAGGCCGGACCGATCGGGTGGGCGCCGACGCTGTAGAGTTCGGCCTCTTCCGACGATTGAACCCAGGCCCTGCGCCGCCCCCGATGTCCGCCACAACAACAGCCCCCCGCCCCCTGCCCCAGCCGCGCCACGCCAGCCGCATCCCGTCCCACCTCACCCCGGAACAGGTCGACCGCATCCGTCTGGCGGCGTATCTGCTGCCGCAGGTCGTGCAGCCGATCGACTACCAGATGGAGCAGAGTGCCGAGGCCGATGCCCATCTCGACGGGCTCGGATTGATCCTGTTGCAGAAGGCGGTTCCCGGACAACGGCCCAGCCGCTGGATCGACCCGGCGCTGATGACCGAGGCGCTGCAGCACCTGAACGTGGTCGGCTCGGGCCAGAGCGTGCGCGCGCTGATGCTGGAGCGCGCGACGACGCTCGACGCGCAAGGTGTGGCCCGGCGCGGCGACGAATGGCAGCGCGAGGCGCGCCAGGGCGTGCAGCTCCACGCCCAGGGCTGGCGCCTGACGGTGACGCACCACCAGCCCGTGCCGGCCCAGGCCGTGTGGGACTTCTTCCGCACCGGCGACAAGCCCGCGCTCATCAAGGCGCTCAGCACCCTGCCCGACTACCCGCACGCCGAGGCCCTCACCGCCCACCTGGAGCGGCTGGTCAACCGCAGCGCCGAGCTGAACCTGTGGCAGATCGGCTCGCTGCTGCCCGCGCTGCAGTCCGAGTGCGCCACCGCGCAGTCGCTCGACAGCCTGATGGCGGCCTGCACCCGCGCCCAGGACCGCTGGGAACACCGCGTCAACGAACAGGACACCATGGAGGGCCTGAGCAGCGAGCTGGCCTTCCAGGGCTATCCCGACAGCTTCCCCCAGGCCCGCCGCCTGCAGCGCAAGGTGACGCTGTTCGTCGGCCCGCCCAACAGCGGCAAGACCTGGCAGGCCTTCGAGCGCCTCGCCAAGGCCAAGGCGGGTGCCTATCTGGCGCCGCTGCGCCTGCTGGCACTGGAAGGGCGCGACCGGCTGGCCGCACGCGGTGTGCCGTGCTCGCTGCGCACCGGCGAGGAAAGCGTGCCGGCCGATGGCGCCCGCGTCGTTTCCAGCACCATCGAGATGGTCGACACCAACAAGCCCATCGAGGTGGCGGTGATCGACGAGGCGCAGATGATCTTCGACCACAGCCGCGGCTGGGCATGGACGCAGGCCATCGTGGCCGTGCCTGCGGAGGAACTGCTGATCATCTGCTCGGACTACGCGGTCGAGGCCCTGCGCAACCTGCTCGGCCTGTGCGGCGAGGAATGCACCGTGCAGCGCTTCGAGCGCAAGCAGCACGTCGAGCTGCTGCCCGCACCGGTGTCGCTGAGTTCGCTGAAGAAGGGCGATGCGGTCGTCGCCTTCAGCCGCCGCGACGTGCTGATGCTGCGCGACCAGGCGGCGGCCAATGGGCAGATCGTCTCGGTGATCTACGGCGCGCTGCCGCCGGAAGTGCGCCGCCGCGAGGCCGAGCGCTTCGCCACGGGCGCGTCGCATGTGCTGGTCGCCACCGACGCGATCGGCATGGGCCTGAACCTGCCGGTGCGCCGTGTGCTGTTCAGCACCATGACCAAGTTCGACGGCCAGGGCGACCGCCCGCTGACCGAGTCCGAAGTCCACCAGATCGCCGGCCGCGCCGGACGCTTCGGCATCCACGAGGAAGGCTTCTGCGGCGTGCTGAAGGAAGCCGAGCCGACGGCGCTGCGCACGCTCAAGGCGCTGCTGCCCAAGGTGCCCAAGGCGCCGCGCGACTTCAAGGCGCCGGTCGCGCCGAACTGGTGGCACATCGACACCATCGCCAGCCGCCTGGGCAAGAACCGCCTGCGCGACGTGCTGGGCGTGTTCGTCGAACAGCTGCAGCTCGACAACGCCCACTTCGCCGTGGCGGAACTCGACCAGATGCTGGACCTCGCCGCCCAGCTCGACCAGGTCGCCGGCAACCTGCCGCTGCGCCAGCGCTTCGTCTATGCGCAGGCGCCGGTGGACACGCGCACCGATGCGCAGGTCAAGCAGTTCCTCGAATGGGCGGGCCACCACGCCAAATCCGGCCAGGCCGGCGCCGCGTGGTTCCTGAACGATGTGGACGAGCACAGCCGCCTGGAGCGCATGGAGCAGACGCTGCGCACCTGCACGCTGTGGCTGTGGCTGGACCTGCGTTTCCCCGGCATCTACGGCCAGGTGGACGAGGTGGTGGAT
>NZ_JBFPGY010000418.1:0-15124 GCF_041083715.1 Sphaerotilus sp.
ACGATCCAGATCACGTAGAAGTAGCTGCGCCCCGACGCCAGGCTCAGACCGAACAGCGTCATCGCCGGCACGCCCAGGATGCCGTCGTACTTGCCCAGCCAGTCCATGTTGGACATGGTGTAGTAGAGCGACAGCGCCCAGGCGATGGTCGCCAGCGGCAGGTAGTGGCCCGACATGCGCAGGGTCACGGCGGCCAGGATGAGTGCCACGACGACCGTGATCGCCAGGCCGATGAACACCGTCAGCCACGGCGACATGGCGTAGTTCACCGACAGGAAGGCCGCCGTGTAGGCGCCGACGCCGACGAAGGCCGCCTGTCCGAACGAGGTCAGGCCGGCCACCCCGGTGAGCAGCACGAGGCCGAGCGAGACGGTGGCGTACAGGCCGATGTAGTTGAGCTGGGTGATCCAGAACTCCGGCACCGGCAGCATGGGCAACAGGCCCAGCAGCGCGGCGAAGAACAGGAACCAGCGAGTGCGTGCCGCCACGGGTCAATCCTCCTCAGTATGCGGGTCACGCAGCGAACGCCACAGGAGCACCGGCAGGATGGAGGTGAACACGATCACCTCCTTGAACGAGCTGGCCCAGAACGAGCCGAACGATTCCAGCAGACCGACCCCGAGCGCGCCGACCAGCGCCATCGGGTAGCTCGCCAGCCCGCCGAACACGGCGGCGACGAAGCCCTTCAGGCCGATCAGGAACCCGGAGTCGTAGAACACGGTGGTGGTCGGGCCTATCAGCAGCCCCGACAGCGCGCCGATGAAGGCCGCCATCGTGAAGCTGAGGCGGCCGGCCTGCACCGTCGAGATGCCCATCAGGCGGGCGCCGAGGCGGTTCACGGCGGTGGCGCGCAGCGCCTTGCCGTAGAGCGACCGCTCGAAGAACAGCCACAGCAGCACGATCAGCGCCGTCGAGGCCAGGAAGATGATGACCGTCTGGCCCGTCAGCATCAGCGGGCCGGCGTTGAAGCGCTCGTCCCAGAAGCTCGGGTTGCGGTAACCCTCGGCGCCGAAGAACAGCAGCCCCACCCCGGTGAGCGCGAAATGCACCCCCACCGACACGATCAGCAGCACCAGCACGGTGGCATCCGCCAGCGACTCGTAGGCCAGCCGGTAGGTCAGCCCGCCCAGCGGCGTGACGATGGCCAGCGTCAGCAGTGCCTGCAGCACCAGCGGCAGGTTCATCGGCGCAGCCACCATGGCCACCGTGGCGATGGCCAGCGGCGCGGCCAGTGTCAGCACCGCGCCCTTGGCCACCAGCCCGGCCGGGCGGCGCTGGCGCAGCCCGTGGACCGCCTCGACCACCGCAGCGACGGCTGCCATGATCAGCAGCAGCCAGACCGTGCCCGGCACCTTGCCGGTCTGCAGCACGGCCAGCGTCAACGCGCCGTAGGCGACAAATTCGCCCTGCGGGATGAAGATCACCCGCGTGACGGCGAACAGCAGCACGGTCGCCGTGGCCAGCAGCGCGTAGACCGCGCCGTTGGTCACGCCGTCGAGCGCCAGGATGCTTGCAATCGAGAAGTCCATCGGAGGGGGTTCCGGTTGGGGGTGGGGTGGTCGCTTACTCGACCTTCCAGTCGCCGTTGACCACCTTCAGGATCACGCCGGTCTCGGTCGTGAAGCCCCAGTGGTTGTCCTTCGAGTAGGTCAGCACGCCGTGTGAGACGACGGTGCGGCCCATGGTCTCGGTGGCGTCCTTCAGCGCGGCGCGGAACTCGGGGGTGCCCGGCTTGGCCTTCTTCAGCGCCATCGGGATGATCTTTTCCAGCACCAGCGCGGCGTCATAGGCATGGCCGGCGAACTGGTTGCGCGAGCCGGGGCCGTTGGCCTTCTCGAACTTCTGCACGAAGTCGATGGCGATCTTCTTGGACGGGTGGTCGTCGGGCAGCTGCTCGGCGATCACGCACGGGCCGGAGACGACGTAGGCGCCTTCGACGTCCTTGCCGCCGATGCGCATCAGGTCGCGGGTGGCGGCGGCGTGGGTCTGGTAGATCTTGCCCTTGTAGCCGCGCTCGATGATGGCCTTGTGCGGCATCGCAGCACCCGAGCCGGAGGCGACGATCAGCATGGCATCCGGATTCGCCGCGGTCAGCTTGAGCGCCTGGGCGGTCACGGCGGTGTCGGTGCGGGCGAAGCGCTCGGTGGCGACGATCTTGATCGGCAGACCCATGGCGGTGGCTTCGGCCTGGAAGTCCTTGAGCCAGCTTTCGCCGTAGGCATCCGTGTAGCCGAGGAAGCCGACCGTCTTCACGCCCAGCTTGCTCATGTGCCTGAGCATGGCGTGCGACATCACCGCGTTCGACTGCGGCAGGCGGAAGGCCCAGGTGTCCTTGCCAGCCTGCAGCACGGCGGGGGAGAACATGAACTGCGGCGTGCCGGCCTCGGCCACCGTGTCGGACATGGCGATCGCCACCGGTGTCGCGGCCGAGCCCATCACGATGTCCATCTTGTCGGTGACGAAGCGCTTGGCGTTCTGCACGCCCTTGGTCGGGTCGGAGCCGTCGTCGAGCACGACCACGTTGAGCTTCTCGCCGCCGATCGACGCCGGCCACAGGCTGATGCCCTTCTGCATCGGGATGCCCAGGCCGTTGGCCGGGCCGGTCAGCGGCAGGCTGATGCCGATGTTGATGTCGGCCCATGCCGCGCCCGAGGCTGCCCACAGCGCCGCTGCGGCAACCAGGGTCTTGAGAAGCGTCGGGGCGTTCTTCGAGGGGGTCATGTCTTCCTCCGGGTGTCGGTGGGTGGTGGCAATGTGCCGTTGAGAAAGGTCAAAATCCATGCGTATATTCCCGACCGACTGGTCGGTTTATCGGAAAATCACCGTGGCGCCATCCGCAGTGCGCCGTCCAGCCGGATCACCTCGCCGTTGAGGTGGCCGTTCTGGACGATGTGCGCGGCCAGCGCGGCGAACTCGTCGGGCTGCCCCAGGCGTTTCGGGAAGGGGATCGATGCTGCCAGCGACTGCTGCACGGCTTCAGGCAACTCGTTCATCAGCGGTGTGGCAAACAGGCCCGGCGCGATGGTGCAGACGCGGATGCCCCACTGCGCCAGATCGCGCGCCAGGGGCAGTGTCAGGCCGACCACGCCGCCCTTGGACGCCGCATACGCTTCCTGTCCGACCTGGCCGTCGAAGGCCGCGACCGACGCGGTGTTGACGATGACGCCGCGCTCGCCCGAGGTGCCGTCCAGCGGTTCGGCCTTCGCCAGCCGTGCCGCGGCGAGCCGCACGACGTTGTAGGTGCCGACCAGGTTCACGCGCACGACGCGCTCGAAGTCCTCCAGCGGTGCGGGGGAGCCATCTCGCTGGATCACGCGCTTGGCAGTGCCGATGCCGGCGATGTTCATGACGATGCGCGCCGTGCCGTGGGCGGCTTCCGCTGCGTCGAGCGCGGCGGTGACGCTGGTGCTGTCGGTGATGTCGCAGCGCAGCGCGAGGCCGCCGATGTCGGCGGCCACACGCTCGGCGCCAGCCTGGTTCACATCGAGCACAGCCACCTTCGCCCCCTGGCGGGCGAGTTCGCGGGCCACGGCCTCGCCGAGGCCCGAGCCACCGCCGGTGACGATCGCGGCGTGTCCTTGGATCTGCATGTCGGGTTCCTTCCTTCTGGGCTTGTGGTTCAGCGCTTGGTCGGCAGGACCACGAACGGGTCGCTCTCGCGGCCTGCGTAGAGTGCCTCGACCAGTGCGGCGCGGTGCAGCAGCACGGCGCGCTGGTTGATCGACCCCTTGTCGGTGACCTCGCCCTTGTCGATCGATGGCGGCTCGGCCATCACGTGCAGGCGGGCGGGGCGGTTGGCGCTGCCGGTGCCGGCGCGCCAGAGCTGGTCGGCCACGCGCTGGAAGAAGTCGCGCACGGCCGGGGTGTGGACCAGGTCCGGCACAGACAGGTCCTGCGCCTCCAGCCCGTCGGCCTCGGCGAGCTTGCGGCATTCGTCGACGCGCGGGAACACCAGCAACCCGATCTCGTCGCGGTTCAGGCCGGCGACGACCACGTCCTGGATGCAAGGCGCACCGGCCAGCGTCACCCGTGCCCGCAGCGGGCCGACGCTGACGAAGGTGCCGGTGGAAAGCTTGAAGTCCTCGGCGGTGCGGCCGTCGAAGAGCAGGCCGCGGGTCGGCTCGGCCGGGTCGATGAACCGCACGGCGTCGCCGGTGCGGTAGTAGCCGTCCTCGTCGAAGGCGTCTGCCGTCTGCTGCGGCGCGCGCCAGTAGCCAGGCATCACGTTCGGACCGCGGAAGCGGATCTCGGTCTTGGCTGTTTCGCCTTCACCATCCGGCACCAGCTTGACCTCGACCCCCGGCACCGGCAACCCGATGTGGCCCGAGCGCACGTCGGTGCCGACCGCGAAGGTGCAGGATGGCGCCGTCTCCGTCATGCCCAGCCCGGTGATGATGCGCACGCGCTCGCCGATCTCGGCTTCGCCGTGGGCGTCGAGCTTGTCCCACACCGCTTGCGACAGCCCGGCTCCGGCGAACATGAAGGCCTGCGCACGGGCGAACAGCGAGCGGCGCAGCACCGTGTCGGTGTCCATCGCGAAGGCGATTTCCTCGAAGCCCTTGGGTACGTTGAAGTAGATCGTCGGCGAGACCTCGCGCAGATTGCGCAGCGTCTCGGCCATGCCCTTCGGGGTCGGCTTGCCTTCGTCGATGTAGAGCGTGCCGCCGTTGTAGAGCACTAGGCCGACGTTGTGGTTGCCGCCGAAGGTGTGGTTCCAGGGCAGCCAGTCCACCAGCACGGGCGGCTCGTCGGCGAGGAAGGCGAGGCACTGGCGCAGCATCTGCTGATTGGCGCACAGCATGCGCTGCGTGTTGATGACCGCCTTGGGCAGCTTGGTCGAGCCGGAGGTGAAGAGGAACTTGACGATGGTGTCCGGGCCGACCAGCGCGTGGGCGGCCTCTCCGGATGTCGCGGGCGTGGTGGCCAGCAAGGCGGCAAAGGGCGTGACGCTGCGGTCATCGAGCGTGCCTTCGGTCAGCACCACTTCGACCTCCGCGCCGAACACGGCCGAGATCGCCTTGCCGTAGGCCGGCGAGGCGGCGAACACCAGCCCCGGTGTCACAGTCTCGGCGATGTGGCGCAGCTTGCCGTAGTCCTGCGAGATCAGCGAGTAGGCCGAGGACACCGGCGTCACCGGCACGCCCGCCCACATCGCGCCGAGCACCAGCGTCAGGTGTTCGAGGTCGTTGTCGGAAAGGATGGCGATCGGGCGCTCGGCGGACAGGCCACGGTCCGTCAGCGCCTGGCCGACGGCGCGGGCGCGCTGCAGCATCTCGGCGTAGGTGATGCGCCGCCAGTCGCCGCCTTGCGCGCGCTTGGCAACGAAGGTGCGCTCGGGCGCTTCGTCGGCCCACTGTTCGAGCGCGTCGGTCAGCCGGGGCGGAAACCAGCCCAGCGGCTCGGTGGCGCGCAGGCGCTGCAGGCCGTCCGCGCCAGTCTCCAGCGTAGCGGCGGTGCAGCCACCGACGCGGGTGTCGCGGTAGCGGGCGGTGGAGTGCATGGACGTGCTCATGACTGCTTGACCACCTTGCCCGCCCGACCTTCGAGGAAAGCGCGCAGCCGGTCCTGGGCTTCGGGGGTGTTGCTGGCGGCTGCCGCCATCAGTGATTCGGTGAACAAGCCTTCCGAGGGACTCATCTCGACGATGCGCGGCAGTGCGTGCATCACGGCGAAGGCGGTCATCGGTGCATTGCCCGCGATCTTGCGCGCCAGCTCGATGCCCTTGGCGAGACCTTCGCCATCCGCGGTGCGGTAATTGACGACGCCGTAGCGCTCGCCCTGGTCGGCGTCGAAGACCCGACCGGTCAGCATCATGTCGGTCATGCGCGCCGTGCCCATCAGGCGCGGGATGCGCACCGAGCCGCCACCGCCGACGAAGATGCCGCGCTGGCCTTCGGGCAGGCCGAAGTAGGCCGAGTCCTCGGCGACGCGGATCTGGCACGACGCGGCCAGCTCCAGTCCGCCACCGACCACCGCGCCGTGCAGCACCGCGACCACCGGCACCTTGCCGAACTGCACCGCATCGAACGCCGCGTGCCAGCCGCGCGAGTGCAGGATGGCGCCATGGATGTCGCGTTCCACCAGCTCCGACAGATCCAGCCCGGCGCAGAAATGATCGCCTTCGCCGCTGACCACGACGGCGCGTGTCTCGGCCGGCAGGTTGACGAAGGCGGTGTGGATCTGCGCCACCAGTGCGTCGTTGATGGCATTGCGCTTGGCTGGCCGGTTCAGGCGGAGGTGCATGACGGGGCCGGATTGCGAGATCTGCAGCAGGTCGAGCCCGGCCAGCAGGCCCGTGGCCGGGACGAACAAGGAGTCGAGGGCGGGTGAGGTCATGGCGTGAGGAGCGGCAGAAGCGAGAGAGAGGAATTTGATTAACAAATATAAGTATTTGCGCAGTCTTGCTGCTCCGTAGTAACCCTTTGCTGCGCCGCAACAAGGCTTAAATCATGTTTGTTTTGCGGGTAAACCCTGGTCTTGCGGTCCTGAATTGATTACAAAATTTAAGCAAATAACCACGGTACGCTCCATGAACACCAACGATCTGATCGCCATCGACATCCACACCCACGCCGAGGTGTCGTGCCGCAATCCCTTCGACAACTACGGCGAGGAATACGACCGGGCTGCCGACAAGTACTTCGGATCCAACCGGCGCCCGACGATCGCCGAGACGGTCGCCTACTACCGCGAGAAGAAGATCGGCCTGGTGATGTTCACGGTCGACAGCGAAGCGCAACTCGGCCGCCGCCGCATCCCCAACGAGGAGATCTGCGACGCCGCCCGCGAGAACAGCGACATGATGGTGGCCTTCGCCAGCATCGACCCCCACAAGGGCAAGATGGGCGCCCGCGAAGCCCGCCGGTTGATCGAGGAACATGGTGTCAAGGGCTTCAAGTTCCATCCGACGGTGCAGGGTTTCCTGCCGTACGACCGCATGGCTTGGCCGCTCTACGAGGTCATTGCCGAGTACAAGCTGCCGGCGATCTTCCACAGCGGGCACTCGGGCATCGGCTCGGGGATGCGCTGCGGCGGTGGACTGCGGCTGCAGAACTCGAACCCGATGCTGCTGGAGGACGTGGCGATCGACTTCCCCGACATCCAGATCGTCATCGCCCACCCAAGCTGGCCGTGGCAGGACGAGGCGCTGTCGCTGGCGCTGCACAAGCCCAATGTCTGGATCGACCTGTCCGGCTGGAGCCCGAAGTACTTCCCGGCGCAGCTCGTGCAGTACGCCAACACGCTGCTGAAGGACCGGATGCTGTTCGGCTCCGACTACCCGCTCATCACGCCCGAGCGCTGGATGAAGGATTTCGATGAAGCCGGCTTCAAGGACAAGGTCAAGCCCTTGATCCTGAAGGAAAACGCCAAGCGTCTGCTCGGCTTTGCCTGAGCGTCGCCGCTCCATTGGTCAGCGCCGGTGTCACGGCATTGCGCAACAGGCTGCGTCGTTTGTGCCATGGCGCCAGGTCTTGCCCGGGTAAACACCGGTCCTCGTCGCCCGCAGATGGTGCATTGAAGGCGGGGCACGCAGTTTGCACAGGAACGCCGCCGCCGCGGTACGTCTGTGTGCCGGTCGTGCCATCCATGTCCAATCAACGCTCCGAGGAGACTCCATGAAAACCCTGCTGTCCGTTCTGGCTGCTGCCACCCTGACCCTGTCTGCCGGCCTGTCCCAGGCCGCCGAAGGCAAGGACGTCTACAACCAGAACTGCGCCATGTGCCACGTGCCGGGCCTGGCCAACGCCCCCAAGTTCGGCGACAAGGACGCTTGGGCGCCGCGGGTCAAGACCGGTCGCGATGCTCTGCTGCAGTCTGCGCTGAAGGGCAAGGGTGCCATGCCGGCCAAGGCGGGCAACCCCAAGCTGAGCGATGAAGACGTCGGTGCGGCACTGGATTTCATGCTGGCAGCGGTCAAGTGATTTCCGGATGCCTGTCACACTGCTGAAATATGAGGCAATCTAGGAAAAGTCATTTGAAATCAATGGATTGAGCTGTGAATATGCAGCTCATCCCCAGGGTTATCCACAGCGTCTGTGGAATGGCGTCTGGCGACAGTTCCAACAAAAAAGCGCGACCCGAGGGTCGCGCTTTTTTGTTGGTCCGGCGGTGCGCCGGTCCCAAGGGGATCACTGCTCGGCGAAGGCCCGCTCGATGACGAAGTCGCCTGGCGTCGTGGTGTTGCCTTCGGCGAAACCGCGCTCTTCCAGCATCTTCTTCAGGTCGCGCAGCATCGCGGGGCTGCCGCAGATCATGGCGCGGTCCTCGACCGGGTTCAGCGCCGGCAGGCCGAAATCGCTCCACATGCGGCCGTCCTCGATCAGGTCGGTGATGCGGCCCTGGCGTTCGAACGGCTCGCGCGTCACGGTTGGGCAGTAGACCAGCTTGTCACCGATCAGCTCGCCCAGGAACTCGTGGTTCGGCAGGCCCTTGAACAGATCCTGGTAGGCCAATTCGTTCACCTGGCGGCAGCCGTGGACGACGACGACCTTCTCGAAGCGCTCGTAGGTCTCCGGGTCCTGGATGATCGACAGCCACGGTGCCAGACCGGTGCCGGTGCCCAGCAGGTACAGGCGTTTGCCGGGGTTCAGGTAGTCGATCAGCAGCGTGCCGGTGGGCTTGCGGCCGACGAGGATCTTGTCGCCCACCTGCAGGTGCTGCAGGCGCGAGGTCAGCGGGCCGTCCGGCACCTTGATCGAGAAGAAGTGCAGGCTTTCTTCCCAGTTCGGGCTGGCGATGGAATAGGCACGCAGCAGCGGCTTGCCGTTGACGGGCAGACCGATCATCACGAAATGGCCGCTCGAAAAACGGAACGCCGGGTCGCGCGTGGTGGTGAAGCTGAACAACCGGTCGGTCCAGTGGTGGACCGAGGTGACGGTTTCTTCGTTGAAGGCTTTCATGGCAGTCGGAGGCAGAGGCACATGGCCAGCGCGGAGAGGTCGCGCGAAGGGGTCGAGGATACCTGATGGCGGCAGAACGTCACAGATCGCCCTTGCCGTCAATCAGGCGTTCCCCCGCGAACAGGCTTTCGACGGTCTCGCGTTCGCGGATCAGCGTGACGCGCTCGCCATCGACCATGACCTCGGCGGCGCGCGGGCGGCTGTTGTAGTTGCTGGCCATCGTCATGCCGTAGGCACCGGCCGACAGCATCGCCAGGGTGTCGCCCGGCTGCACGGCCAGTGCACGGTCGCGGCCGAGCCAGTCGCCCGACTCGCACACCGGGCCGACCACGTCCCAGGTCTTGGCGGTCGCGTCGCTTTGCTGGCAGGGCACGATGCCCATCCACGCCTCGTACATCGCCGGACGCGCCATGTCGTTCATCGCGGCGTCGACGATGCAGAAGTTCTTCTGCTCGCCGGGCTTGAGGTAGAGCACCTCGGTCAGTAGTACGCCGGCATTGCCCACCAGCGAGCGGCCCGGCTCCATCAGGATCTCGCGGTGACCGTGGCCGCGCGCATCGATCTTCGCCAGCAATGCGCCGATCAGGGCGTCGGCGGTGGGCGGCTGCTCGTCGGTGTAGGTGATGCCCAGGCCGCCGCCGAGGTCGAGGTGGTGCACGGGGATGCCGGCCGCCTCGATCGCCTCGACCAGGTCGAGCACGCGGTCGAGCGCGTCGAGGTAGGGGCTGATCTCGGTGATCTGCGAGCCGATGTGGCAGTCGATGCCATGCACTGCAATGCCGGGCAGGCGGGCGGCGTGCTGGTAGACAGCCAGCGCGTGTTCGTGCGAGATGCCGAACTTGTTGCCTTTCAGCCCGGTGGAGATGTAAGGGTGTGTCTTGGCGTCGACATCCGGATTGACGCGCAGGCTGACCGGCGCGGTCTTGCCCATCGCTGCGGCCACTTCGGAGAGCACGTCGAGTTCAGCCTCGCTCTCGACGTTGAAGCAGCGCACGCCGACTTCCAGTGCCAGACGCATCTCGGCGCGGGTCTTGCCGACGCCGGAAAACACCACCTTGTCGGCCGACCCACCCGCGGCCAGCACGCGCTGCAGTTCGCCCGCGGAGACGATGTCGAAGCCACAGCCGGCCTCGGCGAAGGTCTGCAGCACCGCGAGGCTGGAGTTGGCCTTCATCGCGTAGCAGACCAGATGCGCTCGGCCGGCCAGTGCCTGCTGGTAGGTGGCCACGGCCGAGCGCATGGCCTGGCGCGAGTACACGTACAGCGGGGTCGCGAACGCGCGGGCCAGCTCGGCCAGCGCGTGGCCTTCGAGCGTGAGGGTGCCGGCGGCGTCGCGGGCGAGAAAGGGGGAGCCGGGCAGGTTCATCGTGCGGGTGTGGAAGCGGAAGCGGGGGCGGCCGCAGCCGCAGGAGAGGGAGGCATGGTGTCCGGGGTCGGCAGTGTCAGCGGACCCTTCTGGCCACAGGCCGACAGCAGCAGGGCGCAGGCTGTGGATGCCCACAGCGCTAAACTCGTTTTCAGCAAGCCTTTGAACATCGACGGATTCTAGCGACCATGGACCACACCTCTGCTTCGACCGGCCTCTCCGATGCCGAGTACGCCCGCCGTGCACACGCTGCACTGGCCGCCATCGAGGCCACGATCGACCGCTGGCTGGACGACGACGTGATCGACATCGACACGCACCGCACCGGCGGGCTGCTGGAGTTGAGCTTCCCGGGCGGCAGCAAGATTGTTCTCAACCTGCAGCCACCGCTGCAGGAGCTGTGGATGGCGGCCCGCGCCGGCGGGTTCCACTACCGCTGGGTCAACGGTGCTTGGCGGGACGGCCGCAGCGGCGACGAGTTTTTCGCCGCACTGTCCGCCCAGGCCAGCGCGCAGGGTGGCTGCGCACTGGCCTTCACGCCGCCGGATGCACTGGCCTGAGGCTGGTGCATCGTTCGCTCACCGCGGAGTGTCTGCAGGCGCTGTCGGCGGTCCGACCGGCGCTGGGGACGGACTTGGCGTCCCGCCCGTGTCCCGGAACAGGTCGAGGATGCCCTTGCGCTCGTCCGGCTGTGCTGGTCGGGGTGCCACGTCTTCCAGGCCCAGCGACCGCACGCCGCCGCCCTGGCTGTTCTCGGTGTAGTACCAGTCGTTGTTGATGAACACCACGCCGTCCGGCGCCGTGTATTCGCTCACCGGCACGCTGCGCAGCGCCTGCGCCATGTAGTCGATCCAGATCGGCAGGGCCAGCCCGCCGCCGGTTTCCTTGTCGCCGAGCGAGCGCGGCGTGTCGTAGCCGATCCAGACCACGGCCACGAGGCCTTTGTTGTAGCCGCTGAACCAGGCGTCCTGCGAGTCGTTGGTGGTGCCGGTCTTGCCGTAGAGGTCGGGGCGCTTGAGCACGGCCTGTGCCCGGGCGGCGGTGCCGGTGCGCGTGACCTCCTGCAGCAGGCTGCTGGTGATGAAGGCGTTGCGCGCCGGGATGGCGCGCATGCGCTCGTCCTGTCCGCTTTGCGCAGGGGCCTGCGTGATGACCTGGCCGCGGGCGTCGGTGATGCGGGTGATCAGCACCGGATTGACCCGGATGCCGCCGTTGGCCAGCACTGCGTAGCCGTCGGCCATCGAGATCGGTGTGACTGCGCCGGCACCCAGCGCCATGGTCAGATAAGGCGGGTTCTTCTCGGCCTCGAAGCCGAAGTGGGTGATCCATTCCTGCGCATAGCTGGGGCCGATGGCCTTGAGCAGGCGGATCGAGATCATGTTCTTCGATTTGGCCAGGCCGCGCCGGATCGACATCGGGCCGTCGAACTGGCCATCGTAGTTCTTCGGTTCCCAGGGCTGGCTGCCGGTGACACCGGCGTCGAAGAACAGCGGCGCGTCGTTGACCACGGTGGCCGGCGAGAAGCCCTTTTCCATCGCGGCCGAGTAGATGAACGGCTTGAAGCTCGACCCCGGCTGGCGCCAGGCCTGCGTGACGTGGTTGAACTTGCTCTTGGCGTAGTCGAACCCACCGACCATGGCGCGGATTTCGCCGGTCTGCGGCTCCATCGAGATGAGCGCACCTTCGACTTCGGGCAGGTTGACGATGCTCCAGTCGCCCTTGGCAGACTTCATGACCCGGATCACGGCGCCGCGCCGGATCTGCATCTTGGGCGTGACGTCCGCCATCAGCGACGGGCGCGCCTGGCGCAGGCCCTCGCCGGTCACGGTGATGGCTTCGCCGTTCTGCAGCATGGCGCCGACCTTGCGCGGATCGGCTGCGGTGACGACGGCGGCACGCAGATCGTCCAGGTCGGGGTGCTCTTCCAGTATCTCGGCCACGCGGGCATCCAGCTTGTCCTCGTCGCCGGGCAGGTCGGCGAAGGCGCTCGGGCCGCGGTAGGCCTTGCGCTGCTCGAAGGCGAGCAGACCGTGCCGCAGGGTGCGGTAGGCCTGCATCTGGTCGGCGGACCGCAGCGACAGTTCGACATTCAGGCCCCGGGTGTAGGCCGCATCACCGTACTGGGCAAAGATCATCTGGCGGGCCGCTTCGGCCGCGTATTCGGCATGGATGCCCGCGCTGTGCGGGGTGTGGTAGGTCAGCGTTTCTGCGAGAGCGTCGTCACGCTGTGCTTCGGTGATGAAGCCGTTTTCGAGCATGCGGCTGATGATGTAGCGCTGGCGAAGTTCCGCCCGCTTGCGGTTGACGATCGGGTTGTAGGCCGACGGCGCCTTGGGCAGTCCCGCGAGCATGGCGGCCTCGGCGATCGTGATGTCCTTGAGCGGTTTGCCGAAATAGACCTCGCTGGCCGCCGCGAATCCATAGGAGCGCTGACCCAGGTAGATCTGGTTCATGTAGACCTCGAGGATCTGCTCCTTGCTGAGCTGGCTCTCGATCTTCAGCGACAGCAGGATCTCGTAGACCTTGCGGGTCAGTGTCTTCTCGGTGGAGAGGTAGAAGTTGCGCGCCACCTGCATCGTGATGGTCGAGGCGCCCTGGCTGCGCGCGTCGTGCAGGTTCTCGATGCCGGCCCGCAGGATGCCCTTGTAGTCGATGCCGCCGTGCTGGTAGAAGCGGGCGTCCTCGATGGCGAGCACGGCGTCCTGCATCACCTTGGGAATGGACTTGATCGGGAGATAATTTCGCCGTTCTTCGCCGTACTCGCCCAGCACGACCCCGTCCGCCGAGATCACCCGCATCGGCAGCTTGGGGCGGTAGTCCACCAGGCCATTGATCTCGGGCAGGTTCGGATAGGCCACGGCCAGCGCGAGGCCCAGCAGCAGCAGGCCGGTCAGGAGCATGGCCAGCGGCAACCCGATCAGCCAGGCGAGGATGCGCAGCGCAGGGTGCCGGCGAGAGTGCGACGGGGTCTGGCGGTCGGTCGGAGGAGGTCGAGGGGTGTCGCTCATGTACGGATTGGCCTGAATCGTCCGAAGGATTATAGGAACTGGTCACAAACGCCGAGATACGTTTGTAACGCTCCAGGATCGCGCCTTGTCCGGGCGGTCGTATTGTGCTTGGATGGAGGCTTGCGCTCGTGTTGCCGGATACGACACGGCAACAATGCAAAATCCGGGAAAATCTTTGTGCCTCAATGCCTTTGTTGCTAGCATTGAAGTGGTTTATTAACAGTCCGGCACGTCCACGGACGTGAATTTGGGGAACTGCGTGAGCTTTCTTGACATCCTTCTGGGCCGCAAGCACGCGTCCCTGATCGGACTGGACATCAGCTCATCCGGCGTCAAGCTCGTCGAACTGAGCCAGAGCGCATCGGGTGAGTACATCGTCGAACGCTTTGCCAGCGAGGTGTTCGAGAAGGGCTGGATTTCGGAAGGCCAGATCGAAAAATTCGACGAGGTCGCCGATGCCGTGAAACGTGTTGTCGTCAAGAGTGGCTCGCGCACCAAGAGCGTGGCGATGGCCATGCCGCAGTCGGCGGTGATCACCAAGAAGATCGTGCTGCCCGGTGGTCTGCGCGAGGAAGAACTCGAGATGCAGGTCGAGGCCGAGGCCCACCAGTACATCCCGTTCTCGCTCGACGAGGTGAGCCTCGACTTCTGCGTCGTCGGCCCCAGCTCGGACCAGGTCGGCGATGTCGAGGTGCTGATCGCGGCGTCTCGCAAGGACCGGGTGCAGGACCGGCAGGGGCTGGCCGAGGCCGCCGGACTCAAGCCGGTCATTCTCGACATCGAATCGAACGCATCCCGCCTGGCGATGAGCCGTGTCATCGACAACCTGCCCAACCAGGGCCGCGATGCGCTGGTCGCGCTGTTCGAGATCGGCGCGGATGCGACGAGCCTGAAGGTGCTGCGCGACGAGGACATCCTCTACGACCGGGACCAGGCCTTCGGCGGCGCACAGCTCACCCAGCTCATTGCGCGCCAGTACGGGTTGTCCTTCGAGGAGGCCGAGAACCGCAAGACCGCCGGCGATCTGCCGGAAGACTACGAATCGACGCTCCTGGTGCCGTTCGTCGACAGCCTGTCCCAGGAAATCGGTCGCGCGCTGCAGTATTTCTTCACGAGCACGCCGCATCACAAGGTCCATTACGTGATGCTTTCCGGCGGCTCGGCCACACTGCCGGGTCTGAAGGAGCGGGTGACCGAGTTCACCGGCTTCGCGTCCCAGGTGGTCAACCCCTTTGAAGGCATGAAAATCGGCTCCGCGGTCCGGGAAAGCAAGCTGCGCCGCGAGGCGCCGTCCTACCTCACGGCTTGCGGGCTGGCGATGCGGAGATTCCTGCAATGATCCTGATCAACCTCCTCCCGCACCGGGAAGAGAAGCGCAGGCGCCGCAAGCAGGCCTTTTTCCTCGGTATCGGTCTGGCGATTCTGGTGGGGGGACTCATCGCAGGTGCCTGGTACCTGGTGCTGGGTGAAATGCGGCGCGAACAGCGCTCTCGCAACGAATTCCTGCAGGTGGAAATCCACCGCCTGGAAAGCCAGATCAAGGACATCGCCTCGCTGAAGTCCGAGATCGAAGCCCTGAAGGCGCGCCAGAAGGTGGTCGAGGACTTCCAGATCGACCGCAACATGCCTGTGCATCTGCTGAACGAGCTGACTGCGCAGGTGCCCGAGGGCATCTACCTGACGGCGATCCGACAGGACGGGCAGGGCGTGGCCGTGACCGGTGTGGCGCAGACCAACGAGCGGGTGTCCGAATTCCTGCGCAACACCGCCTACCACTCGCCGTGGCTGGAGCGGCCCGAGCTGGTCGAGATCAAGGCGGCGGCCGTCACGACGGCCCGTGACCAGAAGCG